>NZ_CALMHT010000157.1 GCF_937863835.1 uncultured Prevotella sp.
AACCTATGCAATTATTACGGAAAGTAAGGCATGTATTAGCCATCTGCCTCTTTACTTGTTCTGTAACGGTCTTTGCACAACAGGGCACAGACCGGCATAACTTCATATTCTCGAATTTAAACACAAGCGACGGTCTGAGCAGTGCCCGTATCTATTCCATTATGCAGAGTGCCGACGGTGCGATGTGGTTCGGTACCAAGAATGGTGTCGACCGATATAATGGATATTCTATACAAAACTACGATTTATTCAAAAAGACCAGATTCAGTGATGCCTGCGGCCGAAGTGTACAAATGGTGAGTGATTCCCGAAAAAACATTTATGCGTATGACAATAAGGGGAAAATTTATGCTTACAATGTCGCTCTTGACAGATTTGAATTGAAATATGATTTGGGTATCATCTTATCCAGGCCTGTTATTCTCAATAATGTATATATTGACAACCAACTTAATTTTTATTTTGCACTAGACGATGGACTGTACTTCATCCGAAACAACGGTAAAAGTGGGTTCATCTGCCACCATATCTTGGTTAACAACCTGAACATGATCAGCTCGGGCGAAGGACAGTTGATTGTAGGTACCGAACATGGGGCCTTCATCTATTCCACGAAAACAGGAAAGATGAAATGCATTACAAAATCCATATCAGTTTTATCATCCTTCTTCGATGCCCCTACCCGACGTTTATGGCTAGGTTCTTTTCATCATGGCATCAAGGTTTATGACACACGCAGTTGGAAAGAAATACCAATGCCGGCTCTTGCCAGTCTGCCCAAAACACCTGTCCGTTCAATAGAACGGATGAACACTTCGACCTTACTTTTCGGTATTGACGGTGCGGGTGTATACGCTTCTCTACGCGACGGAAAAGCAGCGTGGCTGCTCTTCAATGCCGAAGACAAAACCAATAATGCGCTTCACGGGAACGGCATATACAGTATCTGTACAGACCGTTTTGGTGATATCTGGATGGGGTCATACTCTGGTGGTATTGATATGGCTATCCCGATAGGTCATGTCATGGAGATTGTACAGCACGAGTATCTCAACGACCAGTCGTTGGTAAACAGTTGTGTCAACTGCGTCATGGAAGATAAGGCAGGGAATATCTGGTATGCGACCGACCAGGGTGTGAGCATGCAGGACAAAAAGACAGGCAGATGGAAACATTCGCTATATAATAAAGTGGCCATCACTCTTTGTCCCGACAGTCATGGTGGGATACTTGTGGGGACTTATGGAGACGGTGTCTTTGAAGTTTCCCCGAATGGGACTGTGCGCCAGGCTTATTCAGTATCCAACGGAATACTGAAAACGGACTATGTATATAGTCTGTTAAAGGATAATAGTGGCAATATATGGATCGGTTGTCTTGACGGACCTACTGTCATGATAGGAAACGGCGTCAGAAAATATTATGATGTGCAACAGGTACAGACCATGACCGAGATGCCCGACAGCCGAATAGCAATCGGCACATCAAACGGACTTTATGTCATCGATAAGAACAGGGGAAAAATCGAACCGTATTTCACGATAAGAGATTTTCCAAAAAGAGATGTCAACTATTTCATCCAGTCGGTACTTTTTGTCAACAAGGATGTGGCTTGGATAGCTACCGACGGTGGCGGTATCTATGTCTACAACAAGAAACAGAAACAACTCAGAAACATCAATACATCAAACGGACTGCCGTCGAACACCGTCTACGCATTAGGCAAAGACAGGTTGGGACGCATTTTTGCCAGTACAGAACTGGGACTCGCTGTCGTTTCATCGAAAGACATGAAAGTGGTCAATATCAATTTTGTGAAAGGTCTTGACCGTGAATACAAAAGGATGTCGATAGCCACGATGCATAACGGCGATTTTATTCTAGGAACGAGTAGCGGTGCCGTCATCATCAATCCTCAACAGATTGCAGCACTTAACTACAAGACGAACCTACGTCTTGTGCGAATTGAACTCGAGGGAATAAATGACAACGAAGAAACTCAATGGCGAACCGACACATATAAAATGATGCGGGAAGGCTCCCTCCGACTTTCTCACGACCAAAACACATTCGATATCGTTTTCGAGAGTATCAACTACAAATATCAGCATGACATCGCTTACCAATATATGCTTGAAGGATTCGATAAATACTGGAGTAAACCTTCGCGGAACCAAAATGCCCATTACACCAACTTACCCCCGGGTAATTATCGGTTTATTGTGAAAAGCATCAGTAGAAGCGACGGCAAAACAATCAGTCAGAAAAGTATTGATATACATATAGCGCAACCCTGGTGGAATTCGTGGATGGCATGGATGATATATACAGCCATATTTGTTGCATTGATATATCTGGCATGGCAATTCTATCACGACCGGCTGGAACACAGATATTATGACGAAAAGATACGTTTCTTCGTAAATACCGCACACGACATACGTACTCCACTGAGTCTTGTGCTTGCCCCACTGAATGATATAGCAGAGGACAGTACGCTCAACGGCAATACGCGCAACTATCTGGACATTGCCCGGAGAAACGGAGAAAAACTATTGAAAATGGTGACCCAACTGCTCGATTTTCAGAAGGTAGAAAGAAAACTGACCAATATGAATGTACGGCAACTGAATCTCAGGACTATGCTCAACGAACAGATCGATAAATTCTCACTTGTAGCCAGCAAGAAGAATATCAGTCTGACGTTAGACGAATGTCCTGAAGATGAAACAGTATGGATGGATACGGACATGGCTGACAAGATATTCGAGAACCTATTGTCGAACGCCGTGAAATATACGCTCAATGGAGGACATGTATGTATCCGCGCATGGAATGATGACAGTCATATATACATAGAGGTGAAGGACGACGGCATCGGTATTCCGAAAAAGTCGCAAAAACATATCTTCCAGAATTTCTACCGTGCAGATAATGCGGTCAATTCGAAAGAGACAGGAAGCGGTCTTGGACTGATGCTGGTGGAACGCCTTGTGGCACAGCATCATGGTAAACTGACTTTTGAAAGTGAAGAAAACAATGGTTCCACATTCCTTATGACACTGCACAAGGGGTACGAACATTTAAAGGAATTCCTTGATAAGACAAGTGATGCTGTCACCGACAGCAGACCAGAGAGCTACTCCGGCAATCTTCAGGAAGCCAGTCCTCCGACAGAGACTGACGAAAACAAAGAAACAATCCTGTTTGTTGATGACAACGATGAACTGCGCAACTACATCCGACTGACATTCAGTTCATCCTATCATGTTCAGACGGTTGATAGCGGGGAAGCTGCATTGGCTTTTCTGGAACATGAAGTGTGCGACATCGTTGTCTCTGATGTGATGATGCCCGGCATGAATGGAAACGACTTATGCCATATCATCAAAGAAAATCCTGAAACATCATGGTTGCCTGTTATCCTGCTTACAGCCATATCAGGGCGCGACTTCGTCATCAAAGGACTGGAAAAAGGTGCCGACGACTATATCACCAAACCTTTTGATGTAGAAATTCTTAAAAAGAAAATAGACAGTATTCTTCTCAATCACCGCAGACTGAGCAAATATTATCTGAAACATTCGTTAGACATCGCCCGTCAAGACACCAGCGGACAAGAACCTGAGGAATTGATTGAGGAAGAGCGGAATGAAATCAATGAAAGCGACCAAGAATTTGTTGAGAAGGTCACCTCAATCGTGATGGAAAACCTTGCATCCACCGATTTTAATATAGACGGATTATGCAGGGAAATGGCCATGAGCCGTACACTTTTCTATGGTCGGCTGAAAAAACTGACATCCAAATCTCCACAAGATTTCATCCGTATCATCCGTCTTGAAAGGGCCGCCTCTTTGATAAAAGAAGGTAAATCGGTACTGGATGTCTCTGTTTCGACAGGCTTCGTCAATGTGAAACATTTTAGTACCACATTTAAAAAGCATTTTGGGGTTTCTCCTAGTAAGTATAAGTAAATCAAGTATTTACACTAGAAATAGAAAGGTTTCAAATAACAATATGTTAGATTTGAAACCTTTTTTGTTTGTATACAAACCTACCTTAAACATTTTACTTTTACTTTTGCACCGTCAATTTTTGTTAATAACATAACTTATACAAATGAACAAACTTAATCATGAATTTGTTAGTGTACTGTGTGCAAGTTTAATTTTCTTGCCACTGGGTGTACAGCGATTGTGTGCAACTGAACCTAATGTTGCTGTAACGCAGCAGTCGCAAAAAATTTCGGGAACTGTTTCGGACGGAACAGAACCGATCATTGGTGCCAGTATCACTGTAAAAGGTAATGGACAAGGAGTCGTTACCGATCTGAATGGGCGTTTTACTCTTGATGTAAAACCCGGAACTTTGTTAACCGTCAGTTATATGGGCTACAAATCTGTCGTAGTAAAGGCGGCGGACAATATGAGAATAGTGCTCAAAGAAGACGCTAAGATGATAGACGAGGTGGTAGTGACAGCTCTTGGTATCAAGCGCGACCGCAAGGCTCTTGGATATGGCGTAGGTGAAGTGAAGGGTGATGAACTGAAAAAGGCGAAGGAAACCAATGTCATCAACTCTTTGGCGGGTAAGATACCTGGACTCGTCATCAGTCAGACGGCAGGCGGACCTTCAGGTTCCACTCGTGTCATCCTGCGTGGTAGTACCGAAATGACCGGAAACAACCAACCTCTCTATGTAGTAGACGGAGTGCCTTTGGACAATACCAACTTCGGTAGTGCCGGTACTTATGGTGGTTTTGACCTCGGTGACGGAATTTCGAGTATCAATCCTGATGATATAGAAAACATGTCAGTACTGAAAGGTCCTGCGGCATCTGCTCTCTATGGTAGTAGAGCTTCACATGGTGTGATCCTTATCACTACAAAGAAAGCGGCCAAAGACAAGTTCAGTCTTGAATACAATGGTTCCATAACAATGGATACCCAACTTGCCAAATGGAATAACATACAGCAGGTATATGGTATGGGTAGTAACGGTAATTACAGTTACGACGCTGTTTCCAACACGAATAAGAGTTGGGGACCAAAGGCTGACGGAACGAATATGCTGAAATATTTCGATGGCGTAGAGCGTCCTTATAATATTATTCCTGACAACACTTCTGAATTTTTCCGCACGGGTTATACAGCAACGAATACGGCTATTGTCGGAGTAAACAGTGGCGCCACAGGAGTTCGTTTCACCTATACCGATATGCGCAACAATGATATTGTCCCCAACACAAATATGAGCCGCGATATCTTCAATATTCGTGCCAACACATCTGCTGGAAAATTCGATTTCGATTTCAGCGCCAACTATACACGTGAGTATGTGAAGAACCGTCCTGCATTGGGTGACAGCAAGTCGAACATCGGTAAGAACCTGATGACACTTGCCACAACTTATGATCAGGAATGGCTTAAGACCTATCAGGACCAGAACGGTGAATATTCCAACTGGAACGGTATGGACCCTTATAATGTGAATCCTTATTGGGATGTATACAAGAATTCGAACGAGTCGAAGAAAGACCAGTTCCGTCTCACGGCCAAGGTAACATGGAACGTCTCCAAACACTTTAAGTTGCAGGGAACGATGGGAGCCGATCTGAATTGGTTCATGTTCAATGACTTCAAAGCACCTACGACTCCGGGATTTGAAGCTGGAAGAATGCAAAACAGCAATTTCCGGAACCGTATGTACAACTACGAAATACTCGCTTTATATAATAACACATGGGGCAATTTCGACTTCAACGCCACATTGGGCGGTAATGTATATAAGGTGAACAACCTTACCTCTGTCATCACCGCGCAGGATATGCAGATACGCGATGTAGTGGCACTGATGAGTTTCAACGAAACAAGCATCGAAGAGAACACGTATCGGAAGCAAATTAATTCTGTTTATGGTTCAGTCAATGTGGGTTGGAAACATCTGTTATATCTTGATGCTACACTGCGTGGCGACCAGAGTTCCACGTTGCCTGTAAGTAATAATGTATATGTATATCCATCATTCTCAGGTAGTTTTGTCTTCTCCGAACTGGCTAAACTCGGAAAAATCATGCCTTATGGTAAACTGCGTATGTCGTGGGCACAAGTAGGTAGCGACACAGACCCTTATCAGTTGGGACTCGTTTACACAAAGTCCAGATTCACCTATCCGGGATACACCATCGGCAGTATCAACAACAATACCATACCGAATAAAGATCTGAAACCGACAAAGACCAACTCTTTCGAAATCGGTCTTGAGGCTAAATTCCTGAACAACCGTATCGGACTTGATATGACTTATTATTCTCAGAAGAGTAAAAACCAGATTATGGGTATGGCCACATCATGGACTTCAGGTTACACTTACCGTCTGATAAACGCAGGAGAGATTGACAACAAGGGTATTGAAATCGCCCTGAACACTCGACCGATACAGACAAAGGATTTTTCTTGGGACTTGAATTTCAACTTCTCTAAGAACAGCAATAAGGTCGTACAACTTGTCGATAACATGGATATGTTCGAACTGGAAAAAGCATCATGGCTGGATGTGCAGGTAGCTGCAAAAGTAGGCGAGAATTTCGGTTCGATCATCGGTCCCGACTTCAAACGTAATGATGCCGGACAGATTCTCATCGACCCGAAGACAGGACTTCCTGAATATGATAAGAGTAATCACGTGTTAGGCAACGCATCTTGGGACTGGACAGGTGGTTTGACCACTTCTTTTACATACAAGAATGTATCACTATCAGCTATTTTCGATGTAAAAGTGGGAGCTGATCTCTATTCTATGTCAGCCCGTGCCGCTTACGAATCTGGAAAGACGACACAGACACTGGAAGGTCGTGAAGCTTGGTATCTGTCAGAAGAACAACGCCAGGAAGCTGGTTATCCCAAAGGCTCAGCCAACTGGAAAGCGACCGGCGGATTCGTCGCTCCCGGTGTAATCGACAATGGTGACGGCACCTATAAGGCAAACGATATTTACATTAATCCTGAAGACTACTGGATGAGTGTATGCCGTAATGCTCCGTCAATGTTCATCTATGACAATTCATATATCAAATGCCGTGAACTGACACTGAGTTACAATGTTCCGACATCTTGGTTGAAAAACATCGTAAAATCTCTCTCTGTATCGTTCGTTGCACGTAATCCGTTCATCGTTTGGAAGAACATCCCGAACATCGATCCAGACTCTAACTACAACAACACTACCGGTATGGGACTTGAATACGGTTCTCTCCCATCACGCAAGAGTTATGGTTTCAATGTCAACGTGAAATTTTAATTATTATAAGCAGAAATTACAATGAAAAAATACAAATTATATATCACGGCAGCATTAGTGGCTAGTGCCATGACATTCACTTCTTGTAGTGATGATTACATGACGAGCCTGAATACAGATCCTTCGAAGGCTGCCACTATTGATCCGAATGCCCAACTCACAACGGGCGAACTTCAGGTATATGGCGACATCGCTATGATGGAAACCGTACGCAGTTATCTCTATGCGTTCAATCAGCAGTTGATGGGCTGTTGGAACACCACTAATTACGGAGGGCGCCACACGGTTGACAATAATGAGATGACTCATGTATGGCAACTGTTATATCCTATAGCTATCAAGAATGTGACTGATGCAGAAAGTCGTACGCATAATGATGCCTCAAAAACGAATATCAATGCTGCTTTACGCGTGTACCGCACTTATCTGATGTCTGTCATCTCTGATATCTACGGAGACGCACCATACAAAGAGGCAGGCATGGGTTACATCAATGGAATCGCTACGCCGAAGTTTGACAAACAGGAGGATATCTACAGTGATTTCTTCGCCCAGTTGGACACAGCTCTGACTCAGTTTGACGCATCAAAAGACAAGATTACGGGCGATGTCATATATAAAGGTGATATCGCAAAATGGAAAAAGTTTGCCAATTCTCTACGTATGCGTTATGCCATGCGTATCTCTGATGTGGCTCCTGAACTTGCCAAAACTGAATTTCTGAAAGCGGCAAATGACCCTAATGGTGTCATGGAATCATCTTCTGAAGATGCACTGATCAAATACATCAATGTTTCTTTCAGTTTCGGTTCCGAGGCTTATGTCGATTATCGTGCCAACCGTATATCTCAGTTGCTCTTCGGTAACGACCCCTCTAATAACCCAAGTTATATCTGTTCTACATTCTACAATCAGATGAAAAACACAAACGATCCGCGCACATACAGAATTGCCCGTTTCTATTATGACGGTCTGATGAGTGCCACAGGTCCTGACAATCGTGTAGACTTGACGGATGAGATTCTGAACGGGGGTGTCAAAGTGGAACCTCGCGACCCGGGAGCTTATTCATGGGAACCATGGCCGGCAGGATACAAGAGTACGATACTGACAGAGATGGCTAAATCGAATTCTAAGATTGACCCTAACCTTGCACGCGAGGTGGAGCCTAAGTTGGCGACCAACTTCCTCAAAGCTGAGAATCCGGGCGTTGTGATGACATCTGCTGAAGTAGATTTCCTCATGGCTGAGGCTGGTGTAAAAGGATGGCTGCAAAGCAGTATTTCTGCAGAGGATTATTATAAATCGGGCGTGAGAAAAGCGATGCAGTTCCTTAGCGACAACTACGGTTGCGACCCGATCTCTTCTTCAGAAATTGATACCTATCTGGCAAACAACGATTTCGGTCACACTGCAGAGAAACAAAAGGAGGCAATCAATGTACAGGCGTGGATTCTCCATTTCACGAATCCATTCGAGTGCTGGGCAAATGTAAGACGTTCCGGTTACCCGCGCATGAAATCTCCTGCTGATTACGGCTTTGGTCAATTTCTCACAGGCGGAACAGAAATACCAGTACGTCTTTGTTATCCAGTGTTGGAATCCTCATACAATAAAGTCAACTATCAGGAAGCCCTCGACCGCATGGGCGGTACAGACGACTGGCACACACATGTATGGTGGGATGTTAAGTAATTACAGATCGTATAATAGACATAATAAAGAAAAAAATGAAAAAGATATATTTAATATTGCTGTCCTTCATGACGCTATGTGTCATATTCACTTCATGTAGCGCAGAAGATCCGTTTTCAACAGCGACTTCGGATGATAATCCACGTATTCTGGACCCGATCTTCCCTGACAGATCAAACGGACAACTGGCGACTTTCGCCACTATATCACGTACGGATACACTGAATATGAAACTCACTGTGACGCCAGCCGACTATACGACTGTCACTTATTCTATCGATGATCAAGAGGTTGCTGAAGGCAAAGAACTTAAATTGCCTCTGCTGGCAGGTACTTATACAATCAAAATTGTTGCTGCCACTCAGGCAGGAAAGTCGACAAGCCGTGAGGGACTCGTTGTAGTAAAACCATTAAGTACAGACCCCTACTCATCTCCAGTGGCATCAGAGCGTATTGTGGCACCTGCTACCAAAGCACGCCTTCTGGGTGTTAATCTAGCCGGAGTAAAAAGTTTAAAAATAGGAACGACGGCTGTCAATGATATTACGTATGGAAAGGACGGAGATCAGGAATATATAGAATATGCTGTTCCTTCAGATATAGCCGAAGGTTCTTATCGGATGATTCTCATAGATAATGACGGTAATGAATATGGCGCAGAAAGCGTAACAGTAAGTAAAGCTGCGCTCGTCGTTTCAGGTGCCACACGTGCCAATGCCAATTCTGCATGGACACTGAAAGGTATCAACCTTGAGAATGTCGCATCTGTCACTATTGGCGACCAGACTGTCACGGCGTTCTCTAACCAGACAGCAACAGAACTGACGTTTACCTGTCCTGCTCTCTCAGATGGTGATTATGTAGTAACCGGTAAGACAAAAGACGGACAGACATTGCAGTTTTACACTTCAACAGGTGCGAAGAGTCAGATCACAGCGACCATCTCATCTGAAATAACTCTTTGGGAAGGTCATCATTATGTGTCATGGGAATATCCTGACGGCAATCCTAACAAGACTTTCAATTTAATTGGCATGGACAAGTTCGCCACATTTAAAGCAGGTTCCACACTACGCATATACTACACGCTTGAACCATCTGCTACCTATCATCAGATGCAGACGACGACAGGTTGGTGGACCAATCTACCTGGAACAAGTAAAATAGACTTACCTGCCGATGGTGTGAAAGAAGTGCTGCTCACTCAAGAAGCATTGGACCTGATTCAGGCACAAGGTGGATTCCTCTGTGTAGGTCACGGATATTATGTAGACAGAGTTTCAATACAATAAAACAATAGGTAAAGATGAAAAGGATAATAATGGCTGCCTTCGTAGCAGTCAGTACGATAGGAATGGGGGCTCAAAGCGCCCCCATCTATCTAAATCCTCAAAAACCATTAGAGGAACGTGTCCAAGACGCACTCAGCAAGATGACGACACATGAAAAAGTGATGCTTCTCCATGCGCAGAGCAAGTTTACTTCTGCTGGTGTTCCCCGTCTCGGAATACGTCAACTGAATATGGATGACGGTCCTCATGGTGTACGCGAAGAACTGGAATGGAACTCATGGAACCCTGCCAGGTATACAAACGATTCTATTGTAGCTTTCCCTTCACTCACATGTCTGGCCTCAACTTGGAACCGATTACTTTCAGCACGCTATGGTAATGCTGTCAGTGAAGAATTCGCTTTCCGGGGCAAGGATATCATGCTGGGACCTGGTGTCAATATTGCCAGAACTCCACTGTGTGGCCGTAACTTTGAGTATATGGGTGAAGATCCTTATCTCTCGGGCTCAATGGTAACTCCGTATATTCAGAGTGCTCAGAAAAATGGTGTGGCATGCTGTCTAAAACATTTTGCATTAAACAATCAGGAAATTGACCGTTTCAAGGTCAATGTGAATGTCAGTGAACGTGCACTCAACGAGATTTACCTGCCGGCATTCAAGAATGCGGTGGTCGACGGCGGAGTATGGACCGTGATGGGTTCTTACCCTTTGTGGAATCATATACACATGTGCCATAACGATAAATTGCTCAATGGCATCCTGAAAGGTGAATGGAAGTTTGACGGCGCTCTTATCAGCGACTGGGGCGGTACGACAGATACATGGCAGGCCGCCACCGGAGGACTCGATATAGAAATGGGTACCTTCACAGACGGAAAGACAAAAGAGGCAGAATTCGGTTATAACGACTATTATCTTGCCGACCCATTCGAAAAGCTTATCAATGAGGGTAAGATCCCCATGAGTGTGCTCAACGATAAGGCGGCACGTGTATTACGTACCATTTTCCGGACATCTATGAATACCAACAAAGTAATCGGTTCTCAGTGTTCGGATGCTCATTATGATGTGTGTCGCGAGATTGGTGAAGAAGGCATCATATTACTCAAAAACGCTCAGTCGATTTTACCTCTACAACCTAAGAAATATAAACGCATACTCATTGTAGGCGAAAATGCCACACGTATTCTCACCCTTGGCGGTGGCTCTTCTGAACTCAAGACATTGCGTGACATTTCTCCATTGGAAAGTTTATGTCATTTTTTTGGCAACGGGATTGAATACGCCAAAGGATATGAAAGCGGAAAGGTACTTTATGACAAAGTAGATTCTGTTGACCCCAATCTGCAGAAGACGCTCCACGATGAGGCAGTAACGAAAGCGAAAGTTGCCGATTTGGTCATCTTTATCGGTGGACTGAATAAAAACACTCGTCAGGATTGTGAAAATGGCGACCGTGAAAATTACGATCTTCCTTTTGGTCAGAACCAACTAATCAGTGATTTGTCCAAAGTCCAAAAGAACCTGATTGTTGTTACTTTCGGTGGAAATGCATACGCCACGCCATGGATTGACAAAGTAAAAGGTCTGATTCACTGTTGGTATCTAGGTTCAATGGCTGGCGAGAGTCTTACCAATGTCCTCAGCGGTAAGGTAAATCCCAGTGGCAAATTGCCTGTTACATTTGGCAAGGACCTTGATGATTATGGTTTTGCACATTATGGGAAAGAGGCCTATCCCGGAGTTGACGGTCAAGTGGATTATAAAGAAGACATCTACGTAGGTTACCGTTGGTTTGACACCAAACATATTACGCCAAGATTTCCTTTCGGTTTTGGTCTGAGTTATACGACCTTCAAGTATGGTAAAGCTACTCTATCTGCCGACAGGATATCATCCAATGGACACATTTCACTGAGGATTCCTATCACCAATACAGGTAAATGTTTCGGTAAGGAAATTGTTCAATTGTATATCAGTGATGAACAGTGCTCTGTCAATCGTCCGGCCAAAGAACTGAAGGGATTCGAAAAAGTATCTCTGAATCCGGGTGAAACGAAAACTGTCACGTTCAATATCACCCCAGAACAATTGCAGTACTACAATTCCGACAAGCATTCATGGGTTTCTGAACCAGGGAAATTTAAAGTCTACGTTTGTGCATCATCATCAGATATCAGAAGTTCTGTTGACTTTGAACTTCTTCCATAACAATTGCACATCACATTTTACTAATAAAAGTTATCTTAAGGACAGAAGTCGGCAACGGAAAAGACGTTGTCGACTTCTGTTGATTTAACTATTCTTCTTGTAACTGAACACAGCCCAACCATCCATGACAACTGCCAGAAAAGCGAGTGCAACAACCTGCGGCGTTATACTCTGGAAGTCACCACCGCGCACAAAGACTGTTCGTATGGCATCTATGAAATAATGCATCGGATTGATATATGTAGTGAGATACGCCCAATGAGGCATAGAACGGACAGGGGTAAACAGACCGCTCATCAGCATCAGTATCACCACAAAGAACCACATCATAAATACAGCCTGCTGCATGGTTTCATTATAATTGGATATAATCAGTCCGAAACCGCTGAATATGAATGCCAAAAGCATGGCCAATAGGTATACAAGTGCAAGATTGCCGGCTGATGTAATACCATACACTGCCCACGAGAGGATAAAACAGAGCGTCATCACAACAATAGCGATAATCCAATAAGGTATGAGTTTCGCCAGAATAAATGTCCACTTGCTCACAGGTGTCACGTTGATGGCCTCAATAGTTCCGCTTTCCTTCTCTCCGACAATATTCAGTGCAGGCAGGAAACCGCACAGCAGCATGACAAGGATAGCCATAAGCGACGGTATCATAAACACTTTATAATTCAAATGTTTGTTATACAGATAAAGCGTAGACAGTTTAGAATTAACAGCTGCCGTTTCAGGCGAAACATATTGAGTGACTATATTACTCAGATATGAACTGCCCATCGACCCTTTCGTACCGTTCACGGCATTAGCGGCGACCAATATCTGAGGATGGAAACCGTTCGTCAAGTCCTTCTCCATATTGGCTGGTATCTCAACGATGACATCAGCTTTCGACTCTTCCACTTCTTTCAGGGCATCTGTATAACTGGATTTCTGTCCATGGAGGATAAAATAGTTGCTAGCCTCAATATGGTGAACCAGTTGTTGAGAGAATGTGGAACGATCGTTGTCGACTACATCCACTACGATATTCTTGATTTCCATATTCATCACCCAAGGCATCACACACATGATGACGATAGGAAACACGATGATGAGTTTGGGCAGAAAAGCGTTACGCCTGATCTGCAGAAATTCTTTACGTATGAGATATTTCAGTGTCATTATTCTAATCGTTTATTAAATTTCGCGAGGGCTATGCCCAAGAAAAAGATTGTCATACATGAAAGGACAGTGAGTTCCTGTAAAACACTGTCGATACCTGTACCCATAATCATCAGTTTACGCATGGCCGAAATATAGTATCTCGGAGGCATCACAGCCGACACCCACTGCAGGATAGCCGGCATACTCTCTATAGGGAACATCATCCCGCTGAGCATGATACATGGCATCAGCAATACCATCGCAGAAAGCAGCAAAGCAACCAACTGCGTCTGGGCGATGGATGATATCAGCAGTCCCAACGACAGTGCCATCATGATATAGATACATGAGATACCGATAATCCAGAAAAGACTGCCCGACAATGGAACCAGAAGAATATATTTAGACATCAGCAGTATCGTAATGAGTACCATAAAGGCAAGCACCATATAGGGGATGGCCTTAGAGATAATAATCAGGATAGGACGTATCGGACTGACGAGCAACACTTCCATTGTTCCCCGTTCTTTCTCTTTGACGATACTGATAGAAGTCATCATGGCACAGATAAGCATCAGGAGCATACCCATAATACCAGGGACAAAATTGTAGGCGCTCTTCATCTGAGGGTTATAGAGCAACTTGGCACTAATCAGTGGCGGTGACGCAGACGGAACACTGTTCATCAGATGCTGAGACATAATCTGAGTGGCATAATTGCTGTATTGCTGAGCCATATTGGGGTCGGCTCCATCAGCAAGAATCTGTAATCCGCCTTTCTTACTTGCAAAATTCTGAGAAAAGACAATCGCTATATCCGCTTTTTGGTCGCGGATGAGCCGTTCTGCTTCTGCCGGTGTACTGACACTGTACATGATATCAAAATACTCGCTTGTGCCGAGAGCTGTTATCATATTTTGCGTCTGATAGTCCTGGGATGATGTGACCACTACAGTTCGTACATCCTTCACATCAGTAGTAATGGCAAAACCAAAGAGCAGCATCATGACGACAGGCATACCGAAAAGAATAAGCATCGTACGCTTGTCGCGGAAGATATGCTTAGATTCCTTGATGACAAATGATATAAATTGCTTCATTGAATTTCATTTTAAGTTTTAATCGCCTGAGCGTGTAGCCTGACGCGCGAGATAGGTGAACACACCATCCATATCTGGTTTCCCGTATGTCTTTTTCAGTTCTGCGGGTGAACCCATAGCTTTTATCTTGCCGTCGACCATGATTGAGATGCGGTCGCAATATTCAGCCTCATCCATATAATGGGTGGTGACAAAGACGGTGATGCCTCGAGCGGCAGCCGCGTAAATCAGTTCCCAGAACTGTCCACGGGTTGCAGGGTCCACACCGCCTGTCGGTTCATCGAGGAACACTACTTCCGGTTCATGGAATATACTTACCGAGAACGCAAGTTTCTGTTTCCAACCGAGAGGGATGCTTGCCACGATATCGTTCTTATGTTCAGAGAAATTCAGTTGTTCGAGCAATTCATCTGTTTTCCGTTTGATATCAGAGTCCTTCATACCATAGATGCCTCCGAAGAGTCGGATGTTTTCGGCTATTGTCAGATCTTCGTACAACGAAAACTTCTGACTCATATATCCGATGTGTTTCTTAATCTGTTCATACTCTTTCGAAACATCAAAACCTGCCACCTTACCATGTCCACTGGTAGGTTGGTTGAGTCCGGTAAGTATATGCATGGCGGTTGTCTTCCCTGCACCGTTAGCTCCGAGGAAACCGAAAATTTCTCCTCGTCTGACAGTGAAACTGATATCATCCACGGCATGGAACGTGCCAAAGGCTTTTACGAGATGCTCCACCTCTATTACGTTCTCGTCTTTCACTTCCATTGCATTCGATTTTTCTATCGCCGGAGGATTGAATACATCCCTGAAACGGTCGAGAATGATTTCAGGCGTATCTATGCCGCGCACCTCGCCATGGTCTAAAAAAGCGACACGACGGCATTGGCGCACTTCATCCAGATAAGGTGTGGCTGCCACGATAGTGATATCACGCTCGAGGAGCATCTGTAACATTTCCCAAAATTCCTTACGACTTACCGGGTCAACACCCGTAGTAGGTTCATCAAGAAACAGTACACTCGGCTGATGAACGAGGGCGCAACTGAGAGCCAGTTTCTGTTTCATACCACCGGAAAGGGCACCTGCCTTACGGTCCTTGAACGGTTCTATCTGTGAATAGATAGCCCGGATATAATCGTAGCCCTGTTCGATGGTAGTACCAAAGAGTGTCGCGAAGAATTTCAGATTCTCTTCTACGGTAAGGTCCTGATAAAGTGAAAATTTACCAGGCATATATCCTACTCGCTTACGGATGTCTTTCATCCCTTTTACAACATCGTATCCATCAACGGTAGCTGTCCCTTTATCTTGAAGAATCAGTGTAGCCATAATACGGAACATGGATGTCTTGCCAGCACCATCGGGACCGATCAGTCCGAAGATCTCGCCTTTATTTACCGAGAAGGAAACATCCTTGAGCGCCAGCACTTTGCCGTAACTTTTAGATATATGGTTCACTTCAATTGCATGAGACATGATTGGCGATTTTTAGAGTTTAACTTCTCCGTACATACCTATTTTGATGTAACCGTCATTCTTGACAGCAACCTTGATGGCGTAAACCAAATCGGCACGTTCATCATCGGTAAGAATTGTCTTGGGAGTAAATTCGCTCTTACTGCTGATCCATGTCACTGTACCTCGGTATTCCTTTTGGTTTCCATTACCATAATCACTGTACACCTTTACCTGTTGCCCTAACTTCACACTTTTCAGTTGATCTGATGTGATATAAGCCCGCAAATACATATTATCTGTATCGGCTATTTTGAATAAAGGTTTGCCGATTGTTGCGAACTCTCCCTGTTCGGCATATTTTTCAAGGACAGTACCTGATATAGGAGAATAGACATGACATTTTTGTAATTGGTCTATAATCTGTAATTTCTCGACATCCACTGTTCCCATCTGAGCTGAAAGACTCTTAGTGGATGTGTTCAACGAGGAAGTCTGCGCTTCAAGTTGACGTTCCAATACCTGCAACTGACTCTTCGCGTCATCAAGGACTTTGCGGTTGGCAGCATCTTCCTTGACCAATTGGGTATATCGGTTCACTTCCTGCTGTGCCTTGATTATCTGTTGACGTGTAGCGGCAATCTGTTTCTGTGTCTCCGGTTTCTGCGCCGAATAGACCAATTTGGTTGCACCCATCTGACGGGCTTTAAGATATAACTGTACGGTATCTATCAAACCAATCTGTCTTCCCTCTTCTATTCTGTCGCCTTCAGTAATACCAAACTGCATCAATTTTCCTGTCTGTTCGGCACTGACGGTTATCTCGGTGGCTTCGAAAGTTCCCGTAGCATCATAATCTTTGTTATTCTCTCCGCAAGCAACCAACAGTGCAGCTGCTGCAAATATCATCATCTTTTTCATATCGCTTAATTGTGCTTAATTGTTATTGATTGTCTTTAATGAATATATCTCTTTGAGTAACTGGATTTCGTGGAGTGCCTTCTGCTGACGGGCCTGACTCACGGCATTGATGTCACGCAACATTTCATTAATACTCTCCGTTCCCAGTTTTACTTTTTTCTCGCTTTTGCTACGTATGCGCTCTCGAAGGCCGACGATATCATCATCCTGACTAATCTGTCGTCTGAGCGTACTGATGTTACCATTCGTGTTCTCGTTCTGCAATGAGTTGTTGAATAAGAATGTTTCCCTTTGTGAATCGATTATACGCCGTTGTGTCTCAATGTTCTTGATATCATTCTTACGTGTGTACAGAGCACCGATATTCCAACTAAGTGTCAGTCCGCCAGCCAACAGACCGTTGTTCATCATATCGGTAACAGAAGTGTGATATACACCCATACCGAATGCACTCAACTTTGGCAGCAGTTTGGTATCCAACTGTTTGCGTTGGGCATCAAGCAGAATACCCTGTGACTTGTAATAATCTATCTCAGGACGATTGTCGGTATTGTTTATCACATCCGCCATTGCCGGTTTCTGCAACACCATACCCTCTCCCAGTTTCTTGCCTATAAAGACTCCTATCATTTGCAAGTAAGATGCACGTGATGTCTTTTGCGCATCAAGCGTCTGTTGAGCTTTTACCTGTTCCACCTTGACAGCGTCAAGATCTGTCTGATTGGCTACTCCCTCACTTATCATTGAAGTAATCGTCTTGTTGCTCAATGCGAGATCGTTCTGCAACAGTTCTGTTTGCCTAATCTGTTCATCGAGCGTGAGCACACCAAAATATAGTTGCTCGACTCGTTGATTGAGATCATACATATTCACATTGAGTTGATGCTTTTGAACTTCCGCCTGGGCGGCTGCGATATTCTTATTCGCCTTTACCTGTCCACCATCATAAATATTCTGATTAATCATCACCGAACCGGCAACCAACCAGTTTTTCATATCCACACCAGCCTGCTTCATCAGATCAGTCAGATCCAACACATTCGTAAAAGCCAATCCGTTGACCGATGCACTAATTTGTGGTAACCAAGCCTTAGAAGCATTTTCAATAGTGAAATCACGAGTCTGCTCTACCAGATGATACTGTTTCACTGTCGGATAGTTGTCGTGTGCCAATTGCTTACAGTCTTCGAGTGTCAATGTCTGAGCATTCATTGGCAGCACTGCAACATACATCATTAATAATAATAGTTTTTTCATCTCTATCTTAATTTTTATGCAAAGGTATGGCAAAATTTATAATCTGCCGTTATCCTTTATATTGCAAAAATGTCCTTTTTGTTCGATTTATACTTACAAAAGGAACAGAATACTATAATTTTATTATCTTTGCATCATAAACAGATATCGTATCACCATATTATATATATAAGTTATGCAGAAGAAACCAGAATCACTTACATTCGAGCGTATGCGTGAAATGCTTGCATTAACAGAATCGGATATGCGCCACGACTTATTTATGAGCAAAGACCTAATGGTCATATCGGATGTGCAATCTGTAATAAAGAGATTTCTGAAAGTAGGCGGATTGTTCCGACTACAAGACTACCGTATGGGATTGGTACAGAATGGATGTGCACGGATAAGGATGAATCTGATTGACCGCAAGATGGAAAAAGGCATGATTGTTTTCCTCACACCTGGCACAATCGTTCAACCATTGGAAGCTAGTGAAGATTTTTCACTGACAGGCATGGCTATTTCACCAGAGATGCTGCATCTGTCACTCAACAATCGTCTTCCCGCCATTTATAATGGGAAGATGAGAGATGGCAGACTAGTTATAAGGGAACCAGAACTTGATATTATTCAAAGAATGTTCCTCCTGCTCCAAAAAGTTGCAAGAAAGGAAAACCACAGCGAACAAGTAGTATTGAACCTGATAGCTGCTATCTTGAATCAATATGACTTAATGTTCTGCGAATATGATACGCATCACGACAATAATTACACGAATGAAAGCTTTATTTTCGACCGCTTCATATATCTCGTCAACAACAATTGCAACCACGAACACCAAATGAGGTTTTATGCTGACAAGATGTGCCTGACCGAACGCTATCTGGGTACAGTCGTAAAACAGGCTAGCGATGTGACAGCTAAAGAATGGATAGACCGGGCAATCATCACCTCAGCTAAAATTATGCTAAAGCATGACAACAAGTCTGTAGCACAAATAGCCGAGGAACTAAATTTCCCCAATCCAAGTTTCTTCAGCAAATATTTCAAGCGGCTCGTAGAATGTACGCCTCAGGAATACCGGCATCAAGAATAAATAGTTTAACGTATGAAATTGTAATTATCCCATGCCTCACGTTCCGGCAACTGTTCTCCACCGTTCTTAATACTCTTCAACAGCCAGGAAACATTATTGGCCAGTGTCCGCATTGTCTGCAAACCCTCTCTGTCCTGAGCTGCCTCACCCTTATCGCGCCCGTATACAATATTCCAATACTGAGATGTCGCCATCGGCATATTGAGCATTTCGAAATACATATTTAGTCGCTGAAAAGTGACACTGGCACCTCCACGTCGACATACGGCAACTGATGCAGCTACCTTATTGGCATAGTAACTGGCTGGCGTAGAATAGAACAGTCGGTCTAACAGAGAGCACAAGGAACCGTTAGGGCCACCGTAATAGGTTGGACTGCCAACGATAAGAGCATCCGATTCCCTCAGCGTTTCCCTTATTTTAAGGTACACATCATCGGCAAATGCACAAATACCCTTCTCCTTACACGAATTGCATGCAATACAACCACGTACTGCTTTATTGCCTATCCAAACGATTTCAGCTTCTATACCATTCTTCTCTAGTTGCTTTGCTACCTCCGACAACGCAATAAATGTATTCCCCTCTTTACGGGGACTTCCATTAATTAATAATGCTTTCATAATCTCTTTTTTATTTATCGATGCAAAGATAGTTCAATTTTTCAAAAAAGCAAAATAGGGACACTAATTAATCTGCTGAATGGACATGCTTACATTTCCCGCTCCATTCTTTTACATCGACACGAATAATCTCCACACGGTGAAATGAACCATGAGCATACTTCTCGCCTACTACGGTATCATGAGGCGACAGTTTTTTAAGCATGAGACGCAAGGCGTTCATCTTCTCTTCGTCGCTGAGATGTATCACTGCTGTACCTCTGAGTATGATACTTTCATATTCGGTAGTAAACTTGTTAGGTATAAGATGTGTATGTCCTATCACGCAGAATGAGACATTCGGATGCTTCTCTATCCCACGTAATTTTCTTCCTTCAGGGGCACAATGAATATACAGACTGTCATTCCCGTCCCAAACATAATTGAGAGGAATGCCATAAGCCTCTCCGCTTTCGTCTATAAGCGATAAGATACCGAACTCTCCCTTTGATAACAATTCATGAGCAGACTTTTCATCCATGAGTCTGTCTTGTCTGCGGACTGTTGCATTTACATATTCCATTCTTTCAATTTATTAATTATTTCCTGTTGAAGTATAATCGCATGATTCTTGACTTGGTTTTTATATGCATATAATAAAGTAACGCTATCAGGTGCCTTTTCTTTTATCGCAGAGACAAAATTTTCGAATGCTTCAGATGAATCAAGTTCACTTTTGTAATCCATGGCGAACTTATCCCAATTGTGCTCCGGATCTTGATGCCACAACTGGCGGAGTGCAGGTGAAGGGGAAATATCTTTCGCCCACAAATCATACGTCAGATTTTCCTTTTTGATACCTCTAGGCCACAGTCGGTCTACGATTACTCGTAAACCGTCTGTTGGCTCTATGGCATCATATATTCTCTTTATCTTTATTTTCATGCCAGTCCGAACAGTTTCAAATCGTCTTCTACAGTTCCGATACCTGCTATTCCAAACTGTTGAATAAGCACCTTTGCGACATTGGCGGACAGGAATGCCGGCAGAGACGGACCAAGGTGGATATTCTTAACACCCAGACTGAGTAAGGCGAGTAATACGATTACAGCCTTCTGTTCATACCAGGCAATATTATAAACGATAGGTAACTTGTTGATGTCATCGAGCCCGAAGACCTCTTGTAACTTCATAGCTATCAGTGCGAGTGAATAACTATCATTACATTGACCGGCATCAAGCACGCGTGGGATGCCATTGATATCTCCCAGATTCAGTTTATTATACTTATACTTAGCACACCCGGCAGTTAAAATCACGGCATCTCCAGGCAATTTTTCGGCAAACTCAGTATAATAATTACGACTTTTCATCCGACCGTCACAACCAGCCATCACGACAAACTTCTTGATAGCTCCCGACTTCACCGCATCTACTATCTTATCTGCCAGAGCCAACACTTGATTATGAGCGAATCCTCCCAAGATCTCTCCATGTTCAATCTCTGTAGGAGCATCACAATTACGCGCAATCTCAATAACCTCAGAAAAATCCTTATGGCCATCCGCACCAGTCTCTATATGTCGACAACCGGGATATCCTGTACTGTTCATTGTGAACATACGTTCTATATAATTGGCATCTGCCAACGGAGGTACGATACAGTTGGTGGTAAATACGATTGGACCATTGAACGTAGAAAATTCCTCTTTCTGTTTCCACCATGCATTACCGTAGTTGCCTACCAAATGTTTGTATTTCTTAAGTTGTGGATAATAGTGGGCTGGTAACATTTCACCATGGGTATAAACATCAATACCTGTTCCTTCGGTCTGGCGTAACAGGTCTTCTATGTCATGCAGGTCATGACCGCTAATAAGAATACCCGGGTTTTTACCCACACCGATATTCACCTTCGTAATCTCTGGATTTCCATAACTGTTCGTATTTGCCTCATCTAGCAATGCCATGGCTTTTACTCCAAACTTTCCAGTCTCTAATACGACATTAAACAACTCTTCCTGTTCTGCAGCAGGATTAGATATGAGAGCAAGGGCATCGCACATAAAATGGATGATCTCTGTATCTTTGTATCCAAGTCGGGCCGCATGTTCATAATAGGCTGCCATTCCTTTCAATCCATACATCGTGAGTTCTTTAAGAGAACGAATATCCTCATTCGCAGTACGTAACACGCCTACCTTTGCCGACTGTTCTTCATAAGTGGATTGATCACCACGCCAATTCAGTTCTTCATAATCCGGTAAGGATATCCCATGTGCTTTTTCAATCAGATGATCCCTTTTCTTAATACCTTCTATTATTCGAGCTTCGATACTGGCATCATCGAAATTCGCATTCGTTATGGTAGAGAACAAAGCATCCACGATGAAATCGCCCGCACAGTCACAACTGGGTCTGCCAGCCTTGCGCAATGCGTTATCGACAATTGCCACTCCTCTTACTACAAAAAGCAGTAAATCCATATACTTCGCCGTTTGCGGCTGTTTACCACATACGCCTCTCAATAAACAGCCAGTACCCTTCGCTGTCTCCTGACATTGATAACAAAACATTTTACTTTCCATATTCATATCGTTTTAAATTAGTTTTATATAATATAAAGACACAGCGTCTTCAATATTCGATTGCAAAGATATGGACTCAAAAATAGTCCATCGGTAACAAATGTTACTCTATTGCAATAAAAAAAGTTAAAGTTGTAATTAAAGAATTTCGTATCATTTATATTTTATCTATGTTTGCGCAAATAATATATCTATGATGAATGAATACATACTAACGACACTACTCCAATGCCCGCTATTTAAGGGTATGAGTGAAATGGAAATCGACATATTGATGCAATCGGTAAAATACCGTATAATATATCTGGACAAAAATGATATTTACGCGTTGGCAGGATCACCATGCAAATATGCCGATATCATCATCCGTGGCGAAATGGTTGCGCGTATGGTGGGATTATCAGGCAAATATGTGGAAGTGAGTCGGCTCCAAAGTGGAAACATCATTGCACCGGCATTTATCTTTGCCAAAGACAACAGTATGCCTGTAAGTGTTGAGACGGATACTGCTGTAGAGATATTAAGGATGATGCCATCCGAACTAAAGATACTGATTGACACCAACGAACAGATACGTGATAATTTCATTGCGACTCTTTCGAACATTAATGTATTTCTCACCCGAAAGATGCGTATGTTATCATTATTAACGGTAAACGAGAAAGTAGCATTCTACATTATTGATACGGCTATTAAACAGAAATCCATGACTATTCATCTGGAAAAGTCACGTCAAGAAATTGCCGATTCATTCGGCATACAGAAATTTTCTCTAATGCGAAGTCTATCTGAATTTGCAAGCTCAGGCGCCATTAGCATAGAAGGGAAAACAATAACCATATTAAACCGAAGTTTATTGAAATAAAAACGGGGAATGTCTACAAGATACCCTTCCGACTATTAATCTGTCTGATTATAGAATAAGTATTGAACTTTTTTGTTGTCCAAAACCTTAAAAGGGTCATATTACACCTAAAAACATTTTTTTCTTTGAGATGATAACCTTTTTTTCTGAGATGATAAGTCTCATTTCAAAGTTTTCAAGTAATTTCGCCACTTGAATTTAAGCTGATATCGATTAGATGGAAGAAAAAAGATATCATGAGTCTTAATAACTCTTCAGTAAAGACACATTACTTAAACAATAAAGAAAAGTTACGATTATTGTATTATCAGGACAACTCCTCAATGATGCTGGCGCGTGATGCGCCAGCATCATTTTTGTTGGGGAAAGGAAATATATTCACATTCACTTCGCTTAATCAAAATTTTGCACTATCTTTGCACTTAAAATAACAAAAGAAAAATAATGGGAAAAGTAATTCTAACTGGCGACCGTCCAACAGGCAAGCTCCATCTGGGGCACTATATTGGTTCGCTCCGTCGCCGTGTACAGTTGCAAAATGAAGGCAACTACGATCGTATGTTTGTGTTTATGGCCGATGTTCAGGCTCTTACAGATAATGCAGATAATCCGGAAAAAATACGCCAAAACATTATAGAAGTAGCTTTGGATTATCTATCAGCTGGTCTTGACCCTGAAAAGTGTGTTTTATTTATTCAGAGTCAGATACCGGAACTTGCAGAACTCACTACATATCTTATGAATCTTGTCAGTGTATCCCGCGTTCAGCGTAACCCTACTGTAAAGACTGAAATCAAGATGCGCAACTTTGAGGCAAATATACCTCTCGGTTTCTTCTGCTACCCAGTAAGTCAAGCCGCTGATATAACACTATTCAAAGCTACAACAGTACCTGCCGGTGAAGATCAGGAACCGATGCTCGAGATAACACGTGAACTGGTACGCCGCTTCAATCAGATTTACTCCGAAGTATTAGTAGAACCTAACATCATGCTCCCTGAGAATGCGACAGCGCGCCGCTTACCAGGCACTGACGGTAAAGAGAAAATGAGTAAGAGTCTGGGTAACTGCATCTACCTGAGCGACACACAAGAAGATGTATGGCAGAAGGTCCGTTCTATGTATACAGACCCTGGGCATCTGAATGTTTCAGATCCGGGTAAGGTGGAAGGGAATACCGTATTCACATACCTCGATGCGTTCTGTACTGACGATGATTTCACTGCTTTCTGGCCTGATTATAAAAATTTGGAAGAACTTAAAGACCATTATCGCCGAGGTGGACTTGGTGACATGAAATGCAAGAAATTCCTTAATTCCGTTATCAACAATATGCTTGAACCAATGCGTCAGCGCCGTCATGAGTTTGAGCAGGATATACCTGAGATATACAACATTCTAAAGAAAGGTACGGCTAAAGCACGCGAAACGGCAGCCCAAACAATGGATGAAGTTCGCAAAGCGATGCAAATCAACTATTTCGATGATGTGGAATTAATTCGCCAGCAATCTGAAAGATTCCAAAATAAATAGTAAATCATTATTGTATCTAATTTTATTAATAGAAATGATATGAATGCATTACTTGAAAATATGAAGACGCGCCGTAGCATACGCGGTTATCAACCGGATAAGATGCCGGCAACGGATCTGATAGACGAGATAATTGAAGCGGGCACTTACGCCCCCACAGGCATGGGAATGCAGTCGCCTATTATTATTGCCGTAACAAACAAAGCGGTTAGAGATCAATTGTCCGATATGAATGCTAAAGTATTGGGTACCAAAACTGATCCGTTCTATGGTGCACCCGTTGTACTGATTGTACTGGCAAACAGAGAACGTCCCACATATCTTTATGACGGTTCTCTCGTGATGGGCAATCTTATGAATGCTGCACATGCAGTAGGATTAGGAAGTTGCTGGATACATCGCGCTAAGGAAGTATTCGATTCAAAAGAAGGCAAAGCGATGCTCAAAGAATGGGGTATTGAAGGTGATTATGAAGGTATCGGCCACTGCGTGTTAGGCTATGCCCTCAAAGATGCCCCTGCTGCAAAACCTCGCAAGAGTGATTACGTCAAATATATCAAATAATAAAAATACGGATGATGTCTATACATTTCTATAGACATCATCTATCTCTTTGTTATAGAAGAGACCGAACGAGGTAGTAACTACCAATTCGTCATAATACTGATATGGAGCTTCCTTAAATTCATTCAGTTTTTCCCAGTCTACAAGACATCTGTTACGTTTATGCACGACATCGCATGTCTTACCAGTTTTCTTATATTCATCTTCTGTCATAGGCATATAGCCCATTGCATAATGAGATGCGCACCAACGTTTGTGCTCCAGTTTCGCAAGATTCGACAAGAACGGTAAATTGTTATACCTCTTCAAAGATACCGAAGAAGAACCTGATGCTGCCAGTACTTGGTCTCTCAGTTCATCGAATCCGACCATTTTCATCTTGGTATAGATATGATAGGCATCAGATAGTTTTTGAGTCTCATCACGTCTTACATCCAGATATTCCTGATAATTGTTCCGACTGTCGTTATGGCGGGCTCTCCATACATCATTAGCTTTCCGGATCGTGTCATTGTCTATCTGTAAACTGTCTTCTTCATTATTGACATCATTGCATCGTTTATTGTAAATGTATGAGAACAGTGCTGCCGCATTCTGTAATTTGTCATCACAGATTCGGTTCTTTGTATACAAATCTGACAACTTTCCGAAGATGTTTATTACTTTTTCTCCTCTATTGGCGTGTACTCTGGCTATTTCCTCCAGTCTCTTCTCATTGGCAAATCTATAAGAACGCACAAAGATGCCAAAATGCGACAGACCGTTTTTACGATATCGCTGCGCCAAATTGAATATATCCACAGCCAAAGTCATATCTTTTTCGTCATCTCCCATGGCCAGCACAACATAGTTGAGACTATCTATATTCTCACGCAGACCGTCCCAAAATTCAGTACACCTGTAATCCATGTTATGCCATTTGATTCCAGTATCTTCATCTTTCAACTTGGGATACTTAGTAACAAAACGCCCTTTCAATTTCTGAAGACTGCTATCAAAGATATCACATATAAAATTGTTGTCGCCCATTTCTTCAGGATAAACGAACTGGCCATACTCATATAAGAACCTCAAGGCTTCCTGTCCTGTTTCATCAAATCCTATGATAGCAGCATGAAACTTCGACAATGCGATACCTTCATCAGGGTCAATATCAATAAAATTCACTGGGTGTGAAGCGAACAAAAACGGTTTCTGTTCTCCATTCACATATACAGGAAGAGTACGAAGAGACCATACTGAAAGATAAGAATTATCCACAATGACCGTTTCTACCACACTTTTTGTATGCTGTTCAAATATCACGTTAGCACCTCCTTTCGAAGATCGGCAAAACAGACGAACCCGTTTATTTGCAAAAGTTTTGTCTGAAAAGAATGGGTCATTCTTTATTTTCAATGACGATAATATATTCGCATTCTCATCCTCGGAAAGGAAATAGAGATTCACATTATGGGCTCTTTTCAGTCCACTTAACAGGCCCAGTTTGTTAAGTACATTCTCTTCAGTAAAATGATATACAGGTAGAGAAAGGCGTTTGATAAACATCTTCATGCTGTCAGCCTTTATCAACATATCTTTCCTGAACGAGAACATATTCAGCATGCTGGTAAAGCCCTCTTCTCCACCGCTTTTTTCATCAGATTGATTGCATGTATACAAAACAATGATATCTTTCTTACCCGTGGGATCATTCTTACGAATATCCTCTGCCAAGTGCATAGAAGTCTCATTAGCATCAAAGAAAATGTGCAGATTTTCGCATTTCTTATGCAACAGTAGCATCCAGTTCCATTTCACCCATGATATGACCCTTGCACCTAAATAATAGACTGCAATAATACCAGTGACTGCTATAGCAGCAAAGTGTAAAAACGAGAAGAATGTCATATATAAGGCATTCTCTTTCATTTCGGGGGAAACCTCCAGCAAATCTGAATGAGAAACGAACATCTCCAAGGAAGACATCATTGGACGTAAGATGAAAGCCATCCACGAACCGGCTGTTCCGGGCCCTTCGGGACCTGTTGTAAAACCTATAAAATAGACGATGAAACCGCCAATAAATATAACTACAGCGACGTACTTAATAACAGTTTCTAGTCTGCTCATAATCGACTCTTTCCATATTCGAAAACAAGAAAAGAGAAATATAATGAACAGTATTGCGATTAAATTAATCAATCCGTTGTGTGCCAATAAAGACATTATAGAATGTGTTTCCATCGATGTATAGGTTATTAGTTCTTATTACTTGATATAGCCTTTGGCTTTCAGTTCTGCCACGGCTTCCTCCAGTGATTTATACCATTCCGCACCAAATCTGTCAATAAGCGGCTGTTTAAGGAATTGATATACACGCAGATTCAGTTCCTTACCTTTTTCACGCGCACATTTGCAGACATCCCACTCATGATAATTCAGTCCCACCATATTCTCGCCGACCTTCACTTCCCTGATAGGATAAAGATAGCAGCTGATAGGTTTGCAGAACTTTGTCTTTCCAGCGCGGTACGCTTTCTCCAATGTACAATAACAGCAACCTTTCTCATGACAAGTAAAGACGCAATCTTTTCCGTTCACAATACTGGTCACCATATCTCCTTCTTCATCTATATATGCCACTCCCTGCTTGTCTATCACAGCTTGAGCGGCCGCCGAAAGATCATTCCATACAGTATCGAGAGAATCTTCGATTCCGCCGATTTCATCGAGCGTTACCGGAGCACCCGCATCACCTTCCACACAACATTGGCCATTGCATTTTTCTAGATCACAACAAAATTTCTCTGTTAAACAATCAAGAGAAATCAATACATTATCTATTTGTATGATAGGTGGTGTTTCCATATTATCATTACCAATTAATAGGTGTTTCTCCGTTCTGTACAAGATAATCATTGGCTCTACTGAAATGCTTGTTTCCGAAAAAGCCGCGATATGCAGACAAAGGGGACGGATGTGCAGACTTAAGTACTAAGTGTTTAGAAGGGTCTATATATGCTGCCTTACCCTGTGCGTAACTGCCCCATAATATAAATACGAGATGCTCGCGGTCGTTTGCCAATGCTTTAATGGCAGCATCAGTGAACTCCTCCCAACCTCTGCGCTGATGACTACCAGCCTGATGCGCTCTCACCGTGAGTGTCGCATTAAGAAGAAGTACGCCCTGCTCCGCCCAACGGGTAAGATTACCGCTCAGTGGAGCAGGTGTACCGAAATCATTCTGAATCTCTTTGAAAATATTAATCAGCGAAGGAGGAAACTGTATTCCATCGTTGACCGAGAAGCACAAGCCATGTGCCTGTCCCGGTTCGTGATATGGGTCCTGCCCTATGATTACCACTTTCACTTGGTCGAACGGACATAGATTGAAGGCATTGAAAATCATATTACCGGGAGGATAACATGTATAGTGCATATACTCCTCGCGCACGAACTGAGTCAAATCGACAAAATACTGTTTGTCAAATTCTGCTCCGATGTGGGCTTTCCAACTATCTTCAATCTTCACGTCCATCAGCCAGTCTATTTATCTGAAATCAGATTTTCTCCAGTCATATCCGAAGGCTGTTCCATGCCCATGATATGCAGGATAGAAGGAGCTACATCAGCCAGACGACCGTCTTTTACAGTGGCACTGTTATTGTCTGTTACATATACGAATGGTACAGGGTTCAGAGAGTGCGCTGTATTCGGTGTGCCGTCAGGGTTAATGGCGTTATCCGCATTACCATGGTCGGCAATGATGATAGCTTCATAACCGGTCTTCTTGGCTGCCTCGATGACATCTTTCACACAGTTGTCTACTGCCCATACAGCTTTTGCGATAGCATTGTATACGCCTGTATGACCTACCATGTCACCATTTGCGAAGTTGACTACGATGAAATCGTACTTATCGTCCTTGATAGCAGCTACCAGTTTGTCTTTTACCTCATAAGCACTCATCTCTGGTTTCAGATCATAAGTGGCAACCTTTGGAGAAGGAACCAGAATTCTGTCCTCACCCTCATAAGGAGCCTCACGACCACCATTGAAGAAGAATGTTACATGGGCATACTTCTCTGTTTCTGCTGTATGCAACTGCTTCTTACCGCTCTTGCTCAGATATTCTCCGAGTGTATCCATCACGTTCTCTTTCGGGAACAGTATATGTACGCCCTTGAATGATGCGTCGTAAGGAGTCATACAGTAATATTGCAGATTAGGAATTGTCTTCATTCCCTCTTCAGGCATATCCTGTTGTGTCAATACCTGAGTCAGTTCTTTGGCACGGTCATTACGGAAGTTGATGAAAATGATAACATCACCTTCTTTGATTGTACCGTCTACGGAAGAGTTGTTGATTGGTTTGATAAACTCGTCGGTTACATCTTCGGCATAACTTTCCTCCATAGCCTTTACCATATTGTCAGACTGCTTACCTTTTGCGTCTACCAACAGGTCGTAAGCCTCTTTTACACGATTCCAACGTTTGTCACGGTCCATCGCATAGAAACGTCCGATGATGCTTGCGATATGACAATCAGTCTTGTCGCAAACGGTCTCCAATTCCTTGATAAAACCTACGCCACTCTTAGGGTCGGTATCACGACCATCCATAAAACAGTGGATAAAAGTATTTTTCAGACCATATTCTTTGGATATTTCGCATAGTTTAAACAGATGATCCAATGAAGAGTGCACTCCACCATTAGATGTCAGTCCCATGAAATGGACCTTTTTGCCAGTCTCTTTCGCATAAGAGAAAGCAGAAACGATCTCAGGATTTTTCATGATAGAACCATCCTTGCAAGCACGGTTAATCTTGACGAGGTCCTGATAAACTACACGACCTGCACCGATATTGAGGTGACCAACCTCCGAGTTACCCATCTGTCCGTCTGGAAGACCTACATCCTCACCGCTAGCCTGCAACTGAGAGTGTGCGCTGGTTGCGAAAAGAAGGTCCAGATAAGGAGTCGGTGTATTATAAATAACATCACCTTTACCATGTTGTCCGATGCCCCATCCGTCGAGGATCATCAATAAAGCTTTTTTTGCCATAGTTGTAATAATTATAATTTTAGAATTTGCGCACAAAGTTACTTCTTTTTCTTCTCATCTGCAATTTTTAACACTAAATACTTCAAGTTGCACAAGAATTTGTCTATATTTGCAAATAATATTACTCATAAAAGAGAAGCATAATACTATAGAAGGGTTCACAAGATATGGAAAAAAGTATCGAGATTATAAATAAGCTTGATGAAATGGACAATATTGCCGCTTTCATTGAAGACGTTGGTGAAAGTATTGGTATGTCCCCGTCATTAGTTATGAGTTTGAACCTCGCATTGGAAGAAGCCATCGCAAATGTTGTCATGTATGCTTATCCTAATGAAGAGGGGAAACACAAAATTATCCTTAACGCAGTATTCGAAAATGGGGAACTGGTTTTTACTCTTATTGACAGCGGTGTACCTTTCGATCCGACGAAAGCCCCAGAGGCGGACATAACGCTTTCGGCACAAGACAGACCTATCGGTGGATTGGGGATTTTCTTAATCAGAAAAATCATGAACGAGATATCCTATCAGCGTGTCAACAATGAGAATCACCTCATAATGAAAAAAAGGATTTCAGAATAGAACTGAAATCCTTTTCATATTGTGATTATATCGGTTATTCTATATTAAACAGAGCAGAGAACCCTGTCATATCGAACACATCCTTTACATCAGGACGCATTTTCTGCAATACCAGTTTGCCATCTACACTATTTGTATACTTAAGAATAGTCATAAATACACGTAAACCGCTACTACTTATATATTCCAAGTCTTCACAATCTATACACACATCAGGTTTTGCTTCCTGAAGCACTTGTTGGATACTCTGTTCAAATTCCTTTGCGTTAAGTGTATCCATGCGCCCGTCAACCTTGATGATTGTCTGTGCGCCCTCTTTCGTAATCTTTGTCTCCATAGTTATTTTGTTTTTTTGTATTTTCACTTTTGCAAAAGTAATAAAAAAATTAATATGAGCAAACAAATAACATTTTTTTGTGAATTAATTTATGTTATAGTGAATATAAAATACCTATAACCGAGGGATAATACTTTGTTATATAGAAATAAATGTATAACTTTGTAGAGATAATAACATAATTGACTTAGTATCATGAAATTTTTTAAAAGACCTATTATCTGTGTTGCAGCTATTGTCTGCACAGTTGGACTATCGGCCCAGACAAATGTTCCAAAACTTAACGCCAATAACATTGACGAAGTAATCAAAGCGATGACGCTCGAAGAGAAAGCCTCCATACTCGTGGGTGGCGGAAACGCAGGATTCGCAGGCAGCGGTGCCATGATGGGCGCTCAGAAGAAGTTGGTGGCCGGTGCCGCCGGCATCACTGTAGCCATCCCGCGGTTGGGCATTCCATCCACAGTACTCACCGACGGACCTGCGGGTGTGCATATCGACGCTACGCGCGAAGGTACATCACAGACATTTTACGCCACCGGTTTTCCTATCGGTACGGCTCTCGCCTGTACATGGAACACCGACTTGGTAAAATCAGTAGGCAAAGCGATGGGTAATGAGGTGCTAGAGTATGGATGCGATGTCATTCTCGGTCCAGGTATGAACCTGCATCGCAATCCCCTCTGCGGCCGCAACTTCGAATACTATTCCGAAGACCCTGTCGTCACTGGTAAAATAGGAGCCGCAATGGTGCAAGGCATACAGAGTATGGGAGTGGGTACAAGTGCGAAACACTTCGCCGTCAACTCTCAGGAGACCGACCGCACCAAGGTGGACGAACGTGTGTCTCAACGGGCACTACGTGAACTGTACCTAAAAGGATTCGAAATCATGGTAAAAGAGAGTCAGCCGTGGACCATCATGGCCTCTTACAATAAGATAAACGGTACACTCGCTCAACAGAGCCACGACCTGCTCACCACTATCCTGCGTGATGAATGGGGATTCAAAGGCATGGTGATGACCGACTGGATAGGAAAGCGCAACACCACGGAACAGGTTCATGCAGGAAATGACCTGATGATGCCTGGCTATCCTTCTCAGGCAGAAGAAATCATACAAAGCGTGAAAGACGGCAAACTGGATATCAATGATGTCAATACGGATGTAAAACGTGTGTTGGAAATGATTGTGAAATCTCCGCGCTTCAAGGGATATCAGTACACCAACAAACCCGACCTGAAAGCACACGCAGCTATCACCCGTCAGAGTTCGACGGAAGGTATGGTACTGCTGAAGAACGACAAGGTATTGCCTATGCAGAATCTCAAGACGGTGGCCCTCTTTGGCGTCAATTCTTACGACTTCATGTCAGGCGGACTGGGCTCTGGTTGTGTGCACACCCCTTATGTGGTAGACATGGTGACTGGTCTGAAGAATGCAGGAATATCGACCACAAAGACACTGACCGATATCTATCAGAAATATGTGGAATATGAAAAAGTGAAATTTCAGGCAGACAAAGACCCTGTGATGTGGTTCCTCAGCCAAGGTCAACCCAAACTTCCTGAGATGGAAGTAACCCGCAGATGCATTGATGCGGAAATAGGCAATGCTGATGCCGCCATCTTCACCATCGGCAGACAAGCTGGCGAAGGACTCGACCGCGACATCAATGTGGACTTCAACATCAGTGATGCCGAACGTAAGATACTGAGTGACGTCAGTGATGCTTTCCATCAGCAGGGCAAGCCCGTCATTGTCATCATCAATTCTGGTTCTGTGATAGAGACTGCCTCATGGCGCAATCTGGCAGATGCCATCCTCGTGGCTTGGCAACCTGGCGAAGAGGGCGGCAACTCTGTAGCTGATGTGCTCACCGGCAAAGCCAATCCTTCCGGTAAACTCACCATGACATGGCCTATCTCTGCCACCGACCACCCGTCCACAAAGAATTTCCCGAAGGATATGTCGCTTTACGACTACAAATCGATGTCCGACTGGGGCGTGCCTTTCAAGGGTTACGATTACAGCAACCATGAAGAAGACATCTACGTGGGTTATCGTTACTTCGACACTTTCGGCAAAAATGTGGCTTATCCTTTCGGCTATGGTCTGTCTTACACGACATTCAGTTATGGCAAACCGTCGGTCAAGGTCAGCGGCGACAAGATTGAGGTATCTGTCAACATCAAGAACACTGGCAACAGGGCTGGAAAGGAAGTGGCTGAGGTGTATGTCTCCGCTCCTAAAGGTAAACTGCAAAAGCCTGCCAAAGAGCTGAAAGCCTTCGGCAAGACCAAAGAACTGAAACCGGGCGAGAGTGAGACGTTGCACATGACTATCCGCAAGATGGATTTGGCATCGTTTGATGACAGCCAGAGCCAGTGGGTGGTTGACAATGGCACATATACGTTCAAGATAGGAGCTTCCTGCAGCGACATCAAAGTCTCTGCCACCGCCAATATCAGTGGTGCCAATGAGAAGGTACATGACGTTTTGAAACCTCAACAAGGTCTGAATCTTCTGAAACAATAATCATCCATCATCTACCGCAAATTCGCTTACTCTATTAATGATTATGAGGGCAACGAATTTGTGGCAGATTTTTCTCATAGGTTTTATTATTTCTCCTACACTTTCCAGAATCGGATATATCGTATTCATTATCAGCAATTTAGATACAGTGTATAAGGATTTTTACATACACTGTTATACACTTATTTACTTTTGGTTCTCAATTTCTTTACTTTTGATGTTCACTTTTTTACTTTCCAGTCCATTTTAGATATTTCTTACTTACCTTTCTCGATGAAATAACTTTGCAAACCCAATGACATAGGTTACCTATCCCAGTGACATAGCTTTGCTATCCAGATCGGATAGGTGTATAAAGTCAATCCTTTTGATTAATTGTTTTCGTGTAATCCGATGTTATGAAGGTTTGTTTGTTAGTTGGAGAATCACCAAAATGTTCGGAAATGTCCAGAAAATTCATAGCTTGTCAAATAATGGTGTAAAAAGGCCTTAGTTAGTGTATGTAAAAATCCTTATACACTGTATCTAAATCACTGATAATAAAGGTGTTATATATGAAATACGCATAGTGTAGGAGAACTTAAAATTTTCTAAGAAGCTATACGTTATGAACTGACAAGGCAAGACGATAAAATACGATAACATATCATCTGGCAAATCTTCCACCCATTGCTATTTGTCATGATATAGAGCGTGACAAGGCAAACCAGAATCTTCTGAAAATTATATTTGTGCCATCAGCGTAATTATATGTTACATAATAAAATGAATATATGGGAATAAACCATTAACTTTGCAGAGAAATCCGATAAAAATTAAAAACTATAAGATATGATACGAAAAACAATTCTGACCGCCTGTTTGACGATGCTCTTCATGGGCAACATACAGGCAGCGACCGTAAACACGGAAAAGACGCTGACCGTAAATGGTGTAACGAGAAAATATATAATCTATGTACCTGACAATGTCAAAGCGAACCCTTCCGTCGTATTCTCACTCCACGGGGCATCCGGTCACGACACCGACCGTTCACCCTTCCGCACTTCGGTAGCCGACGCTAACGGTTGCATCGTGGTGTATCCACAGGGTGCAAACCAATATTTCGCTATTTTCGGAGGTAGCATACCTGGATGGAACTCTACAGGTACGGCCAATGAAGACCTGGACTTCTTCAAGGCTATCATCGAAGACGTAACGAAAAGTTACACAATCGACCATTCTCGAATCTATTGTTGCGGATTCTCCAATGGCGGTATGATGACATACGCTAACACAAGTTGTGCAAGTGACATCTTTGCCGCATTCGCTTCTATCAGTGGATTTCAGCTCAACGAGTTTCATCATCGTACTACAGGTGCTCGGCCCGTTCCTTTCCTCCACATCCACGGTAAAGCAGACAACTTTGTGAAATATTCTTGTATGCCCATCATACGTGATAATATGGTGGCGCGCAACGGTTGTAATCCAATACCTGTAGTCACCACTGTCACCGGCAAATACACAAAGAGTATATATGAAGCAGGTGATGGCGGATTCCCTTACGTCTATTACGAGATAGACGGCATGGGACACAATGATTATACAGACAGGACTGAAGACAACAATTCAGCTCTGACGATGTGGAACTTCATGAGTAATTATTCGCTCAAAGACAACTGCGACAAGACGCTGAAATGGCGGCTCAATATCGACACGAAGGGCTTCGACCCCAAGGAACACAGTTGGACGGTCAATGCAGCACAGACTAAATATGAATACGGTACACCGAAGAAGGCGAACAATGCGGACAACAATGTTTACCCCTCATTGCAATTTGAAGCAGGCAACTACACACTCGACTTTGAGTCGACGGGCAATGCGGGCGATAAGATATATATAAAGGTGGAGACGCTCGACGGAAGTAGCACTCTCTTCTGCAAGTCGGGCAAGGTTGGCACCAAGGTAGTAATGCCATTCAGCGTACCAGCATACACAGAGTATAAAATTACCATCGTTAAAACTTCAGCAGACGATAGATTTGCCACCCTGTCCATCCATTCTTGCGAGACACCTGGTACGGAAGAGAATAGCATGGATGATGCGCTCCCGGATGTCAGTTCAACAACTTTCGGTCAACCTGTCATTTCGTCCATCGATGCTATTCCAACCGTTTACTACACACTTACCGGAACATCATCTTGTAACCCGAGCCGGGGCATTAACATGATCAGAATGGATGATGGTTCTATAAGGAAAGTATCCCTGCATTAAGGATAGCAGACATACATTCATTAATCATATAAAAATAAAAATCCCCGCAAACGAAAATCTGCGGGGATTTAATATATAATCTAATTATTGATTAGAAATCTTTGTTGTCTAAAGAATCATTGAAATCCTTCGGCTCATTGTTTTCCATTGGATCATGGAAATCCTTGTGCTCAAAATGACGCTGTTCGCCATTATTGAAATCTGGACGAGGACGACGTTCACCTCTTTCAGGGCGAGGACGACGCTCACCACGCTCAGGACGAGGACGGCGCTCACGCTCTACATATCCTTCCGGTTTAGGAAGAAGGGCACGGTGAGAAAGTTTGTATTTGCCTGTCTTAGGATCGATTTCCATCAGTTTAACCTGAATCTTATCGCCCTCTTTGATACCAGCCTCTTCTACTGTCTCAAGACGTTTCCAGTCTATCTCTGATATATGGAGCAATCCATCTTTACCCGGCATGATTTCCACGAAACAGCCATAAGGCATGATGGAACGTACTGTTCCTTCGTAAACTTCACCAACTTCAGGTACAGCCACGATAGCCTTGATCTTAGCAAGAGCAGCATCGATAATTTCCTTGTTAGCACCGCTAACCTGAACCTTACCCTTGCCATCTGCCTCATCGATTGTGATTGTAGCACCTGTCTCTTCCTGCATCTGCTGGATGATCTTTCCACCAGGACCGATGATAGCACCGATAAATTCTTTAGGAATCTCCAAAGCTACTATACGAGGAACCTGCGGTTTAAGTTCTGCACGTGGTTCAGCGATAGTATCCGTCAGTTTACCAAGGATATGTTCACGACCAGCCTTAGCCTGCATAAGAGCCTTTTCAAGAATATCGAAACTGAGTCCGTCACACTTGATATCCATCTGTGTAGCTGTAAGACCGTCTTTCGTACCTGTGGTCTTGAAGTCCATATCTCCCAGGTGGTCTTCATCACCCAGAATATCACTAAGAACAGCATACTTGTCTTCGCCCGGATTCTTGATAAGTCCCATTGCGATACCGCTTACAGGTTTCTTCATAGGAACACCGGCATCCATCAGAGCCAATGTACCGGCACATACCGTAGCCATAGATGAAGAACCGTTGCTCTCAAGGATTTCACTCATCAGACGTACTGTATAAGGATAATCTTCAGGTATCTGATTCTTCAATGCGCGCCATGCCAGATGACCATGACCAATCTCACGACGGCCTACACCGCGCTGAGCCTTAGCCTCGCCTGTACAGAAAGGAGGGAAGTTGTAGTGCAGCATGAAACGCTGGTAACTCTTCTCTAATACATTGTCTATCATCTTCTCATCCATCTTTGTACCGAGGGTACAAGTAGATAGCGACATCGTCTCACCACGTTGGAAAATGGCACTTCCGTGAGGCATTGGCAGAGGGGAAACCTCGCACCAGATAGGACGAATCTCATCTGTCTTACGACCATCCAGGCGCTTTCCTTCGTCAAGGATGCAACGACGCATAGAGTCGCGCATTACATCTGAATAGTAACGGCCTGCCATCTCATGCTTCTCTGCAAGTTCATCTTCAGAAAGATCTGTATGAGCTGCATCATAAGCTTCCAGGAAGTCAGCCTTAATCTTATCAAAAGCATCTTCACGACTCTTCTTGTCATGATCTCCAGCTTCTGCTATAGCATAGCATTTGTCGTAAGTCTCTTTCTTGATCTGTTCACGCAATTCCTCGTCGTTCACTTCATGACAATATTCGCGCTTTACGTCCTTACCCAGTTCTTTAGACAGTTCCAGCTGCATCTCACACATCGGTTTGATAGCATCCATAGCTGCTTTCAAGGCTCCGATCATGTCCTGCTCTGAAACTTCTTTCATCTCACCTTCAACCATCATGATATTCTCTGCAGAAGCGCCTACCATGATATCCATATCAGCCTCTTTTGTCTGTTCGAATGTAGGGTTGATGACATATTCGCCATTAACACGGGCTACACGAACCTCAGAAATTGGGCACTCAAATGGAATATCTGAACAAGCCATAGCGGCTGATGCGGCAAAACCTGCCAAAGCATCAGGCTGATCTACGCCATCAGCTGATAAAAGCATCACATTTACAAATACTTCTGCATGGTAGTTAGAAGGGAATAATGGACGGAGGACACGGTCTACCAGTCGAGATGTCAATATCTCATCATCACTCGCCTTACCTTCACGTTTTGTGAATCCGCCAGGATAACGGCCTGCTGCGGAATAAAATTCACGATAGTCAACTTGCAAAGGCATAAAATCTGTACCAGGAACTGCATCCTTCGCTGCACAAACAGTTGCGAGCAGTACGGTGTTACCCATACGGAGAACCACAGAACCGTCTGTCTGTTTTGCAACTTTCCCAGTTTCAATGCTGATAGTTCTTCCATCAGACAATTGAATTGTTTTCGTTATTACGTTCATCTAAATAAAACTTTATTGTTTTTATAACATCAAAAATATCGGGCAAAGATAGTGAAAATTGTAATAACAAAAGATTTTTTTACTGTAAATCTACAATAAATTCTTGTTTTTTATGCTTTTAGCAGCTGATTTAATCAAATTATCAATTCTCGTTTCTCAATTCTCAATTAAATTACATAACTTTGCAGCGATGTTGAAAAGTATTATCATAGTTGCTATAGGTAGTGGTATAGGAGGCGTGTTGCGCTTCTTACTGTCTAAGATAATCCAAGGCTCCGTATTCACAGCATTTCCTTTGGGGACAATGACTGTGAACATATTGGGATGTCTGCTTATCGGCATTTTTTATGGACTTTTCGACCGAGGAGCTTTGCTGAATCCTAATCTTAAATTACTATTGACAGTCGGTTTTTGTGGAGGATTTACCACCTTCAGCACTTTTATGAACGAAAGTTTACATCTTTTTCGTTCAGACAACATCCTGTATGGCGCGCTGTATGCTGGCGGGAGCGTTTTCATCGGACTACTAGCCGTATTCGTTGGAAGTCAATTGATAAAACAAATATAACAATAATATGAAAAAGACAATTTTAAAACTATTTTATGTGTGTCTGATTGGTCTTACTGCTGTTAGTTTCACTTCATGCAACAAGCAGAAATTCCATATAGAAGGTAACATCACAGATGCCAAGGATTCTATTCTGTATTTTGAAAATGTAAGTCTGAACGGCCCAGTTGTCATGGATTCTGTCAAACTCGGCGAAGACGGCGCTTTCTCATTCAGTGGAGATAAAAACGAAGCGCCTGAATTCTATCGTCTTAGAATTTCGGGAGAATGTATCAATCTTTCCATCGATTCTACAGAAACGGTGACGGTAAAAGCCGCCTACCCCACAATGCCTACAAAATATACTGTTTCCGGTTCGTACAACTGCTCTAAAATCAAGGAATTGGCTGTTATGCAAATCGACCTTACCAATAAGGCTATGGCTCTAGAAAAGGACGCCTCTTTGGGTGGACTTGCAGAAGACAGCATTGCAAAATTGGTTGACATTTATAAAAACAACGTAAAACGTAATTATATTTTCAAGGAGCCGAATAAAGCTTATGCTTATTACGCTCTTTTCCAAACGATTGGCAATACCCTGATTTTTAATCCTCGCAACAACAAGGATGACATCAAAGTTTTTGCCGCTGTAGCCACCAGTTGGGATACCTATTATCCAAATGCCCTTCGTGGAAAGAATCTTCACAATATTGCCATAGAGGGAATGAAAAACGCCCGAATAGTAGAGGCAGAGAACAATCAGAGAATTGATGCCAGCAAAGTTACCGTTTCCGGTGTAATCGATATACCATTGAATGACAACAAGGGACATCTACATCACCTCACCGACTTAAAAGGTAAAGTTGTCATGCTTGACTTCCATGTCTTTGCCTCAAAAGAATCCACACAAAGGATTATGGCTCTTCGAGAACTGTATAATAAATATCATGCACAGGGATTTGAGATTTATCAAGTTTCCCTCGATCCTGACGAACATTTCTGGAAAGTCAACACAGCTGCACTTCCATGGGTTTGCGTAAGAGATGCGGATGGAATGGATTCTAAATATCTCACTGTATATAACATTCAGAATTTACCGTCATTCTTCCTGATAGACAAGAACAATTCACTTGTTAAGCGTGACATTCAAATCAAAGATATTGATGCTGAAATAAAGAAATTATTATAATAGGAATATATTATACCAAAAGGCGGATTATCCATCAGATAATCCGCCTTTCTTTATTGGTATTTAATTAGTCCTTAAAAACTCCCGAGCCATGCTTTCAATTCCAGTTCCATCTCTATATGAAATGCGAAACCCTCGCGAAATCCCCATCCATGTCCTCCAGAAGGATATACATGCAATGAAGCCGGAACGTCATGACGATACAATTCTGTATAGTAGTTTACTCCATTAGCCGGAAGTACGGCACTGTCATCGTCACTTAGAGCAATAAAAGCACGACAAGTGTTTCTTGTCACCTTCATATCGTTGCTGTATTCATTCTCCAACTTTTTCTTTGCATCCTTTCCTAAGAAATTATCGTGCGATCCTTGGTGTGTATATCCTGGTTGCATGGTAATAACCGGATAGAAAAGGATTTGGAAATCAGGTACCGACTCTTTATCTGCATGAGTGGCCACTGTGGAAGCGAGGTGCCCGCCGGCTGAAGATCCCATGATACCCACATCATTGGGATTAATATGCCAGTCGACAGCATTTTTGCGCACTAATTTCATTGCTTCCTCCGCATCTGATACTGGAACTTCCAGATTACCATGTGGCATACGATATTTTAATACGATGGCAGCAATTCCCATTTTATTAAAGAAAGGAGCCCAATCATATCCTTCATGGTCCATAGCCAGATGGGTGTATCCTCCGCCGGGACAGATAACGACGGCACGTCCTGTCGCCTTTTCGGTTTTTGGCAGGAACACACGTACTTTTGCGGAATCGTTGGCATCACCATTATCGTTTGGAGCACCACCCGACCATAAATTAATGTCTATCGTTTTCTGTGCAGCAGCAGACATTGACACTGCAACTAATACCAGGATTAGCAGCGATTTAAAGTTTCTCATTGTTTTATTGTAGTAATATTTTGTTTCTTTTATACAAATTCTTTGATAATCAGTTGCAAAGATAACTATTTTTTTGTAATATTGCAGTCGTAATTAATCAAAGATATTATGCATAAACAGTTTTTAATTGTTTCGATTTTCGCAACAATTGCCTTAGGCACACAGGCAAAGGTCACTTTGCCTAATCTAATTAGTGATAACATGATCTTACAACAGAACAGCGATGCTCGTCTATGGGGTACCGATACTCCAGGAAAAACGGTAAAGGTTTCTGCGTCATGGTCAGATAATACCTATTCCACAAAAGTAGATAAAGACGGCAAGTGGATGGTGAAGATCAAAACTCCTGCTGCAGGATTCGCCCCCTATTCTATTACTTTTGATGACGGTGAGAAATCGACTGTAAACGGTGTCTTGTCCGGAGAAGTTTGGGTATGTGCCGGACAGAGTAACATGGAGATGCCTGTGAAGGGCTTTGGCAACTGTCCTGTACAGGATTACAACAAGGTTGTGCTTGATGCCGTAAATTCCAAAGGTGTCCATTTCGTCAAGATACCTAGTGTAATGAGTGAGACTCCGCTCGACAATGCGCAATGCGAATGGAAAATCTGTGATCCCACCACTGTCGGTGAAGCCAGTGCTACGGGCTACTTCTTTGCTAGAATGGTAAGCAGGGCACTTCAGATTCCTATCGGACTTATCGAAGCCAATAAAGGCGGAACACGTGTGGAAAGTTGGTTAAACCGGGATAATCTGACAAAATACACAAAGGAAGATCTGAATATCAACCATATTAAAAAGAATTTCAAATGGGATTACCATTATCCACTTTTATGGGGCAATGGAACATTTCATCCGATACTCAACTATACTGTTAAGGGCATCATTTTCTATCAAGGATGCTCCAATGTCGGCGACCCAGGCGACCAATATTCACAAAGACTTGCATTGCTTGTCAAACAATGGCGCGAAGAATTCGGACTAGGTGAGATTCCTTTTTACTTTGTACAGATTGCCCCTTATTATTATGACAATGATGTAAATGCCATAAGTGGTGCAAAATTACGTGAGCAGCAGTTTAAAGCGTCCCAGATTATTCCAAATAGTGCAATAGTGGGTACCAATGATGCCGTCTATCCTTATGAGACGCAACAGATCCATCCTTGTCAGAAAGAAAAAGTAGGGGAACGCTTGGGATTCTTGGCACTTAACAAACAATACGGAATGAAACAACTGATTGCCGACGCTCCTACATACAAGAGTATGAAGATAAGCAATGATACTGTATACGTGCAACTTGATAATCTTGCTGATGGTATTAGCAGATATGAGGATATGCAAGGATTCGAACTTGCCGGAGAGGACAAAGTATTCCATAAAGCAAATGCATACTATTACTGGACACAGGGAATCATCATCACTTGTCCTGAAGTAAAGAAGCCTGTTGCCGTAAGATATTGCTTCCGCAACTTCCAACTTGGCAACGTGGCTAACCAAGGCGGTTTGCCTCTGTTCCCTTTCAGGACGGACAATTGGTAATTAATCTATCATAGGGCGGGATAATCCTGCCCTATATCATTTATAATATTAAAGATATGCATCCATTAGAAAAATTTAAATACTGTCCTGTCTGCGGCAGTTCTCATTTTGAAATAAAGAATGAGAAAAGTAAATTATGTAGCAATTGCGGTTTTTCATATTATATGAACCCTAGTTCTGCAACAGTAGCCTTTATTATGAATGAGAAAGACGAACTGTTAGTGGTACGTAGAGGTAAAGAACCCGCAAAAGGCATGCTCGACTTGCCAGGCGGTTTTGTTGATATGGAAGAGACTGGAGAAGAAGGTATTACGAGAGAAGTAAAAGAAGAAACCGGCTTAGAGGTGACGGAGACCAAATATCTGTTCAGTTTACCTAATATTTACCTGTATTCCGGAGTCACAATACATACACTTGATATGTTTTTCTGTTGTAAAGTGAAAGATATGACAAATGTGAAGGCTATGGATGACGCTGTAGAATATCAATGGATTGCTCTAAAAGATATACGTACAGAACTTTTTGGTCTACGTTCTATCAGGGCTGGTCTTTTTAAATTTATAGAAACTAGACTAAAAAACTTAAAAAAATAGAAAAAATACCATATTAATAAGGTATAAGTAAAAGTTTTGCTTACTTTTGCGCCCTAAATAAAAGTACGTATTAGATTATGCAGAAAAATCTTGTTATTGTGGAGTCGCCTGCTAAGGCAAAAACTATAGAAAAGTTCTTAGGTGAAGGCTATAAAGTAATGTCCAGTTATGGACATATCAGAGATCTTAAGAAAAAAGAACTTAGCATAGATATGAACACTCTGGAACCAGATTATGAAATTCCAGAAGAAAAAGAGAAAGTCGTAAAGGAACTGAAAAGTAACGCAAAGAAAGCAGAAAAGATTTGGTTGGCATCCGATGAGGACCGCGAGGGAGAAGCTATTTCATGGCACCTTTGCGAAGTATTGGGATTGGATGAGGCGAAGACGAACCGTATCGTTTTCCACGAAATCACCAAACCGGCCATACTTGATGCTATCAATAGTCCGAGACATCTGGATATGAATCTCGTCAATGCCCAACAGGCACGACGCGTATTGGACCGTTTGGTAGGTTTTAAGCTTTCCCCAGTTTTATGGCGCAAGGTGAAACCGTCTCTTTCTGCCGGTCGAGTACAGAGTGTAGCCGTAAGACTTATAGTGGAACGTGAACGTGAAATTCAGAATTTCAACAGTGAGAAATTCTATCGCATCAACGCCATTTTTGCCCTTATAGCAAAAGACGGCTCAGCGACGGAGGTCAAAGCCGAACTGAATAAGAAGTTCAAAACTCACGAAGAAGTTGAAGCCTTTCTGGAAAAATGCAAAGATGCTTCTTTTACCGTTGACGGAATCAATAAGAAACCGCTTAAGCGTACACCTGCCCCACCATTCACCACTAGTACATTGCAACAGGAAGCAGCCCGCAAACTCGGTTTTACTGTATCTCAAACTATGATGGTTGCTCAGCACCTGTATGAAAACGGACGTATAACCTATATGCGTACCGACTCCGTGAATCTTTCTTCTTTATGTATCAATGCCAGCAAAGAAGAAATTATAAAGACATGGGGGGATGATTATAGCAAACCGCGTCAATATCACACACACTCAAAAGGTGCCCAAGAGGCCCACGAGGCAATTCGCCCGACTTATATGAGTGATACCGCAATAGAAGGATCTTCACAGGAAAAACGTTTATATGATCTGATCTGGAAACGTACAGCGGCATGTCAGATGGCGGATGCTGAAATAGAAAAGACTTCTGTAAATATCAGTATAGCAGGTACAGAAGAACAATTCATCGCCAACGGTGAAGTGATTAAGTTCGATGGTTTTCTGAAAGTATACAATGAATCCCATGATGATGAAGACAATAATCAGGATGATTTTTCTCATCAATTGCCAGTAATGAAAAAAGGTGATGAACTACAGCGCCGTGAGATTACCGCTACAGAGAGATTCAGTCAAGGGCCATACAGATACACTGAAGCCAGCCTTGTACATAAACTTGAAGAACTTGGCATCGGCCGTCCTTCCACTTATGCGCCGACCATCAGTACTATCCAACAGCGCGAATATGTGCAAAAAGGTGACAGAAAGGGAGAAGAACGCAAATATACGATAGATACACTGAAAGGACTCAAAATAACTCAGAAGACGAACACCGAAATGGCTGGTAGTGATAAAGGAAAACTACTTCCGACAGATATCGGTATCGTCGTGAATGATTTCCTTATGCAGTATTTCCCTGATATCATGGACTATAACTTCACCGCCAACGTAGAAGGAAAGTTCGATAAAATAGCAGAAGGAAAAGCCGGATGGACTGATATGATAAAGAAATTCGACAAGTCTTTCGAGCCTATCGTAGAAAAGACTATGAATATCAGAGCTGAACATAAAGTCGGTGAACGTGAATTGGGAATTGACCCAAAGACAAGCAAACCGGTTTTCGTTAAGATTGGACGATTCGGTCCTGTCATCCAGATAGGTTCTGCAGAAGATAAAGATAAACCTAAATTTGCACAACTGCCATCCGACAAGAGCATGGAGACCATTACTCTTGAAGAGGCTCTTGAACTATTTAAATTACCTCGCACCGTCGGAGATTTTGAAGGTTCGGAAGTTACCATCGGTGCAGGCCGTTTTGGTCCATACATCTTACACAATAAGAAATACGTGTCTCTGCCTAAAACGGAAGACCCGATGACGATAAATCTGGCCACCGCCATTTCTCTCATTGAAAAGAAGAGAGAGGCTGAAAAACAGAAACATATAAAAACTTTCGAAGAAGAACCGAAAATGGAAGTTCTAAATGGACGTTATGGTCCGTACATAGCTTTTGACGGAAAGAACTATCGCTTACCAAAAAATCTGCATGAAAAAGCAGCGGAACTTACATTGGAAGAATGTAAGAAAGTGATAGAAGCTACACCGATAAAAAAGAAATAACACCTATTGATGATCAGAATTATTATTGTAGGATATATGGGGTCTGGGAAGACCACTGTAGGAAAGGCTTTAGCACAGGACTTGAATTTGACTTTTTATGACCTTGACTGGTATATTGAAAGTCGGATGCACAAAACCGTTCCACAGATATTTGCCGAAAAGGGTGAAGAAGGATTCCGCAAGATAGAACACAATATGTTGCACGAAGTGGCTGAATTCGAAGATGTCATCATCAGTTGCGGAGGTGGAACGCCATGTTTTTTTGATAATATGGATTACATGAACGGACAAGGCGACACGGTATATCTTAAAGCTACACCGGAGGTCTTATACGGACATCTCAAGATGGGAAGGACAGAAAGACCCTTGCTGAAAAACAAGACACCTGAAGAAATGCAGGAATTTATCAAGGAGCAACTTGTTACAAGAGAGCCATATTACAGTAAAGCCAAAAACGTATTGGATGTAAACCTGCTGGACAACTATGATAAAATAAAGATCTCAGTAGAACGGATACGAAAATTGATTAATATTTAGAAATAAGATACCAGACTCTATTAATGAAAAAGTGGACCATTGACGATTCAAAGGAGCTCTACAACATCAGCGGTTGGGGAACTTCCTATTTTGACATCAACGACAAAGGAGATGTCTGTGTTTCCCCATGTAAGGACAATGTACAAATCGACTTACGTGAAGTGATGGATGAATTATCGCTGCGTGATGTCACGTCACCCGTTCTTCTACGATTCCCGGATATTCTTGACAATCGTATTGAGAAGACAAGCAGTTGTTTCAAACAGGCAGCTAAAGAATATAATTTCAAAGGAGAGAATTTTATTATTTATCCTATCAAGGTTAACCAAATGCAACCTGTGGTAGAGGAAATAATAAGTCATGGACGCAAATTCAATCTTGGTCTTGAAGCAGGTTCCAAACCAGAGTTGCATGCTGTCATTGCCGTGCAATGTCAGAGTGATTCTCTTATTATCTGTAATGGATATAAAGATCAAAGTTATATAGAATTGGCCCTTCTGGCACAAAAGATGGGCAAAAGAATCTTTATTGTCGTTGAGAAACTCAACGAGTTGGAGATTATTGCGCGTCTGGCCAAAAAGCATGATGTGCGCCCAAATATTGGGATACGCATCAAACTGGCTTCCTCAGGTAGTGGAAAATGGGAAGAAAGCGGTGGCGACGCTAGCAAATTCGGACTCACCAGCAGTGAACTGCTGGAGGCACTGGACATTCTTGAGGAAAAAGGTATGAAAGATTGCCTTCGACTGATACATTTCCATATCGGCAGCCAGATTACCAAGATACGACGCATACAGACAGCCTTGCGTGAGGCTTCACAATTCTATATTCAACTGCACAAGATGGGTTATAATGTAGATTTTGTCGATTGCGGTGGCGGTCTTGGTGTAGATTACGACGGCACCCGCTCACCTAGCAGCGAGAGTTCTGTAAACTATTCAATACAAGAATACGTAAACGACTGTATCTATACTTTTGTGGATGCGGCAGATCATAATAATATCCCCCATCCTAACATCATAACCGAGAGTGGTCGATCGTTGGCCGCCCATCACTCCGTACTGATCATAGATGTACTCGAAACAGCATCATTGCCAGAAATGGATGAACAATACGAACCGGATGAAAACAGTCATCAGCTTGTCAAGGATATATATGAGATATGGGATAACCTGAACACCCGTTCCATGATGGAAGACTTCCATGATGCCGAGCAAATACGGGAAGAGGCATTAGACCTTTTCAGTCATGGCATCGTTGACCTCAAAACCAGAGCCGAAATAGAAAAAATGTATTGGAGCGTATTCCGCGAAATCAATGCATTGGCAAAATCGATGAAGCATACGCCAGAGGAACTGAAGAACATGGATAAACTTCTTGCCGACAAATACTTCTGCAACTTCTCTTTATTCCAGTCATTACCTGACTCATGGGCTATAGACCAACTGTTCCCTATTATGCCTATACAGAGACTTGACGAACGGCCCGTAAGGAGTGCCACCCTGCAGGACATCACCTGCGACAGCGACGGAAAGATAACCAATTTCGTTACCAACCGTAACGTATCACATATACTTCCTGTTCATTCTCTGCGTAAAAACGAGCCCTATTATTTAGGTGTATTCCTTGTCGGGGCCTATCAGGAGATATTAGGGGATATGCACAATCTGTTTGGAGACACTACAGCAGTACACATCAGTGTAAAAGACAATAGTTATCATATCGACCAGGTCATCGATGGTGAAACTGTAGCAGAAGTACTCGATTATGTGCAGTACGACCCTAAAAAACTCGTCAGACAGTTGGAGATATGGGTTACGAAGAGTGTCAAACAAGGGAAAATATCACTCGAGGAAGGAAAGGAATTCCTGAATAATTACCGTTCCGGACTATATGGATATACTTATTTAGAGTAACAAAGAAATACGAGGGACGGTCTATAACAGAACCGTCCTTTATTTTTATATTTAATACGCTATGAAAGAGAAAATTACAGTAGTAAAAGTGGGTGGAGCCGTTGTAGAAGACGAAGTTCAACTCGATCAGTTACTAAAAGATTTTAGTGCTATAAAAGGAAAAAAAGTATTGGTACACGGTGGAGGACGCCGAGCTACGAAAGTAGCATCCAGTCTCGGTATCGAAAGTAAGATGGTCAATGGCCGCAGAATAACCGATGCAGCCATGCTGGAAGTCGTAACGATGGTCTATGGAGGACTTGTCAACAAGAACCTCGTAGCCAAATTGCAGGCAAAGGATGTGAATGCGATAGGACTTACAGGCGCAGACATGAACGTCATACGTTCGCATAAACGTCCTGTCAAGGATGTCGACTATGGATATGTAGGCGATGTGGAGCATGTGGACGGAAAAGAACTGCATACCCTTATCGAAGAAGGCATCACACCGGTCATGGCTCCCCTCACGCATGACGGAAAAGGCAATATACTGAATACCAATGCCGATACCATAGCAAGCGAAACAGCCAAAGCACTAGCGGAATATTATGATGTAACCCTCATCTACAGTTTTGAAAAGAAAGGTGTACTCAGCAATCCTGATGATGACGAAAGTGTCATACCGTCAATCACCCGTGAAGATTTCGAAAAATATGTGGCAGACGGAGTCGTGGCAGGCGGAATGATACCAAAACTGGAAAATGCCTTTGCTGCCATAGACAAAGGGGTAAGTCAAGTTATTATCACCCTTGCTACTGCCATCGATGGAAATCACGGCACTATTATTAAATAATTTAATTTTTCTTGTAACTTTTTACTTTCCCAATCGTCATTATAATTAGAGAGGATGAAAAATATCAGTTTCCGGAACGACGTTTTGCCGTTAAAAGATGAGCTTTATCGGCTTGCCCTCCGTATTACTCTCAATAATGCGGAAGCAGAGGATATCGTACAGGAAACAATGATAAAAGTCTGGAACAGGCGCGACAGTTGGGACACAATAGAATCAATAGAAGCTTTCTGTCTAACTATCTGCAGGAATTTAGCTCTCGACAAGAACAAAAGGATGGGAAACAAGAACCCGTCACTCGAAGAGACTAAACAGGATGCGCCAGACCGCTCATACGAATCAAACCCTGAAGAGCGGGTCATGCAGCGCGACAGGGTTGAACTAGTAAGAGACCTTATCAACAATCTCCCGGAGAAACAGAGGAGCGTCATGCAACTCAGGGATTTCGAAGGGAAAAGTTATAAAGAAATTGCTGATATATTAGACATAAGCGAAGAACAGGTGAAAGTAAACATCTTCAGAGCCCGTCAAACTATCAAACAAAAATATATAGAAACAGAAAACTATGGATTATAAGTATATAGAACAATTGGTTGACCGTTACTTCTCCTGTGAGACATCACTGGCAGAAGAGCAGATTCTGAAGGCATTCTTTAGCCAGAATGATGTTCCTACTGAACTCCTGAAATACAGAGATCTGTTTGCTTATGAGCAGAACGATAAAAAAGAGACCGTTTTAGGTGATGACTTCGATGCCAAAGTTCTGTCAATCATTGAAGAGCCGGCTCCAGTCAAGGCACGTACTATCACGATGACTCATCGTCTGATGCCGCTTTTCAAAGCTGCCGCCATTGTTGCCATTATACTGACATTAGGAAACGCTGCACAGTTCTCATTCAAAAATGACAAAGAAAAATCCGATGATATAAACTACTCAAGTTACAAAGACACTTATTCTGATCCGTCAGAAGCATATAATAAGGTACAGAATGCACTTGAGTTGGTATCTGAAGGTATAAACGAAGCTCAAAAAAGTGATTCAGTGACTTCTGTTCGTACAGATATTAAAAACGATACGACAAAAACAGAATGAAACGCGTTCTTTTCTTATTGATACTAATAAGCGCCTCTGTTGGTTTATGCGCACAGGGAAGTCAGGATTTTGCCTCCAAGTATATGCAGATATGCAAAGAAGACACGGCAGTACATTGTATTACGGTCAGTCCGAAGATGATGGCGCAAATGCTGAAAAGCGATACACATAAGAAGGAAGATTTAAAACCTCTTATCAAAAAACTGAAAAGTGCGCGCATCGTAACGACCAGTCAGCATGGTGAGGGTTATTTCCAGATGGCTGAAAATCTGGTTAAGAAGAATTCGGACCGTTTTCAGAGCGATGGCAATTACAAGAACAGTCATTCCTACGGTTCTTTCTACACAAGAAAGAAGAAAGGTCAGACAGTGGAATTGATACTTCTCCATGCCAACATCAAAGAAAGGCGGTTTATTCTGATAAATCTGACCGGAATGATAGACGATGAATTTAAAAGATATATTTCTATGCTTTCTCTATAAAATCATGTTTAGTAAAACAAAAAAACGAAGCTGTGAAGTTTCAATTCTCTCAAATTTTTCATAACATACTAACGTAGAAAAATGGACCGTTATTTGCAATGCGAATAACGGTCCTTGTTATTTATAGATATCAATTTGCTTTCTTCAGTCTGAGGTTAAGTTGATATATCGCAGGTATCAATATGAATAGAGAAAATACGACACTCAGTATCACAGCCTTGTTATCACCATGGAATATCTCAATTAGTTTGGCATTGGGGTTTGGCATGACATTATACATGACATACGCAATCGTATTGTTCACCCAATGGAAAGCTACACTGGGCACGATACTGCCCGTACGATAATACATCCACCCCAACAGCAGTCCGACAAGGAACGCATGAGGCATCTGGGCAGGATTGGCATGAACCAGCGAAAACAGCACGGCCGACAATGCAATGGCATACCAATGGTTCTTAAACCATCCCAGAAGTGCTTTTAGTATCGCTCCACGAAAGACCAGCTCTTCCGCTAACGGAGCCAACAGACCGATTACGAAGTAGCCCATTCTGTCTTTTAGTATCATATTCATCTGCTGTTCCACAATATTAGGCAAATCAGGCATCTGCTCCTGTAACCAGGTAGAAGGGATGACTGCACCGGCAGCTGCCAGTACACACCAAAATAAAGTAAACCAGGGTCTCGTACGAAGATAGTTACCAGATACCACGCTCCATTTTGTACACAAGAACAGAATGACTGTCAATATACTGATAGCCATCTGCATGATAACCAGAGTCGACGTTCCTGTTATATTGATCGTGTTACCGAATAACATGCCAACTAATTTGACAGCCATTGCAACAATCAACTGCAATGCGATAAATGAGACCAAATAAATAATTGCCTTTTTCATTCTTCTATTTCTTTTTCAAATTGCTCCTTGATTAATCTTTCATCCTCCTTCAACTGACTTACCAGTTCTTCGGTATTTTTGAATTTCTGTTCAGCACGCACGCGATGTATAAAATACACAGCTATATTCTTATCATAAATATCATCATTGAAATTGAATATATGCACCTCCATCGTCAAATCATTACCATTAAATGTCGGGCGTACTCCTATATTCATCATAGCATGCTTCATAAAGATTGTTCCTGCTATTCTGACTTTCACCGCATAGACGCCTCTTACCGGCACTATTTTTTCCACACTGTCAGGATCTATATTGGCAGTAGGAAAGCCCAGTTTATGTCCTTCTCCGAACCCATTGACCACATGACCAAATATACAATACGGTCTGCCGAGACATTCAGCAGCCATTTCCACCTCACCGGCAGTCACAAAAGAACGGATGACCGACGAACTGATCTTGACGCCATGCAGTTCAACGGCATTGGCACGGATCACTTCAATACCCATCTGCTTGCCATAACCTACATAATCATCAAACCCTTCATTACCATTGCTATGTCCGAAATGATTATCGTAACCTATGATCAGTACCTTCACATGAAGACGGTCGCTTAGTATTTCTTTCATAAAGTCATACGCGGACAATGAAGCCATCTCCTTATCAAAAGGCAATATGACACAGTTATCCACACCTGTCTGCGAAAGAAGGACAAGTTTTTCTTCATATCTGCTTATCATCTGCGGTTGGTAATCTTTCTGCAGAACGACACGCGGATGCCTGTCGAATGTAACGACAGTCGACTCCATACCGCGTTTGGCAGCTTCCTTTTTGATGTTATTGATAAGGAACTGATGTCCAAGATGCACACCATCGAAGAAACCGATCGTGGCTACACATGGTTTCATCTGCTCCATCTCATAACTCATTAATATCTTATTCATATCTCTCCAATATTTTGTCTATATCATTGGTCCAGTCGCTATTGGGTGTCACATTGTATGTCTTAATACCCAAACCGGCGGCACCATTGCAGTTTGCTTTGGAATCATCCACGAAAAGTGTTTCCTCTGGTTTCATATTACCCAGCCTCATCATCATCTCGAATATCTCTTCAGTAGGTTTTACGAGATGCATCCTGAATGAAAGATATGCATGTTCGAAATAGTCGGCCATGCCATATCCGTCATAAGGGAAGAAATCAGCCACGCACTTATCCCAATGGATAGGATTTGTGTTACTGAGCAGAAATATATGATATCGCTCACCAAGCTGTATCAGTTTCTGTATCTTGTTCTCAGGAATATCGGTCAGCAGTTGGTTCCATGCCCAACAGATATCTTCGTCGCAGACATCCTTATTGGTCATCTCCCTCACCCTGTCACAGAATTCTTTTGTCTTGATAACCCCTATCTCAATCTCATGGAACAGGTCTTCGGATTTGAATTCATCCACATAATAGGCTATATCATCCAATCCCACCTTATAAAAGGCATCCACGCATCTCTGTTTATCGAGTCCTACGAGTACGCCTCCCAAATCGAATACTATGTTCCTTATCTTCTTCTGCATATCATTCTCTTAACGCCGCGCCATATCTCACCGATAATCAGCACTGGTGAAGTACCTAAAATAATCCACATCCATTCTTCTGACGTCAATGGCACTGTACGGAACATTTTACCGCCAAACTCTACAATAATCCACTGTCCCACCACAATCATCAGCAGTACAATCAGCAATCCCTTGTCCCACAAGAAGTGATGAAAGGCTGAATGATTGGAACCGATACATTTCACATTCAGAAGGTTCCAGCATTGCAGCATCACGAACACGGTAAAGAATATAGTGAGTTCACCGATAGATACACCAGCAAACTTCTCAAAATAGATGAGCATAGCAAACATCAGGAT
>NZ_CALMHT010000158.1 GCF_937863835.1 uncultured Prevotella sp.
CACATATAGGGCAAGAAATTTTGGAAACTGCTAAAAAGTGCAGATATTGCGGTGAATGGTTGGAAGAAAAAGAGGAAAAGCCAATAGAAAAGAGAAAAATTTCTTGCCCTATATGTGGAGAGCTGGTGGAAGAAGGCACAAAAGCATGCCCATATTGTCACGAGAGGATTGAGGATGAAGGGGAAACTGATATCGATATCCATAAGGAAGATACGGAAGAATATTATGAAGAAAAACTAGATGACACTTCTGACGATAAGTCTATTTCCTTTTTCAATGAATATCTATTCAATCCGTTGTTCAGTCTTCAAGAAAGTTTAACCTGTAAGGAATTCTGGATTTCTTTACTATGTATCTTTGCAATTATGTCTTTGGCAATAATCGCAGGAAAGTCAATAATAGGCAGTTATGATTTTGGAACAGCAGAAATGTCTGGATACCCGCTTTTAGGTGTAATCTTTTTTTTAGTAATTGTATGGTTATTCAACATTACCGCTGGAAGAATAAATGATTTGGGGAAAAGCAAGGCGTGGCTTTTATTATATTTAATACCTTTCGGATTTGTAATCCTATGGATTATGTGTAGTACGGGCGGAACGAAAAAGGACAGAAATGTGACGTTTAAATTATTGGATGGTTTCATTCTCCTATTTTATATAGCCTTAGTCATTTTCTTCGAATCATATACTCCCAAACGAGGCGCAAGTTCTCCTAGCTTAGGTACTGACTCCACGGCTGTAGATTCAAATAGCATAGAAGTTGTAGACTCTTCTGATTACGAAAACGCATCAGAAGGCAACAGCAATAACTATCAAGAAGACAATTCTAACATGGACCAATCAAATGTGTCAGACGATGATGATCAAAATACTTTTTCCAGTGATGAACAATCAGAAGCAACAGAAAATGATCAAGAAGATAACTCCAGTGAAAATTAATACATTTATATCATGGAAGAAAAAAAGAATTGCCCTTATTGTGGCAAAGAAATATTAGCCGTAGCTAAAAAATGTAAGCATTGTGGAAAATGGCTGGACGAGAAATCCAACAAAAAGACGATGGTTACATGTTCTATCTGTGGGGAATCAATCGAAAAAGGATTAGATACTTGTCCATATTGCCATGAAAAAGTTGTTTTAGAAGACAACATTCATAAGGAGAAAGAAAACGTTGGCGATTACAAACAAGAAATTGCTGCTAATCCAGTCGATAAAACAGACAAAATAACACGTATCTATTACATTGCAGGTTTACTTATTGTAGCCATTATAATCGGATGTTTCATCTATTTGCCCCAGCATCATCATTCAAAGACGGAGTCGCATGAACAAAAGAGTTATGCACAACTGATAGATTCGGCACTTTATTCAGTTCGGGAGAATGACGGTTATCGATTATTAGTAAAATATCCAGATTCTATTAAGCCTTGCGCCTATTATGTTGTGCGTGACAGTGTATCGGGCGGTAGTGATGTCTGTAAATTTGACGCAGTTACTAAAAAAGTATCGATGAAGAATATGTCAACACTTCTTAGTGTTCAAGATGATGAATATTTTGCAGAATATGTTGATACGGCATTCATTAATCCCTCTAACAAAAATGAAATCATCCTATTGTCGGACAACATGGGTTGTGGTTATGGTTATCAGTGTTGTTATCTGAAATATGACTTATCTGAAGGCACGCTGTCATGTGTTGATCATGGATATCAATGTGAGGCTAAAAATGATGCCATCATTGTCACAAAATTAGACCAATGCTATAACCCAACAGCCTATGAAGCAGAACAAATATGGTCTTACGACAGACTTATTTATGATTATGACGGAACCTTATTAAAAAGTTATAAAGAAACTCCTAACCAATAATTCATAGAATATAAGATGATGGAAGGAAAAAAGAATTGCCCTTATTGTGGCGCAGAAGTAAGTATCAATGCGAAGAAATGCAAGAGCTGCGGTAAATGGATTGAGAAACGTTGCCCCTACTGCAACGAATGGATTTCTGCCGATGCTAGAAAATGTAAACATTGTGGCAGTTGGCTGAGTGAGTATGCTAAATATTCTTACGAGAAGAAGAATGGTATCTCTAATGGTGGAGGCAACTTGACGAAAGATGATATTACGAAAAGTATCAAAGAAGCAGAAGAGAGAAGAAAAGAAGAGGAAGAAGACCGGAAAGACGAGAAGAGCACTAGTTGTCTAATGTGGATAGAAGACGTTGTTCTCTTATTGTGTATCGTATATGCGTACGACTGGACTACAGCTATCATCGTATGTGTAATCACTTCTATACTACTCTGCTTTCAGACTATCAGAATCCTATATTGCATAGCCCTTTCTGTAGTTTGGGGTGTTGTAGCCTATTCGTTGGGAGGATGGCTTTGGGGCATCATTTTGTTTGTTCTATCCATAGCATGGCATGCTCCTGCGTTCAAATCAAAATATGACGGATAAAATAGAATATTATCATGGAAACAAAACGATGTCCTTATTGCGATGAAGAGATTATGAGTAATGCAAAGAAATGTAAGCATTGCGGCGAATGGCTTGTCAAACCACCTAAAACGACGGAAGTACAGCAAAAGCAGAAAAAAGATGAAGAATTTACAAACGCACAAATAGGTTTCAGCGCTTTGATTGTTATTATATTGGCTTTACTACCAATAGGTATCTTATTATTTATAGCTCATGCCACGGTTCCATCTGAATCTGATCATTACGATAAAGTGATGGATGATGTAAGGACTTGTGTAAAAGATGAATTTCAGAATGCCGGAGATGATGCTATACCAGGACTAGGCAGTCTTGCATCCCTAATTATGGATAATGGTATCACCGACTCGTATATCGACAAATATTTCAATCGGTCGAATCGAATCAAATACGAAAAATCGTTATTCTGGTCATCTGCATATATTGTAAACAGCAAATATAAGAATGGAACGAAAGTCAGTTTTGGAATATTCGGATTTGTCATTCCAGCTGTTGAATGGGATGACATAGTTTTGTTGACAGATGAAGAAAAACAAGAACTGATGAAAAGTCTCAACAATGAAGACTCTGATTAGGAAAAATAAACTTAGCAAAGACAGTGATTATTCTAAATAATAATATATCTTTGCGTATTGAATGAATGAAAACGAAAATAATTCTTCATCGGAATTCTTAAAAGAAGAGAAGTTTATCATATCTTCTACTTATTCTGACATTACTCCGCTCTATGAATGTGGAGGAAGAATCTGCCGTCTATTCAAAGCCATGAGATTCGGGAAATGGTGTGTGCTCAAATGTTTAAAACCTGAATATGCCAATAATCCGGAATTTACCTCTCTTCTTCAGAAAGAGTTTGATATAGGATATCGTTTCTCTCATCCGAATATTGTTCAGATGATTAATTTTGAGGTTGTTGAAAATCTCGGAGTTTGTATCGTCATGGAATATATTGATGGACGTACTCTGAAAGAATGGTTGCATGAACGAAAGAGGAGTAAAAAAGAGATTATCGATATTTTGCGTTCTATTGGCAGCACGTTAGACTATATTCATCAAATTCAAGTGGTTCACAGAGATATCAAGCCTGCTAATATTATGATAACCAACAATGGCGATCATATTAAAATAATCGATTTTGGTCTGGCTGATGCTGATAATTATGCCATATTAAAACAACCAGCAGGGACAATGCGATATGTAGCCCCTGAACAATGCGATAGGAATATCGTAGTAGACGGACGTGCCGATATTTATTCTTTCGGAGTCATTATCACTGATGCAAATTCCACATTAACACATCATAGCAGAATATTAAGAAAGATTGCTGAAAAATGCTGTGAACAAAATAGAGATCATAGATATTCTAATCTCTCGGAAATTAAATGGGGAGACCATACTGACAAAAAAAATATTGTTTTTATGGCTATAATAATTATTGTATTATGTAGCATTGGGACTTACATATACGTGAACCATTTTCAGAACCAAAATAAGGAGATGAAGGCAAATACAAAAGTAAGCGAAACTCCAAGGTCTGCACAAATGGCAGTAAAAGACGTTGAGTCTGATGGAAACGCAGTGCAGGGTAAAGCAGACAGAAATACAAAGACTAGTCCTAAGTTGAAGCCTAATACAGCAATGGAGAAGGCATCTATGGGAACACAAATCAGAGAAATGACAAGAGAAAATTGGGAAGACTTCTTAAAGCGGCTCAATTCGGGCGAATCGCATACTGCAAGATGCGATTTACCGTTATCTGTATCATTGAACACGGACAATAATGAACGACAGAAGAGGCTGGACAATAAGATAAAAGCTTTTGTGAAAAGCATAGCCATAGAAGAACATGATGATTTTGAAATGCTATACGGTATCGCAAATTCTATTATGCATGACGAGCAGTCCAAATTTATTCTAGATCCCGTCAACTCAAAACGTATAGAAGATGCATGGCAAAAAGCTATCGAACTGGGGAAGGAAACGAGACAGGAAGACACAAACAGTAATAAGGCCTCATCTGTACGATAGTGATTTTTTATTATACAGTGCCTTCTTCCGCATGTTTGATGCTGATGGATAACAGTCCCGATGTTTTCCCTGCCACATAGTCGTTCATAAACTCTCCGTTACGCACCAGTTCTGTGACATAGAGAGGATGACCTACAGCGACAAAAGAGGCACGGAAGGTATCGTCTTTCATTAATTTGCAGTTGATGGCGTTGATGACCCGGAAACAGTCTTTCTTCTCGTATCTGATTCGGCAGAAACGGTCGGGTTTCCATTCCAGCGTCAGTTCATCACCTATCTGTAAATCTTTCACCTGTTCACCTGTCTGATATATAAAGTCGGAATCTTCACTTGTATAGATGCGCTTTTTGAGGCAGAAATCATCGAAATCGCGGTAACCGACAAACCTGGACAAAATAGATAATGTGGATAGACGTGGCGTACTCGACTGACTTACGTAACCCCAGAGCCGTTTGATGGTTGAAATGCTTAATGTCTCGCCGGTCTCTTTCAAGACCTTGGAAATTAGCGCATCAAAGTTGGTGGGTGCTTTCAGCGAAAAACCCATTTTGTTCTCTACTTCTTTCTTGAGCAGAAATATAGCATCGTCGTCTATGTCCTTCATTTATCGTTAAATTTATAATGCAAAAGTAACAAAACAAAATTAAATAATGCAAAGTCGTGTCGAAATATCGCCAAACGAGAAACTAAATGAACCAACAAGAACTAAATTGAATTAATGTGAACCAAATTTAGGGTGTCGTTTGATTACAAACAAAAAAACGGTCGAAACCAAAATTGGTGTCGACCGTCTCGTTATTTACTTTCTTTTTTTCTCATTTAAAATGATTCTGAAGGGTCTTTATTTCTTTTCGATACCCTTTTCGAACCATAATCCTGTTGCGAGCAATAAGATGCTCAAGCAAACAATTGATGTTAATCCTGTCATAATCTTTTTCCTTTCTAATTTTAAATTCAACATTCTAATCGGGCCTCACGGCTTCGTTAGTTCCTTAAACAATCCTTATATTTACCTTAACTAAAAACTAAAACTTGTTTCCTTACTTCAATCTTCTTTACCTATATCTAATAAGCATTGAGATGTCATTGTTTCCTTTTGACAATGCAAAGGTACGACGATTTTCGATTCCTGCAATACTTTTTACCCACTTCTTGCCGAAAACGGGTATGTTTTTGACATAAATCAATTTCAATGTGCACGCACACAAATGTTTTTCAACATAATTTTCGGGTATTTCACAAGCATAAACAATAAAAAACGTAGCTTACCACATATAGTAAGCTACGTTCTATAATAATTCTTCCTTATAAGTTTATTTCCAAGCTGGGACTATCTGTCCTGCACGATAATATGCCATCAGCATAATATCGAATCTTAACACACTATATCCATGTATCATAGTGCCCGAACCACTTTCTCCGTAACCCAACTGATACGGCATGTATACGATCCATCTGTCACCGATATGCATACGTTGCAGGGCAGTAGAGAAACCGTCAACAACACCGCTTACAGCCAATTTGGAAGGAATACTCGATTTCACATCATAGTTATCCAAAGATGTGGAATAGGACTGTCCGAATACATAACCGGAAGCATAACTGGTAGATGGAAGCAAACGCCCCTGATAATGCGCACGCACACTATCGGTATAGAGAGGGCAACCACTACCTGTACCATGAATCAACTTATGAACGATAATGATACTGTCATTACTCTCACCGGCCTTATATGCAGACTGCGACCATATCTTATAAATAGTCCATTCAGCCGTATCGCCATTGGCTACCAGTTTATTGACGGAATCTTTCAGGTTTTTGAAGAATGTTTCATTCTTCACCTGCCAATTAGGGAATTCTTCTTCTGTATCATCTTTCTCGCTACAAGATACGAATCCCATAACAGAGAAGAGAACTACAGCCAGATATATAAACTTTAAATTCTTCATTTACTGTAATTTTTTCAGCAGACTGGCAATACTAACTTTATCTTCGATAATACTGTTCAGTTCAGAGATATTCACTCTCTCCTGCTCCATCGTATCACGGAAACGCAATGTCACTGTATTATCCTTTAATGTATCATAGTCTACCGTAACACAATATGGTGTACCTATGGCGTCCTGGCGACGATAGCGCTTTCCGATTGTATCCTTCTCATCATAGTGAGTATTGAAGTGGAACTTCAGTGCGTTAACAATCTCACGAGCTTTTTCTGGCAGTCCGTCTTTCTTAACCAGCGGCATAACACATAGTTTGACCGGTGCCAAAGCTGGCGGCAACATCAGTACGACACGTGTTTCACCATTTTCCAACTGCTCCTCTGTGTATGAGTGGCACATGATACTCAGGAACATACGGTCTACACCGATAGATGTCTCGATATCATACGGAGTGTAACTCTCGTTGGTCTGCGGGTCGAAGTATTTGATAGAGCGGCCTGAGAATTTCTCATGCTGGCTCAAGTCGAAGTCGGTACGCGAATGGATACCCTCCACTTCCTTGAATCCGAAAGGCATCTTAAATTCGATATCGGTAGCGGCATTGGCATAATGGGCCAGTTTCTCATGATCGTGGAAACGATAATTTTCAGCACCGAAACCAAGAGTCTGATGCCATTTCATACGGATTTCCTTCCATTTTGCGAACCATTCCATCTCAGTACCCGGTTTAACGAAGAACTGCATCTCCATCTGTTCAAACTCGCGCATACGGAAGATGAACTGACGGGCTACAATCTCATTACGGAAAGCCTTGCCTATCTGAGCGATTCCAAAAGGTATCTTCATACGGCCTGTCTTCTGTACATTCAGGTAATTGACAAAAATTCCCTGAGCTGTCTCAGGACGCAAATAAATCTTATTTGTAGAATCGGAAGCCGAACCCATCTCTGTAGAGAACATCAGATTAAACTGACGCACGTCGGTCCAGTTTTTGGTACCACTGATCGGGTCTACGATTCCTTCATCCAATATAATCTGCTTGAGTTCTTCCAAATCCGGTCCCTGCATAGCAGCTGTATAACGTTCGTGCAGCGCATCACGTTTCTGCTGATGCTCTATCACACGGGGATTAGTCTCACGGAATTTAGCCTCATCGAAAGAATCACCGAAACGTTTCTTGGCCTTAGCCACTTCCTTATCTATTTTCTCTTCATATTTGGCTATCTGATCCTCAATCAGGTTATCAGCACGATAACGCTTTTTAGAATCGCGGTTGTCTATCAAGGGGTCGTTGAAAGCATCCACGTGTCCTGATGCCTTCCAGATTGTAGGGTGCATAAATATAGCAGAGTCCAAGCCCACAATATTCTCGTGAAGCAAAACCATGCTCTTCCACCAATATTCTTTAATGTTGTTTTTCAGTTCCACACCATTCTGACCATAATCATATACAGCGGCCAGTCCATCATAGATATCACTACTTGGGAACACAAATCCGTATTCCTTACAATGCGAAACAATCTTCTTAAAAACGTCTTCTTGTGCCATTTCTTTTGCTTATTTTTCGAATTTTGTGCAAAGATACGCCCTTTTTTCCAATTTTCTTTGTACATTTGCGTTAAAATTGAGTAATATGAGCGACGATATTAAAGAAAACGACAATCTTGAGTCTAAAAATAGTGAAAACGAAGCAGAGGGACACTCTGATTATACTCCGGTAAACAGGTTTGACGCATCTGCCGTACATCATCTCAGCGGTATGTACCAGAATTGGTTCCTGGACTACGCCTCTTACGTCATTCTGGAAAGAGCCGTGCCGCATATCGAGGATGGTCTGAAACCTGTTCAGCGCCGTATTCTTCATTCCATGAAGCGTATGGACGACGGCAGGTACAATAAAGTCGCTAATATCGTAGGTCATACGATGCAGTTTCACCCTCATGGTGATGCTTCTATCGGTGACGCGCTCGTACAGATGGGACAGAAAGACTTACTTGTCGACTGCCAGGGCAACTGGGGTAATATTCTCACCGGCGACCGTGCCGCTGCTCCCCGTTATATAGAGGCCCGACTGTCTAAGTTTGCTCTTGACACTGTCTTCAATCCCAAGACGACCGACTGGCAACTCAGTTATGACGGCCGTAACAAAGAACCGATTACGCTTCCGGTCAAATATCCTCTGCTGCTTGCTCAGGGGGCTGAAGGTATCGCCGTAGGACTTTCGTCGAAGATTCTGCCACACAACTTCAATGAGATATGCGATGCAGCTATCAGTTATCTGCATGGCAGGGATTTTCAGTTGTACCCGGATTTTCCTACTGGCGGTAGTATCGATGTAAGCAAATACAACGACGGACAGCGCGGCGGCGTACTGAAGGTACGTGCCAAGATAGAAAAACTTGACAGCAAGACGCTGGTCATCAGGGAGATTCCTTTCGGAAAGACGACATCCACGCTGATCGATTCTATCCTGAAAGCTATAGAGAAAGGCAAAATCAAAGCTCGCAGGGTGGACGACAACACAGCGGCACACGTAGAGATACAGATACATCTTGCGCCGGGGGTCTCTTCGGATAAGACAATCGACGCTCTTTACGCTTTCTCCGACTGCGAGGTCAATATATCGCCCAACTGCTGTGTGATAGAAGACAACAAACCGGGATTCCTCACTGTGAGCGACGTGCTCCGACATAGTGTCGACCGCACCTTGGGACTGTTGCGTAAAGAACTGGAAATCCGAAAGAACGAATTGCTCGAGCAACTTCATTTCGCTTCTCTTGAAAAGATTTTCATTGAGGAAAGAATCTATAAGGATAAGAAATTCGAGCAGGCTGAAAATATGGATGCCGCCTGCGCTCACATCGACGAGCGGCTCACCCCTTTCTACCCGCAGTTTGTACGTGAGGTGACAAAGGACGATATTCTCAAACTGATGGAAATCAAGATGGCGCGTATCCTGAAATTCAACAAGGATAAGGCCGATGAACTGATTGCCCGCATCAAGGAGGAGATAGAAGGTATTGACCGCGACCTGAACAATATGGTAGAAGTCACCGTCAACTGGTTCCAGTTTATCAAGGACAAATATGGCAAGGAGCACCAACGCATCACGGAAATCAAAAACTTTGATACGATTGTAGCGACCAAGGTGGCCGAGGCTAACGAAAAACTGTATATCAACCGTGCCGAAGGTTTTGTGGGTACCGGTATGAAGAAAGACGAATACGTATGCAACTGTTCCGATATCGACGATATCATTATCTTCTATAAGGACGGTAAATATAAGGTGATTAAGGTTGCCGACAAGATATTTGTGGGCAAGAATATCATCCATGTGGCGGTATTCAAGAAGAACGACAAGCGTACTATATATAATGTGGTATATCGCGACGGAAAACACGGTGCCTACTTGATCAAACGATTCAATGTCACCAGTATGACCCGCGACAAGGAATACGATCTGACACAGGGTACAGACGGTTCCAAGGTGGTATACTTCACCGCCAATCCGAATGGCGAGGCTGAGGTGATCAAGGTGACACTCGACCCTAATCCTAAACTGAAGAAGATAATCTTCGACAAGGATTTCTCGGAAGTAATCATCAAAGGACGCGCCAGCAAGGGTAATCTGCTGACAAAGAATCCTGTACACCGCATCGGACTGAAGAGTCACGGACACAGTACACTCGGAGGACGTAAGGTTTGGTTCGACCCGGATATCAACCGTCTCAACTATGACGACCATGGAACATTCCTCGGTGAATTTAATGATGAAGACCGTATCCTTGTTATCCTGAAAAACGGAGACTTCTATATCACCAACTTTGATATCAACAATCACTACGAAGACAACATACAGATCGTGGAGAAGTATGACGCTGATAAGATATGGAGCGCGGCCCTGTTTGACGCAGACCAGAACGGATATCCTTATATCAAGAGATTCACCCTTGAGGCAACGGCCCGCAAGCAAAACTATGTCGGTGATAATACTGACAGTAAACTGATATTGCTTTCCGGACAGGTATATCCTAGAATTCTGGTTACCTTCGGAGGTGCAGACGCCTTCCGCGACCCACAGGAGATAGACGTGGAACAATTTATCGCTGTCAAGGGATTCAAGGCGAAAGGCAAACGTATCACGACCTTTGCCGTAGAGAGTATCGTAGAACTGGAACCGACTCGTTTCCCCGAACCGGAAGAGGACGAAGAGGATGAAGACAACGGTGAAGACACGGAAGACAACGACGATAGTCTTGACCCGGATGAAGGCAAGTCGCAAAGTCAGATCATAGACGAGATTACAGGTCAACTTAATCTGTTCGACAATGACGATGAAAAATAAAGAAAGCATTGTCCTGCTTATATCGTTCCTGCTTGCCCTGACACCGTTCAGAGGCATTGCACAGACAGATACGATACCGGACCACAAGATAACCACCAGTGTCAAGATGATTGGCATCGGAGGTACGAACATCCTCGACACATATATCTCACCTGAAAAGTATACAGGTCCAGAGATTCGCTTCATCTCCATGGTCAACAAACAGAAGGTAGGACGGAACATTTCTACCATGATGATGAACCAAGGAGACTTGTCGTACTCTAAAAACCGGGCATCCAACAGTGACGAGATAGCTGGTATGTACAACTTCGCTTACGGACTGCACTACAATTGGTCTCTTCTCGGTGGCAACCTGCGCCTGCAGGCTGGTGGACTGTTAGACCTGAATCTCGGATTCATCTACAACACACGCAACAGCAACAACCCGGCACAGGCACGCTGCTATTTGAATCTCACCCCGTCGGGCTCCGCCGAATACGACTGGCATATACATGATCATATATATATGCTTCGCTACGCTGTTCAACTGCCGCTCGTGGGCGTAATGTTCAGTCCCAACTACGGTCAGGCGTATTATGAGATATTCTCAAAAGGCAATTATGACCATAATATCGTACCGACCACCTTCATCAGTGCACCATGCTTCCGACAGATGTTCACCGTAGACTTCAACCTGTGGCATACCACATTCCGCATAGGATATATGGGCGACTATCAGCAGTCGAGTGTCAACAATCTCAAATCGCACATCTACACCCATTCATTGGTAATCGGTGTGGTTAGACGGTTCTCTCTTCTTAATATCCGCCGCAAATGAAATACCTTGTAAGCATACTCTTATGTCTGTTGACCTTCACGTCCTGTATAGACGAAGACCAATACACAGATGACCCGCAAGGCAATTTCGAGTCGCTCTGGAAAATCATTGACCAGCATTACTGTTTCTTCACGTACAAGAAGCAGGCATACGGACTGGATTGGGACAGTGTCTATACCAAATATAAAGTAAGAATCTATAATGGGATGTACGACGAACGCCTGTTTGAGGTGCTAGGGGATATGCTCGGTGAACTCAAAGACGGTCATGTCAATATGTATTCGTCATCAGATGTCGCACGCAACTGGTCGTGGAAAGAAGATTATCCTTCCAATCTGAGCGACACCATCCAACGGCTATATCTGGGCACCGACTATAAGATGACCTGTGGAATCAAATACCGGATACTGGACGACAACGTGGGATATATGGCTATCGGTTCTTTTGAAAACAGTATCGGTAGTGGCAATATTGACGACATACTGCTATATTTCCAATTGTGCAACGGCATTATCATCGATATGCGAGGTAATGGAGGCGGACTTCTGGATAATGCTGAAATCGTAGCTTCGCATTTCACCAACAAAGCACTGACGGTCGGTTACATGCAACACAAGACCGGTACCGGTCACGACGATTTCTCTTCTTATGAAGAACAGATTCTGAAACCGTCTAATGGATTACGGTGGCAGAAGAAGGTAATCATACTGACCAACCGTGATGTGTTCAGTGCCGCAAATGAATTTGTGAAATACATGAAATGCTGTCCTTACGCCACCATCGTAGGTGATAAGACGGGTGGCGGCGCAGGATTACCATTCAGCAGTGAGATACCTAACGGATGGAGCATCCGGTTCTCCGCCTGTCCGATGTATGACAAGAATAAGGAAAGTACAGAATTCGGTATAGACCCAGACTATAATGTATCACTGAGCGGTGCTGATATCTTAAAAGGCAAAGACACAATTATCGAATTTGCAAGAAAATTGATAGCCGAATAATTTGGTTATTTGCTATAAAACCATTATCTTTGCACCCGCAAAAGCGCTTGTGGCGGAATTGGTAGACGCGCTAGACTTAGGATCTAGTGTTTTAGGACGTGTAGGTTCGAGTCCTATCAGGCGCACCTAACAGAAAGCTAAATAATTGATTATCAATTGTTTGGCTTTTTTGGTAGTTAATATAGTACTCAAAATTGTCCGCTCATTCTTTTTGCCTAAGTTTTGAAAAAGACAAAAAACAAGCATCATAACTTCACATAGTTGCCTAAAGAGAAATAAATGTCAAAAAATAGTTCTTTTTGAGAATTAGCTTGTTATTTGTTTGGAATATATTCACTAATTAGTTATCTTTGCCGAAAAATATAAATGAAGGAAAAACGAAAATACTTACGGCATATCGTCGTATACTCTGATTATTTTAAAGATAAAGAAAGGACAGAACTATGAATAAGGATATTCGTAATAAAATGGACTTAACACCGATTGAGGACCTCATCACAGAAGATTTCGGTAAAGAGGATTCCCAAGAAAGGATTGAATTTGAAAGTAACTGTGATGCATTTATTATTGGCGAAAAATTAAAAGAAGAGCGCCATAAAGCTGGCTTAACCCAAGAGGAACTGGCTAATAAAATCGGAACAAAAAAAAGCTATGTCTCCAGAATTGAAAATGGTCATGCTGACATACAATTATCAACTTTGATAAAATTGTTCAGGGGATTGGGACGTAAAATCAGTTTTACCGTACTGTAAGTTCTCTTTTTTTGAGTGATTTATGCGCTATTACCCTCAACCGTCTGTAATCGGCAACCCACTCTTTGCCATTCCACAGTTTTTGGAGTACCATATCATACATTTCCTGTAATATTCTCGCTGCGATATCTTCGGGGATGGCATCTAGTTCTGTTTTAAAAAACTGACTACAGATATGTTTCATGCCCGCCTCATCCTTTATCGGTGTGGGGCGGTCGTAATCGTATATGTCATCTACGGTGAAACCGTTCTTGACTAACAGAGCATTGAAATCTTCCGCCTTCTGGAAATTAAATCTCGATTTATACTGATATCCGTACTTATCGGCCACTTCCGTATATGCATTGACAATCGTCGCTATATTGCCATATCCGCCGAATTCGGCTACAAGCAGACCGTGCGGTTTCAATGCCTGATAAATATGTTGAAGTAACAGATTATGGTCCGGAATCCAGTGGAAGACGGCATTGGAAAATACCACATCCCATTCTTCCTGATAGGTCATGCAGAGCGAATCCTCAACTTTAAAGTCTACCTGGGGATACATCTCCTTTGCCCGTCTGATCATATCTTCAGACGCATCTATACCCAACACATACCCTGACTTATCTGCAAGTTCCGCTGTAAGCATGCCCGTTCCGCAACCGATATCCAATATCCGTTGGGTCTTGTCATCCGGAACATATCTTAGCAAAGCCTCACCATATCTGGATACAAAGTTGAGTTTCTGATCATATAAATCCGAATTCCATTTCATATTCAAACAGTTCGTTTAGAACTTATACGAGGCATTGACGATGACACTTCTCTTCTGTTGCGGACCGGGCACACGGTCGGAACCGCCTTGATAATAATCGGTACCCAGAAGATTATAAACATTGAGAGACAACGTGATTCCTTTCAATTCGTAATCAGCTCCGCCATTGATGATGGCACGCGCCGGTATCTTATTGTATGGCAAGTAGACATGCTCGTCGGAACGGTAAGCCATCGAACTGACGATCGGACTATATTGTTCTGACAGCGCGTTGACATTGGCACGCACTCTGACGGCACCGTAACGTTTGCTTTGCCAAACCTTATAACTACCCATGGCGTTTAATATGAAATTCGGCACGTTGTTGATATGACTGTCTTCGGATGAATAGTAGATACTACCAGGCACAAACTGATACGTACAGTTGAGATTGGCGGTAACACGCCGATACTCGTAAGTCAGCACATTCTCGATACCAAGGATATTCAGTATACCGGCATTGGAAACTTTCTGTGCCTGATTGGTTGCATCGTAGTAGATAATGTTATCAAGACGGTTATAGTAACCGTTGGCTTCATACTTCAGATGCAGAGGTTTTATATTCCAGTTGAACGTCAGTTGACAGGCACTCATTCGTTCAGCATCCAATTCACTACCTCCCGCATACAACGAAAGATTGTTGGCACGGTAGAAGAACGGTGCGTCTACGAACGACTGTGAATAGCCCAATTTCAAGTTCATGTCCGTGTTCATCTTATAGATCAATGACAGACGAGGTGAGAAAGACCTCAGTATACGGTCATTATAACGTTGCTTGTAATCATATCTCAGTCCACCGTTAAACACCAATTTCTTACCTATATTCGCCTTGATCTGGAAGAAACCCGAAAGATTCATCTCATGACCCAGTTCGATAGAACGGTTACCTTCAGACAAGGTCAGAATGATACGTTGGAAATTATCGCCATAAACGGTGGAATTGTCCTGCATGGTATAGTTTTCAAACTGTGCACCGACAAGGATGTTTCCGTTTATCGAACCCAACCGGTAGTTGCGGAACACTTGAGCGGAAGCGCCGTACGTATAATCGTCCCAACTCTGCACCTGATACACGCCCTTATGTATATAACTGTCGTTGAGGTCGGTAATGATCTCATCAGAATAGATAGGATACATAATAGCCCCCGAACGTACACTGTCGGCCCCGACATCATAGTTGGAACAACTCTCGAAATCGGCGAAACCAGTCAACTTAGCCGACCATTCGCCCCATGTCTTATTATAATTCAATTCCAGATGGGTGGACTGACGGGCATGTCCCGGCATACTGCCGTTGACGCTCCTGTATTTATCATAAGATATAAGACTGGGATACAGATAGGCGCTATATGTCGGCACCCGTTTGGAATACTGCGTGTTGAACATGAAATTAAAGTCATTCCACTTCAGTGTCGCTCCTATATCATAAGCCGGTTTATTGTTATAACCGCCTATATACATACTACCTGGAACAGACATTCTGCCCCAAAACTCATCATCGGTAGTGGAAACATTACGCTGTTCACCATAAGATGAATACATCGAAGCCCATGCCATAAAGTCAATACCCACCCCACTCTTTCCGATCAGCAGGTCGGCCTTGTATGTATGATTGTTACCTGCCCCGGCTGACAGTTTAACACCATCTACGTCACGTCCCTGTTTGGTGATGATATTAACCACGGCAGTCAGCGCCACATTACCATACAGAGAAGATGCCGGACCGCGAAGGACCTCTATCTGTTTCACTTTCTCCAGACTGTTACGGTAATCGGGAGCCTCGGCATTCGTTGTCCTACTGTTCAGCCGATGACCGTTGAGCATAATCAGAACAGTCTCCTGCGAATTGGAATAAACACCGTGCATAGCCATATTGGGTTCCGTACTCTCTATCAGGGAGACACCGGGAACATAGATGGCCAGTACATCCGACAACGTACGTGCGCCCGACGCCTTGATCATATCTTCGGTGATAAGGGTGACAGGAACAGGAACCTCATCCAACGTCTCCGCCTGTTGAGATGCGGTAGTAATCGTAGCAAGTCCATTCTTCATACTGTTAACAATCTGGGCGAACCTTACAGGGTCCTGTATCGTGACATTGTAATACGGGTCATCCTTCAGCATCAGAGACACATACTTCTCAGCCTCCTTGTTATTGTCCTGGGCCAGACGGCACAGAGCAATCAGTCGGAAGGCACTCGTCTTAAGTGTACCTTTATAATGACCGATGTTCTTGTTCAGCAGTCCCGCGGCTGCATCGAAATGCCCTATTTTATATTCCTCCTCAGCATCCTGATATGTTTTACGCAGTTGAGTATCATCCTGCGCAAAGGTCACCGACGAGAATATCATCAACAATATGAATAGTCTTATTCTCATTTCTTGATTGGTATTGGTATTATTAAAGAAAAAGTGGTATATTCGCCCTGTTTCGAATCGAAGGTGATACGACCATGATGTTTCTCCTCTATCACCTGACGGGTGATTGCCATACCGAGTCCCGTCCCCTGCCCTGCCGGTTTCGTGGTGAAGAAATTGTCAAAGAGTTTCTGTTTTACCTCATCCGACATACCCTCACCGTTATCCATAATCGTGATATTTAGTTCCGAGTTCTGCATACTGACACTTACCGTGATGGTAGGTTTATACGACTCGTCTTTCGTCTCATTGGTTTTCTTCCATACCGCATAGCAGGCATTGTTCATGATGTTCAGCACCGCCCGACTGAGGTCCTGCGGGACTACGCTTTGCATCGGTATGTCCTGTTGGTAATCCTCATTGACCGTGATATTGAAACCTTTATAGTTGGCCCGCATCGAATGATAAGAGAGCCATACATATTCCTTCACCAGTTTACAGATATCCGTAGGGATATATTCGTCCTCCTTACCTCTCGAGTATAACAGAATATTCCGGATGATACTGATGGCACGGTCGCCATGTTCGGCAATTTTCGACATATTCTCTTTGAGGTCGGCCATGATGTCTTCCACATCTCCCAGGTCATCAGCATTAAAATTGTCTTTGTTGTCGTCTACAATATCTTCAAGGTCAGCAATCAGTTTATCCGACATTTTACTGAAGTTGATAACAAAGTTAAGCGGGTTTTGTATCTCATGGATGACGCCTGCACTGAGTACGCCAAGGGATGCCATCTTTTCCTGCTTCTTCACTTGTTCCTGAAGCGTTTCCAGCTGTTTCTTGATATCTTCTATTGTATCCATATTTTATGTATTTATTAGTCGTGTTTTATTGGTATCGTAATAATGAATTCGGTATATTCGTCTTTAGCCGACTGTACTGAGATGGTTCCACCGATATCATTGATAATCTCTTTGCTGAGATACAGTCCCACACCGGCAGCTTCGCCTGTCGTCTTGGTCGTAAAGAACGGATCGAAAATGCTCTCTATGATGGTATCTTCTATTCCGATACCATTATCGTAGAGGCGTATCTTCACGTTTTCCTCCTCTGTTTCTACGGTCAGCCTCATCTCCGGTTGATAAGGATTGTGCTCGTATTTTTTGGCTACTGCATATATGCTGTTATCCGCAAAACTCATCAGGGTCTTGTGCAACTGTTCGGCATTGGCTTCTATGACCACATTGTCAGGACAATTGTTCAACTGCATCTTGATGCCGTATTTCTTGATCAGATCGGCATGGTACTGACTCGCTATTTCGAGTATCTTACTGCACATCGTGGATACGACAATCGGTTCGAACTTACCTTTGCGTTCTTTCAGCATTTCCTCCATCGCCTTCAGAATACGGGTGGTATTCATTCCGTGCTGTTCTATCTTCGCCAGATTAGAGTCGACCATCGACAGCACATCCATCGTATCGTCATAGATATCGGGAGTCATTTTCTCCTTATCATCGTCTATATCTTCTTTCACATCCTTGATCAGTCCAATAGACAGATGCGAGAAATTGTTGATATAGTTCATCGGGTTCAGAATACGGTCGATAAGCCCCTTGGTCAGTTTACCCACCGTAGCCATCTTCTCCTGATGTATCAGTTCATTCTGGGCGTTACCCAAATCATCAAGTGCTTTCTCCAGACTCTTTGATTTTTCCACAACCTCGTCATTGCGTTGGCGCAGTTCAGACGTCCGTTCTTCCACGATTTTCTCCAGATGCATCTTCTCTTTCAAAAGACGTTGCATACGGAACCTTATCAGTTGCATGATAAGCAATGCGAAAAGCAGTATGTAGACGATAACGGTATACCATCTGAGGTACAAAGGATACTGTATAGAGAACGGATACGAAACCGTATCTGTGATACGCCCGTATCTGTCGCGTGCCATCACCTGAAACTCGTAATGTCCATAATATAGATTCTGGTAGTCTACGTCCGTTTCGGTGGTCCAAGCCGACCAGTCACTGTACCCTACTAAACGGTAGCGGTATTCTGTCTTTCCGAATATGGATGCATGGTCGGACGAATAGACGAAACGGATAGCCCTGTTATCACTTCCGAATTTGATATCTGTCTCATCGATCTGCGGTTTCAGTATATGACCGGCATTGTTATATCCACCCCATATCACAGAGTCCTTACCTAGAATGATGGATCTGATATATACTTTCGACTTCTGATTGTATACCACATCGGGGGCGTTAATATCCCAGTGTATCATACCGAAATCACCACCTATCCATATTTCATTATTCCGTACACAAACAGCATTGACGACAAGGTCTCTGAGTGGATTCAACCATGAGTCGTACTCCACCAGACGTTTTCCGTTGCGAGCCACGCCCAGAGCTCTGCCTTCACTGTTGGTCTGCCATGCCCTGCCACTCTTGTCATAATAGATGAACTGAGGATAATTGGCAAAATGGTATTTGCTCGGTATCACTCCCAGACGAAAGACCTTTGTATTCTTATCCCATCTGTAAAGACCTTTGTTGTTAAGGATGCTTACCTTTCCGTTGTTGTCGCAGATGGTGACTATGTTATCCTGACTGAAATGGGCCTTAACTGCCACATTCATAAAATGGCGGTCGGTCGGCTGTTTGAAGTACACCTGTCCGTATACCGTCTCAATCCATAAGGTTCCGTCGTTACCTTTTACGATATTGTTCACCTTGTCTATGTCTGCTATCTTCGTCCTCGAACCGGTACTGCTGTTCAGATACAGACCGTCCAGTTCACCTGTATATATGTGGGCGGCATCGAGATACAACACCGACAACGTGAGATTTTTATTCATCCGTTGGGCTACATTACCCTTGATATGGAATAATCCGTCGCTGGTCGCCGCAAACAATTGTCCGTCCGACGTCTGTTGCAGTTGCCAACAAGTCTGGGTGACATTGGGAATCGGATAAAAATGGCGTACTTTCTTTATAAACAGTCCCTGCATGGTACCGACATATATCTGGTCGCCCACCTTATCAATGGCAGTAACCTCACCTATCAATCCTTCTGAAGCGGAGGAATGGGTAAACACCGACGGCATACTGGCACAGAAGAGTCCCTTGTCGGTAGCTCCCCATAATCCGCCTTTACCGTCATACGTGATATGGTTGACATTATTATTGCATAGTCCATTCAGTTCAGACAATTCATATATACCCTTACCGTGAGACTCATCTACGACCAGTCCTTTACCCGCTGAAGCGTAAAGGTTCCAACCGTTTTTGAACGCCAGTGTCTGGTTGATTTTAAATCCATAAGCTGTTTTCTGGGATATATTATCTTTGGTAATGTTTCCTTTTACTTTTATGATTTTGTCACCCCTTACCTGATATTGTACATGATCAGATGTGTTGAAGACAAGATAACCGTCTCTTTCGGCAATAGCAGACACCTCACCGAGCAATTTTGTGCTCGTGTCTGAATGAAGCACTTTCAGTTGCAGCATACCCCTTGCGTCCGCACTCAGATATCCAAATACATTGTATCCGCCTACCCATATACGTCCTTTACTGTCTTTGAACAAGGATGTAACACGTGAAATACCAGGTGTATGGATAATCCGCCACTGTGCCTGGTCGTAATACAGGATACCTTCGAAATTGGCGATAAACACACTTCCGTAATCATCACACACGATATCGAAATTACGATTATGGGCTTTGTAGACATCCGATGTATAGTTGGCAAAAAACGGTATACCTCCGTAAGCCAACACTCCCAGACTCTGAATAGCAATAACAAATAATATAAGTAATCGTTTCATATCTGGTGATTTTAGTATTGTTTGAATGATTCAAATGGTATCGTACTGCCTATATAGTAGTTCCATTCGTCCTGTGTGAAATCTCTTTTGAGATTGTTGTGTATCGTATTGGCCATGTCATACGGGGATATGACGATACGCGAAAGGGTTCCCGACTCATCTCCCGTCCATATCACGCCGTCTTGCGATATATTAAAACAGTGAACCCAGGAAGAGAACGACTTGAGCGTTACCGGTTCTATCTTTTCCATACGCAGATTCCACATATCTACCGTACAGTCGTAAGAAGATGAGAACAGGTTGCTTTCCTTAAAGCCTACCTGCGTGATGGCGGAACGGTGACCGATCAGTGTCTTTTCTTCACGCCAGTTGTTGTCCAGCAGATATATCTTACCGCTACTCGTACCCAAGGCCGACATACGCAGATAAGGTGACCAGGCGTATGACGTGACCGTAGAATTGAGAATGACAGGCAATATTTTCAGTTTTCCTTCATCACTGATTTCATAAGCACTTCCATCACGACAGAACAACAGATTGTTTCCGTCCTTTTCACCGATGGCAGACACGGTCTCCTGAAGCGGAATGCTCTTAATCAGTTTTAGACCGTCTTTGCTATACAGATACAGGGCATTGTCGGCAACGAACATCAGACTACTGCTGTTCACAGGTATTATCTTCAGAAAACCATGACCGTCCAGTTGACTGACAGCAAATTGTTGTCCATTCTTTACATACAGCTGTCCATATCTGGAAAGAGCATATATCACACCGCCATTATCTATGTAAACATCCCTGAAATCACATTTGACATCACGAAGGAGCACGGTAGCATCATACTTGCCATCATGCTCGTTCCACTGGATGATTTCACCATATTTCGTAGTCGTGATAAACGAATGCGAACCGGCAAATAATATCTTCGTTATCGCACCCTTGTTTTCATTCCTGGAAGAGACACTTTCACTCGACTTCGAAAGAGCATTGAATATGGCAGGGAGAAAGACATCTCCCTTATACCGTTGGGCATAAGTCCACGACGCATACGACAATAGGGCAGCCAACTCATGGTTGCCGATCTGATACTGGGTGGTGGACAAAGATCCGAGCGATCGTGCCAACGCCTTATAACTCAACGTATCGGCTACACGTTTAGCAAGTTCAGCCTGCACCTGTTTCTCTTCGGCAAAGGCCCTTTGCTGTTTGGCCTCATTGAATGATTTTACGGCATTCTGTTCGGATATCTCGGCATTCTGTCTTTCTATCTCGGCCCTGCCTCTCATCATATCGGCACGCGAGCGCATATCGTTGGCTATTTTACTCTGTTGAATGGCTTCATCACTTCGCTTGTCAGAAATATCCTTCTGCTGATAAGCGATGTCTTCCATCTGTTTACTGATATGTCTCACCACAGAAGCCTGTCTGACCTGTTCCGTCAGACCGTCTATCTTATCCTGCAGTCTATCAGCATTGGCAAGCGAACTCTGATACATACGGAATGTAAGTATCAGTAGTACGATCAGTACAGCACATAAGGTTGCCAAAACAATATTGCTCTTATTCATTATGGAAGTCGTTTGATTGTAAGTACAGTGATGTCATCCGACTGGGGTTCGTTGCCTGCAAACTCCTTGACATCTTCCATGATTGCCTCAATGATTTCCTGACTGCCTGCTCCAGGTACACTGCTCAATGTTTTTTCGAGATTTTCCTCAGTAAACTGTTGCTTTTCTTCGTTGAAAGCCTCAGTCACACCGTCGGTATACATAATCAGGGCATCGCCCGGTTCAAGTGTTATTGACTCATTCTCATACTGGAATTTATCCATAATACCAATGACCACATTCTTTTTCACGATCGGCATCATTTCCACCTTGTTATCGTGATGAAGGATATATGGCGGATTATGACCAGCATTGGTATAGTCGATTTCTCCCGTACGCACATTATAGATACCATAAAACGCGGTGACAAACATACAGTCGATACTTTCATTGCAAAGCAACTTATTGGCATAAGTCAGACATTCGTTAGACGGCACTCCTCTGAGCCCTGTAGCACGTATAAGGGTTCGGCTGACAGCCATAAACAAGGCGGCGGGAACTCCCTTGCCTGATACATCGGCTATCACAAAACCAAGACGATCGTCGTCTATACGGAAGAAATCGTAGAAATCTCCTCCGACATCCTTTGCAGGGTGCATGGAAGCAAAGATATCCACATTTTGTTCTATGTCCGGGAACGGTGGAAATATGCGTGGCAATATAGCATGTTGAATCTCTCCGGCTACCTGCAAGTCATTCTGAATGGACTCCAACTGGTTATGTTCCTGCTGCGAAGCTTTTACGAAATTAATCTGTTCGATAGCCTTTTCTATGGTAAGCGACAAATCATCCAAGTCGATCGGTTTCGTAGCGAAATCGAACGCTCCGTTATTCATCGCCGACCTGATATTGTCCATGTCACCATAAGCAGACACCATGATACATTTCAGGGCTGGATTTCTCATCTCATTGATTTTTGTGAGCAGAGTCAGTCCGTCCATCTCAGGCATATTGATATCACTGAGTATGATATCAAAGTCTTTTTTCTCCAGAACCAACTGCAGTGCTTCCAATCCGTTATGTGCAAAAGAAAATTCATATTCACCTTTGCGGATTTTTCTCCGGAAATATTGTGTAAGCAGTACTTCCAAATCGAGCTCATCGTCTACACTTAAAATTTTGATTGCCATATTTCTTATATTTTTTATTCCAATTAATATCTAAATACTGTTATTTCCTAAAAGGTTGTTTATATACAGAAGTATCTGTTGCAGATGGGCTACTGTATTTCTTACTCCGTCACTGCTGAAATCGTTCAGGTCTTGTGAGTCACCGTAAATCCAGTTGACATTAGGAGCCACCACATAACTGTTGTTCATCTTGACGGGGTACATCGTTGCTGTACAAAGAAGAGAATTGGAAGCATTCCAAACCTTCAGATTCATTCTGGCATTAATAATATCACAGATATCCTTTGTATACTGGTATTCGCCCGTGCCGTTTTTGGTTAAAAGATAAGTGCGCAGCGTACTCACGTCTGTCACTTTATCCGTAAAATAGAGTTCGTTGAGTATATTCAACTTAGACTCATAAGAACCGGGGGTCAAGGTGTAATCCACTCTGTCGAAGAAACCTTTCAGATGATCCTTTCCGATACCATTGAGTACATAAGAGGCAAGAAACGAGCCGTTTTTCGTCAGTTTACCGTCAAAGTCGAAAGTCGTGTCCGTAATCTTAACTGTTCCCGTAAAATCGTAATCGAGATAGGTCATCTTGTTTGTAAACACCACGGTGGTCATGGCAGCGTCGACTACGGCACTGACATTGACCGTCATAGCCGAATCATTCGAAGATGACAGGTTTTTGACTTGGAGTGTGACCCGGTCGGGTACGCCGACAGTGACAACGCCACTGCTACGTTTGAGCGTAAGAGGTAGCGGGAAACCTAGAGAATACCCCCATGACATCAGTGCCTCACGGTTCTGATTATTCTGGTCCTTGAAATGAAGGACGATGGAATCCGTGGCTGTCGCTGTTTTGATCCACTTCCCTTCGGTCGTATTTGCCTCATATACCCCAGCCTCATCCTTAAATCCAGTAAGCATGGTGGGCAATGCGGTGATATCACCGCCTACGATCGTCTTGAAATGTTGTAAAAGGGAATACAAAGAAACTTTTCCTGTCGAAGCATTCGGAAAAGTGCCATACCTTGCATATAGATAAGCAATAGTGCTGTTTACCTTTTTGAAATCCATTGTATCAAGATTGTCTGATGCGAAGAATTCATTCGACACATTTTTGATATATGTATCAGGACTTACTGCCTCAACTTTCTTTGAATTCTCATCATCATAGTTGCAACTGAACATTGTCAACGACAAAAGAGACACATACAATACCCAAAGTCGTCTCATAATACTAATTCTTTATTTCATAGCTATTTGCAAATATATAAATTTATCCTCACATTAATTTATATTAAATAATAAAATTGTTGATTTTAATCTTTTTTAATCATGAAATTTAGTACCTTTGCATCTGTTTTGCAATAATGCATGACATTTTAACTAATTAATTTATGTACAAAACAATTTCAAGCAGGCGCGATTCCTTTAAGTTCAAACGTTTCGGACGTAAGGGATATTCTCTTTTTGCTTGTCTTGGTAAAGAGGTCTTAATCGGAACTCTCAGTGTGGCTACACTCAGTCATGCCAAAGCTGACAGTGTCAGCGCGGAAACGATTAAGAAAGATTCTGTATCAGTGACCGGCAATAAGAACGTCTTACTCGACGAGGTGAACATCACCGGCTCTCGAGCGCCTATGACTGCATTGCAGTCGGCTAAAATCGTTTCTGTCATCACGCGCGACGACATCAACCGTGCGCAGGCAGAAAGTGTAAACGACTTATTAAAAATGGCTATCGGCGTGGATGTCCGTCAGCGCGGTGGCTTTGGTGTTCAGACGGATATCAGTATCAACGGCGGCACGTTCGACCAGATTACCATTCTGTTGAATGGAGTAAATATCAGTAATCCGCAAACTGGTCATAACGCAGCCGATTTCCCAGTCAATCTTAGTGACATCGAACGTATCGAGGTACTTGAGGGTGCTTCAGCACGTGTGTTCGGTTCATCGGCTTTCAACGGTGCCATCAATATCATCACCCGTTCCGACAGTCAGAGTAACGTACGACTCAATGTGGAAGGCGGCTCTTTCGGTTCTATCGGTGGTGGGGCCAGTGTTGCCATTGCCGGTAAGAATGTACACAATCAACTCAGTGGGGGATATATGCGCAGCGACGGTGGTACAGACAACAGCGACTTCAACAAATGGCACGGGTACTATCAGGGAGACCTTGTGTCTCGTTACCTCAACCTCAACTGGCAGGTAGGCGTGAGCAGTCAGAATTATGGTGCCAACACGTTCTATTCAGCCAAATACCCCAATCAGTATGAGGAGACGCGCAGACTGATAGCATCGGTAAGCGGGGATATACACAATCTGCCAGGCGGTCTGGTCATTACACCTACCGTTTACTGGAACCGCAGTACAGACCATTATCAACTGATACGTGGTATGGAAGGGGCCAAGGCGGGCGAGAACTATCACAAGGACGATGTATACGGTGCAAGTCTCAACGCACATATCAGTTGGGCACTTGGTACCACAGCCGTCGGTGCTGATATCCGCAAGGAACATATATACAGTACGGCCCTGGGTGAACTGATGGATTCGACCCAATGGAAGAGTATACACGGCACAGACCGTATGTACAACCGTGAAGGCGAACGGACCAATACAAGCATCTTCCTGGAGCACGATGTCGTACTCAACAAGTTTACGTTCTCAGCAGGACTGCTCGCCAATAAGAACACCGGACTGGACAACGATTTCCGTTTCTATCCTGGTATAGACATATCTTATCGTCCCGACTATCACTGGAAGTTATATGCTTCATGGAACAAAGCATTGCGTATGCCTACGTTCACAGACCTCTATATGAGTAACGTGATACAGCAGGGGGACACCAAACTGAATCCGGAGAAGAACGACACCTATAAAGTAGGTGCAAGATACCGTTGTAAAGGTATAGAGGCTGTCATCAGTGGTTTTTACAGCAGAGGCAGGGATATGATAGATTGGGTCTTCGAAACCAGTACATCAACCAAGTATCATGCGATGAATATCGGTACTCTGAACAATATGGGATATTCTGCTGACCTCACGTTCAATATACCCGAACTGATCAGTGACAATTTTTATATCACAAAGATAAAATTAGGTTATGCTTATATCCATCAGGACCACGACACCGACCAACCCATATACAAGTCGCTCTACGCCCTCGAATATCTGAAACATAAATTTATTGCAGAGGTTGACCATAAGATATTCAGCAACCTGAGTGCTTCATGGTACCTGCGCTGGCAGCAACGTATGAACGGTTATAATCCATATACGAAGATTGACTGTAAATTGCAGTGGACGGAACCTTCATACGATCTGTATGTGAAAATGGACAATATCACCAGTCATCGATATTATGACCTCGGGAATGTATTACAACCGGGATTCTGGATCATGGTGGGAGGTAATCTGAAATTGAATCTATAAAAACAATAAGGGCAGACACAAATGGCGTCTGCCCTTACTTTTATTCCTTTTATTGATTAAATAGCGTTGGTATTAATTCTTCAATTTGAAAGAATTCTCGATACTTGATATCTCGTTCTGGAATTCCTTATCTATCTTCAGTCTTTTCTCTATCAGATTACAACTATGAACAACCGTGGAATGGTCTCGGCCTCCGACCAGTTTGCCGATGCGCGATGCTGGCATCTTGGTATGCTTCTGAGCCAGATACATGGACACCTGACGGGCAATGACCAATTCGTGCTTACGACTCTTTGTGAACACATTCGACTGTGTAACATGGAAATGGGTACATACTCTGTCAAGAATATCATCAATAGTCAGTGGACGGTCATCTATCTTAACTGCACGCTTGATAACGCGCTCAGCAAGACGTAGGTCGATATTGCTATTATAGACCACCGAATAAGCCAACAGTGAATTGATTACACCTTCCAGATCACGAACACTTCCGTTCGCCGTCTCAGCAATAAATTGTACTACATCTTTGGGTATCGTCAGACCGTCTCTACGTATCTTACTGTTCAGTATATCAACACATAACTGTACGTTCGGTTTTTCCAATTCGGCTGTCAAACCACACTTGAATCTGGTAAGCAGACGCTCATTCATACCTTCCAAATCTACTGGTGGACGGTCGCTCGCCAATATGATTCTTTTTCCGTTACGGAAAAGATGGTTGAATATATGGAAGAAGGTGTCCTGGGTCTTAATGGCCGTCATCCACTCCTGTATATCATCAACGATCAATACATCTATGGTCTGATAGAAATTGATAAAGTCGTTGGTTTTGTTCTGTCTTACAGAATCAGTAAACTGCACCTGGAACAGACGGGCACTGACATAGAGCACTCTCTTTTCAGGATACATTTCTTTTATCTTAACTCCGATAGCGTTAACAAGGTGCGTCTTTCCACAACCGGATGGACCGTATAGGAACAACGGGTTAAAAGTATTCTTATTGGGATGCTCTGCTATGGAATAACCTATGCTCCGTGGCATTTTGTTGCTATCGCCTTCTATGAAGTTGTTAAAGGTCTGATGAGGATTCAGTTGAGAATCTATCTGCTGCGGAACAGCCGCATCAAGAGCTGTCGGTGTCTTATTGACATTATTCAGTTTCTTTGGCTCATCAATAATAGCAGGCTGGTCTGATTCTACTTCCTGACTAAGATTGTTTGTCTTATCTGTCAGAATACGATACCTCAATACGATGTCTTCTCCAAAATAATGAGTAAGCACCTTCTTCAATAAGTCGACATAATTCTGTTCCAAGTATTCATAAGCGAATGCACTTGGAAGTCTTAGCAACAGTGTTTTGTCCTTTTGTGAGAAAGAATCAAACACAATTGTCGCGAACCATGCCTTGTATTGTGATTCAGAAACGTTTTGCCGTATTAGTTTTAAGCATTCGTTCCAAAGAACCTTGGGGTTACCGATCATTTTATGTATTTTGGTTTAGAATTTACGATTTCACATACTCGGCAAGGATTATAAAGAGGCGAAACATTCCAGACACACATCATGTGCCTATTCTTTGTTAAACCAACTTTTTCCTTTACCTAGAGATTATGCTTTCACGTTGCAAAATTATAATTCTTTTTTGAAAAAAGCAAATCCTATTTTTTGTTGTCAGACTACACTGATTTTGTAACTAGCTAAAAAATGGCAACTTATGACCAATTTTAGAATTCTTTACAAGGAAAGCGATTTGCAATTTTAAATATTACTGAAAATCAGTTGGTTACTAATTTCCGCTAAAGAATCAAGCCTCTTGTGAAAAACAATTCGCAACCACCTTAAACCGTTTTAAAATTAGGTGATTGCGAACAATTTTATGGAAGTGGACTATGCCGCATTCTATTTATATAAATTTTAAATAGGAATTCTATTTATCTTTTTTCCCGAACAATGAGAAGTGGACATATCTTTTCGGATGCTGCTTGAGATTGATCACCAGTGAATCGGCATTCATCATTGTTGAATTAAGGTTGTTATACAACGACGGATCACGCATCAGTAATCCCAATGTTCCTTCATTACTATTAAGATGGGCTGTCAGTTCTTTCACATTATTCAAGGTGGCGTTGACACTGGCCATTGTTCCTGCAACATCCACATCACTGAGATTCTTGGTCAGTCGGTTGGTATTGTCAAGTACACCGTTCGCCTTGTTGATCATCCCCGGAACTTCATGATTCAGTCCTGCCAACAGTGTGTTCATCTGATTTGTCGTTACTGTCAGATTGGATGTGATGGTTTTTATATTATGCAGGGATGATGATATGGCAGGATCTGCCAGAAGCGCATTGACACTTGCGAGGATGGAATCCAACTTAGGCAGCATCTTCTCAATGGCCGGAATCATATCGGCCACTTTCCCTAAGGCTCCCGGACTGATATTGCCTTTTATTCTCTCACCCGGATTGATACGTTCACGAGGATTATTGGCAAACAACAGGTTTACTTTCACGTTACCAAGCATATCGCTGACAATCTCCGCACTGCTGCCTCTTGGTATGCGCAGACCGTTGTCAACTTCTACCACTGTGATAATATCACCACGATGATCGTAGTCATACTGTATGTCTTTGACTACGCCCACTTTGTATCCGTCGGCGTATACAGGACTCGACGAACTGAGTCCGCTGATATTGGTAAACTCGATATAATAGGTATCACCTGTAGAAAAAAGGTTCAACCCTTTCAAAAACTTCAAACCGAAGAATACCACTACGACACCTATTACTGCTACAAGTCCTATTTGAACTTCTTTTGTGAAATATTTCATAATCAATTTTATTTTCGTTTTGACTTAAATTCTCTTATCGCCTCATTTATGTTCATTTTCTCTCCTCCCTTGAAAGCGATGATGAAAGCTTCGGGAAACTTATCCAGCAAAGTTTTTCTCAATCTGTATATTTCATTATAGTCGGAAGAGGAACCGTAAGTGTATTTGAACATCCCGTTTTCTTGATAACAGTCGATGTCTGTCAGTCCGTTAAACTGCTGACTTCCAGGTCTCAGGGTCCTGCTACTTGCCACCAGTTGAATCTTGAATACGACACCCTCTGTTACAGAATTGTTCTTGATTATCTCAGAAACCGAATCTTTATTTTCTTGCTGGTTGTTATCAGCTACCGCGTTTTCAGATTCAGATGTTTCCTCACTGGTCTCATTTTCTCTTTTTACTGGTATCGGCTTGCTTATTTCGTTGTCCGGAACGATTGTCGGAATGTTTATCTCCTCGTCTTGATATGTTTTGTATGGAACCGATATTCCCGTGTCGAATTTTTTTTTATAACTTACAAACGCATTGTATATTCCCCGGGCAATACTACTGATGCCATTGTCTGAATTCAACAGTTGCTCTTCGTCAGGGGTCGTGATGAAACCAAGTTCTATCAGACAACTTGGCATTGAAGTCTTACGCAACACCAGAAAACCGGCTTGATGCACCCCTTTATCCGGTCTGGTTGCCATACGGCATACATCCCGCTGCACCATTTTTGCAAGATCCACACTCTTCTCCATATATTTGTCTTGCATAAACTCGAACATGATGTAACTTTCCGATGAATTGGGGTCGAATCCCTGATAATGACGCTTATAGTCTTTCTCTACCAATATAACGGAGTTCTCACGTTTGGCGACATCCAGATTTGCCTGGGCGCGGGCCATACCTAATGTATATGTTTCCAATCCGCGCGCTATCCTGCCCTCGGGCAAGGCGTTCGTGTGTATCGAAATAAACAGATCAGCCTTGTTCCTATTGGCGATATCAGCACGGTCGTCGAGGGGTATGAAGACATCCGTCTTACGAGTATAGACCACTTTTACATCCGGACAGTTGTTCTCGACCAGTCTGCCGAAAGCCAAAGCGACATTAAGATTAATGTTCTTCTCTTTTGAGATAGCACCCAACGCTCCTGCGTCATGACCGCCATGACCTGCATCAATAACGAGCGTAAAACGATTAGCCGCACCAAAAGACAACGAAGCGGACGATAGAAGAATAGCCAATATATATATTATCTTTCTACTCATAGCTTACTCATAAATCTGTTATTGCTATATGATAATAGCAAATAGTTGATTGCAAAGTTAATAAAAATATATTGTAAACTTTAACGTTTCAAATAGTTTTATCATTTATTAAATGTAATTCTATTCCTGCACCATCGCAATCCACACTCATCGGTGGGTTCACTTTCATCAGTTTTATATCCAATGTTCTGATTTCCGGCATCTCTCCAAACAGTCTTTTACCTATCCTGTAGGCTACATTTTCTATCAGGCATGACTGTTGTTCCATCTCTTCGTTTATCAAATTGCATATAGTGGCATAGTTGGCGGTATCTTTTACATCATCCGACTTCATAGCTGAATCTACGGGATATTCCACCCGCAGATTCAGTATATAGTCATTGCCTGTCAGTCTTTCCTGCGGCAATACGCCGTGATAGGAATGAACACGCAGATTCTTGATATAGATGTAAGATTTTCCTATTGTCATGGTCTGTTATTCTTTATCCGCATCGTGATGCGCCGCAGTTCTTACAGATCAGACAACCTTCCTGATAGACCAGACTCTCGTGTCCGCATACCGGACATTTCTGTCCTTTTGCCTCTGTTCCGTCGGTTACGTATTTCTTCAAGGCTCTCTCCACACCGTTTTTCCATGTGTTGATACTCTCCGAAGCCAATTGCAGTGAACCGACCAGTTTGATGACATTGTCAATAGGCATTCGGTAACGGAGAACACCGGAAATCAGTTTGGCATAATTCCAGTATTCAGGGTTAAACTTTTCGCTCAGTCCTTCTACCGTCGTCTTATAACCGCGCTTGTTTTCAAACTGGAAGTCATAACGGTGGGTTCCATCCGGATTTGTCTGTTTGATAATCTTACCCTTGGTTGTGGTCTTGGGCAGTACGATACCTTCGTCGTCATCCTGAAGACCGGTGAAGATCTCATAAGGATAACCGTTGAGCAGTCCTACGAATGCCACCCATTTTTCTCTGTTATTCTGGAAACGGACCACATCGCACTCCAGTTCCTGAGGACGTACTTCTGTTACCTGAGGCGGTTTGCAAGGCATCGCATCCGGTTTGTTTCCTTCTTCGGTCTTGTCGTCTTTCTTTTCCACAGAAATCATGACACCCGAACGGGAACCGTCGCGGTATACCGTACATCCCTTGCAACCCGACTTCCATGCTTCCACATACAAGCGGTTCACCAGACTCTCGTCCACATCGTTAGGCAGATTGATGGTTACACTGATCGAGTGGTCCACCCATTTCTGTATGGCACCCTGCATACGCACTTTCATCAACCAGTCTACATCATTGGCTGTGGCTTTATTATAAGGTGACTTCGCAACCAGGTCGTCGATTTCCTCCTGGGTGTATTTTTTCGTCGTATCGTATCCGTTGATGGTCATCCATTCCAGGAACTTCTTATGATAGACGATATATTCCTCAAATGAATCCCCTACTTCGTCGACAAAGTCGACATGCACTTCCGTATCATTCGGATTCACCTTGCGGCGACGCTTGTAGATAGGCATGAACACCGGTTCTATACCACTGGTCGTCTGAGTCATCAGACTGGTCGTGCCGGTAGGCGCGATGGTAAGACATGCGATATTACGCCTGCCGTATTTGGCCATCTGTTCATACAACTGCGGATCAGCTTCCTTGATTCTTAATACAAACGGATTCTTTTCCTCGCGTTTCGCATCGTATATTTTGAATGCACCACGTTCCTGGGCCATCTGCACACTCGAACCGTAAGCCGAAAGGGCCAGTGTCTTATGTACATTTACCGAGAAGTCGGTAGCCTCCTGTGTACCATAGCACAATCCCATGGCTGCTATCATATCGCCTTCGGCGGTGATACCGACACCCGTACGGCGACCGAGTCCGCTCTTCGCATAGATTTTCTCCCAAAGATGATATTCGGCACCCTTCACTTCATCGCTCTGAGGGTCACTCTTTATCTTTGCCATGATTTTCTCTATCTTCTCCAGTTCCAGATCCACAATATCATCCATGATACGCTGAGCCACGGCAACATGTTTCCTGAAAAGTTCAGAATCGAAATAGGCATCCTTCGTAAAGGGCTTTACCACATAAGAATACAGGTTGATGGACAACAGTCGACAGGAATCATAAGGACAGAGAGGTATCTCGCCGCAAGGATTGGTACTGATCGTGCGGAATCCGAGATCTGCATAACAGTCTGGTAGACTCTCCTTGATGATCGTATCCCAGAACAGGACACCCGGTTCAGCACTCTTCCATGCGTTATGTACGATCTTCTCCCATAGATTCTTGGCCGAAATCTCTTTTTTTACTTCCGGTTTTTTACTATCCGTAGGAAACTGCTGTGTATAAGGTAAGTCGGCTATCGCGTCCTGCATGAATTCATCATCGATTTTCACGGACACGTTGGCGCCCGTTACCTTTCCTTCAGTCATTTTGGCATCAATAAACGACTCACTGTCGGGATGCTTGATACTGACTGAAAGCATCAGGGCTCCACGGCGACCGTCCTGTGCCACTTCACGCGTACTGTTACTGTATCGTTCCATAAAGGGGACCAGTCCTGTAGAAGTAAGTGCGGAATTATTGACAGGCGAACCCTTCGGACGGATATGAGACAAGTCGTGCCCCACTCCGCCGCGGCGCTTCATCAGTTGCACCTGTTCTTCATCGATGCGCATGATAGCACCATAAGAATCGGCGTCACCGTCAAGACCGATCACAAAACAGTTGGACAACGAAGCCACCTGGTGGTCGTTGCCGATACCTGTCATCGGACTACCTGCCGGAACGATATATTTAAAGTGGTCCAGTAAGTCGAATATTTGCTTCGAAGATAATGGATTCTTATATTTTTTCTCTATGCGGGCTATCTCGTTGGCTATACGCCAATGCATATCCTCCGGACTTTTCTCGTAGATATTACCAAGTCCGTCTTTCATAGCATACTTGTTCACCCATACCCGGGCAGCAAGTTCATCCCCTCCGAAATACTTTAGTGAAGCGTCGAACGCTTCGTCGAACGTGTACGTTTTAATATTTTCCATTAGTTTATATATTAGAATAGATTGCAAATATACAACCTTTTTATGAAAGTGCGTAATCATTTCGGGTATATTTTAAGAATTAATTTTTCGGAAAAGTTTTCCAAAACGGATAACTTTTTAATAAATAGAAGTATATAAGTTTCCCTTAAAGGTCAACTTCCTATTGCCTGAATAAGGATGTAATCCTGCGATGACTTTACTGCGTTTTGTCTGAAAACAGCACTCCGCAAAGCTTATTATACATTTTATTTCATTTTTATGTTACAACATAAAATATTTTTTGTATATTTGTACACGAATAAAAAATAGACTACAATGAGTAATAATTCTGAAAGCAGTAATACTAATACTGGAAAAACGAAAATATCATTATTCGATATCATCATTATTATATTGTCCATTTATGTCTTGGCTTCATTAGGTATAACAATGGTTTTCGACCTTCCGCCCGAGATGAACAAACTGCTTGACAATATCGACAACCTGATATGTATTTTCTTTCTGGTGGATTTTGTTATTGAGTTCAGGGATGCTCCCGATAAAAAGAAATTCATGAAGTGGGGATGGATCGACATCATATCCTGTATCCCTACAATCAATGTCCTGATGTATGGACGACTGTTCCGTCTCATTCGTCTGCTCAGAATACTACGAATGTTCAGATCTACGAAAATCATCGTTCGTTATATATTCAAGAGCAGAATAAAAGGTACGATGATGTCTGTGGTACTGATTACGGTTCTCATGGTACTCTTCGCTTCCATCTCCATACTAATGGTGGAGAATGTGCCCAACGGCAATATCAAGACTGCCAGCGACGCTCTTTGGTGGACAGCCGAGACCATCACGACCGTGGGATATGGTGACCTGTATCCTGTCACCGACGGCGGACGTATCATCGGAACCATACTGATGGTGACGGGCGCAGGTATCTTCGGTACTTACACGGCATACATCGCTTCGTGGTTTGCCAGGGAGAACGAGAAGGCCAAAGAGAGAGCGCGTAAGGAAATGATGCAGGAAGAAGAGGATGATGAATAAGACAAAAGACAAAATATGAAATCAATAAACGAAAGAAGAAGTATACGCAAATATTCGGATAAGGAGGTCAGCGACCAACTGCTCGACCGACTGCTTACCGAAACTGAGAGAACGCAGACAATGGGTAATCTGCAACTTTATAGTGTCATCATTACAAGGTCGGATGAAAAGAAAGCCGCTTTGGCACCAGCCCATTTCAACCAACCGATGGTAATGGGTGCGCCTGTGGTACTGACCGTCTGTGCCGACTTCCACCGTACCTCCGTATGGTGCGAAAACCGTAAGGCCGTACCTGGCTATGACAATCTGTTGTCCTTTATGAATGCGGCTACGGATGCACTGCTTTTCACTCAGACGTTCTGTAACCTGGCCGAAGAAGAAGGATTGGGCTATTGCTTTCTGGGTACAACCATCTATTGTCCGCAGATGATTATCGATGCACTGCATCTGCCTCAACTGGTGATGCCGGTTGCCACGATCACACTGGGGTGGCCTGATGAGAATCCACCGTTGTCCGACCGACTGCCTCTCGCATCCGTTGTGCATCATGAGACCTATCAGGAGTATACCCCGCAGGATATAGACAACTATTATTCGATGAAAGAGCATCTTCCCGAAAATATTGATTTTCTGAAAATCAATAAGAAAGAGACTCTTGCTCAGATCTTCACCGATATCAGATATACGAAGAAGGACAATGAAGCCATGTCCGAAGGTTTTATGAAGGCCCTGAAGAGCCAAGGTTTCTTATAAACTTTCATGGAGATTTTTGCCCTACGATTGAAAATTCGGGAAATAAACGTCGCAACGTCACAAGTCAACTTAAGTTACTGTCAGTTAGCACATTAACAGTTGGCCGCTGCCGTTGTATACCACACAAAACCACACACTAACATCACACAGATCGTATGTCCGGTCATACTAATCGGCTTGTCCAGATATTCAAATCGATGGATTCGTACAACTTTTAGGCCTAAAAATGCTGCGAAAGCGGTGGGGATGAAGTGCAACCCCACTAGTATTGAATCAATTTTAGACCTAAATTTTCTTTAAAAGCGGTGAAAATGCAACTCAAAAGCGGTAGTTTTCAAGATATGACCAGTGATAACAGAAGGTTAAGTTGGTATCTGTCATTTCCACGTCGTGCGAGAAAATTTGCGCACCGCGGAAAAAAATTTCCCTTGTGCGCAATTTTTCTCGCACGACGCGCAATTTAAGATAAGAAGGCAGGTGGAGGATGGGTGGAGGTTTGGTGGAGGTTCTGAAGCACCTCATTTTACAGCAAACAGGTGTCTATCAGTATCTTACAAAGAAATTTATGCCTCCTGGTGGAGGATGGATGTATAAATCGAAAAAAAATTCAGAAAATGTATTTTTCAACTTAAAAGTGGACCATGGTTTATCATTGAAAAGTGGTAATAGTGAATTTATGTCAAAAAATATTCGAATTTTCTGTGTGGAAGCAGTCTGGAAGCGAACGGATTTGCCTCAACACCTTCCAAGTATTTAGTTGTCAGAGAAATACAAAGCTATTTTTGACCTCAGTGGAGGGTGGAGGCATTATCAAACAAAAATTTCTGGGAGAAAAATGGTCTTATCAAAATGAGGATAAGTTTTTATTTCATAGTTCATTGAGTATATTTTCTAGAGGGCGGCCTTTTAGTTCTCCCTTACGGGCTAAATTCATATCTTTGGCAGCCTCATTAAACTCAGACAAAATTTTTTCTTTAGATAATTCATCCTCCGATGACTTATCTTTAGAAGACAAACGGTGCAGGAGTCTCTTAATTTGTTTTAAGGACTCCATATCGTCAATGTTTAAAACTGACGTATAAGCATCGACTTTTCTGCTTCTATCTGTAGAGATGTCATAATATACATTATTATAGATTGCAAAAGTAATCAAATTTATTGAGAATCCAACTAAATTAACAAAAAGAAGGTTGAAGTGAAATCAAAATCAGCGATTGTTATGGTCCGCGAGGTGCGGCCCTTGCGGTTGTCCCCTGCGACATTCCGCAGCTTAGCGTGAAGAATTTGTAAGATTTTCGAAATCACAATGAGTCTGATTGTGCGGAACGCAGAATCAGCAACGAATTCTCGGCGTGTGTCTGAGCGGAGCGAGTTAGCAAGAGGATTTCTAAAATATCACAAATTTAGCGTGGCGAGGACGTCGCTACTTTCTCTTGCTTCTTCTCTTCGGTGAAGAGAAGATAGCCCCCTCGGTGAAGAGAAAGAAGGCCCCCTCGGCAGAGGAGACATCTCTTGGCAAAGAAGAATGACCCTCTCTTCAAAAAAAGAAAGAAAAAAGAAATAAAAAAAAGGAATCCCAATCAAGGAATTCCTTTTATATCATATATATCTTCCGATCATATTAATCCATAACAATGGGTTTATATTTCGGCACCAGCACCTTCATGAATCCCCATGCGATGAGATAAGCGAAAGCACAAACGCCAAACATAATAGCATAAGCAGGAGCTACATCACCACCATTCGTCGCACGGTAGAAATCTTCCATACGACCGGCAAGAATCTGTACCAACACACCGCCCAGTCCACCGGCTGCTGCGCCGATACCTGTTACGGAACCTACTGCCTTCTTCGGGAACATATCCGATACCGTAGTGAACAGATTGGCTGAGAATGCCTGATGGGCCGCACCGGCAACACTGATCACAGCTACAGCGGCAATAAGACCTGTCATACCGTCAAATTTAGCCACGGTCTGTGTAAAGATCAGCAACAATGGGAAGAAACCGATAATCAGCAACGAAGTCATACGTGCCTTGTATGTGGCCCAACCCTTGTTGATAAACGACATAGGAAGTGCACCGCCATATACGGAACCGATGATGGCGATACCGAATACCACGAATGTGGAAATCATCACTGTATAGTTGGTCTCCTCCGGACTCATACCGGCACAGAACTGCTGTTTGATGTATGTAGGCAACCAGAAGAGAAGGAACCACCAGATACCGTCGGTCATAAACTTACCCATAACAAACGACCATGTCTGACGGTAGGTAAGCATCTGATACCATGGTATCTTCTTAGCCGGCACTTCCGCCTCTGCCTTTACTTCTTCCTTTACAGGTTCATCATCACTGTTGATATAATCAAACTCTGCCTGATTGATCTTGCCTTTTTTCAACATATCTGCAGGAGATGCATACATCTTATGCCAGAATATCAACCATACAAAACCGATAATACTGGTGATGATAAATGCCATCTGCCATCCATGCAGACAACCAAGGAACAATGTATTGCCTACATTCGGATTCCAGGCGGCAAGGATGGGAGGTATGATAAGTGCGCAGATCATGGCACCTACATTAGAACCTGAATTGAATATACCTGTAGCCAGAGCACGCTCTTTCTTCGGGAACCATTCTGCCACAGTCTTGATAGATGCGGGGAAGTTACCTGCCTCACCTGCTCCGAAGAGTCCGCGGGCTGCCAGTTGCGCACCGAGACTTTTTCCTGCGGCGGCACTGAAGAATCCTGCTATTGACCATACGATCAGAGAAGCGGCAAGACCTAATTTTGTTCCGACCTTATCGATGATAAAACCTACGATAAGTGTAAATCCTGCATAGAATGCGGTGAACACGGATGTGAGGATGGAATAGTCGGTAGATGACCAACCGAATCCGTTCGCATCGCAGAAATAGTCTTTAAGATAACCGATTACGTTACGGTCCATATAATTGACCGTTGTCGAGAACAGCAGTAGGGCCGCTATACTCCATCTGTACTTAGACATCACTGAGCCAGAGTTGTTTACGTTAGTATTCATGATTTATTGTTTTGTTTGTTTTATTCTAGATTATGTTATGATGCGGCAGTGTACGGGCACAGAAACGCATTTGGTTGCAAAGATAAAAAAAATAATCCTATTTTTGGTGTAAAAATAGGATTATTTCACGTAAGCGTTTACGTCAGTCCTGGAAATAGACGCGTTTCACTCTGTTGCTGATACCTGTAAGCACTTCGTAAGGTATCGTATCCAATACGTCCGACAGTACTGTCACGGGCAGGTCGTTACCGAATATCTCCACATTATCGCCTTCCTGGCAGTCGATACCGGTTACGTCTATCATCGCTACATCCATACAGATGTTACCTACATATTCAGCCTTTTTGCCGTTGACCAGACAATAACAGTGACGGTTGCCCAGATGACGGTTCAGTCCGTCGGCATACCCTATCGGTATGGCTGCTATCACACTGTCTTTTTCGAGTTTGCCTTTTCTGCTATAACCCACGGTGTCTGTCTTTTTCACTTTGCGTATCTGCAGGATGGTCGTTTTCAGCGTACTGACCGTATTCAGTATGCGGTTGTCTCTGCTGTCGATACCGTAGAGTCCCAGACCGAGACGGCACATATCGAGTTGTCTTTCGGGGAAATGTTCTATTCCCGCACTGTTGTCTATATGTCTTAATATCTTATGACCGAACGCACTTTGCAGTTTTTTACTGCCTTCGTCGAACAACTTAAACTGCTGTGCGGAGAAGTCGTCGAAGTCGTCGCTGTCTGAACCTACGAAATGGGAGAAGACGGAACGGGGGATGATGGCGTTCTGATGTTTCAGACGGTCGATCAACTGATCCATATCTTCTTTCGGGTTGAATCCCAGACGGTGCATACCGGTATCCAGTTTGATGTGTACAGGATAATCGGTTATTCCCTCTTTCTCGGCTGCCTTGATAAGGGCTTCCATCAGTCGGAAACTGTACACCTCGGGTTCCAGGTCGTAATCGAACATGGTCTTAAAGGAGGTCATCTCCGGGTTCATGATGATGATATTCCCCGTTATTCCGTTCTTACGCAGGGTCACACCCTCGTCGGCTACCGCCACGGCAAGATAGTCTACACGATGGTCCTGCAAAGTTTTTGCCACTTCCACGGCACCGGCTCCATAAGCGTCTGCCTTGACCATGCAAACCAGTTTGGTGGTCGGTTTCATAAACGAACGGTAGAAATTGAGGTTCTTGACCACGCCGTTGAGGTTTACTTCAAGAATGGTCTCGTGCACCTTCATCTCCAACAGTTCAGTGAGTTGGTCGAAACCGAATTTACGCGAACCTTTTATCAGAATCACTTCGTCTCTCAATGAGGCGAACACGTCACTGGCTATAAAACTGTCGCAGTCGTCAAAGAAATATTTATCTTTTATCTGTATTTCATCTTTCTGGGCTGTAAGGGCCGGACCGATACCGATGAATTTCTCCACCCCTCTCTTGCACGACAGGTCGGACACTTCCTTGTACAGGGCCTCAGCCGATTCACCGCTCTGATAGATGTCACTGAGAATCAGTGTCCGTTTACGACCCTGGTGGTCGGGACGGCGGTTCATAAAGTCGAGCGCTATATCCAGAGAGTTGATATCCGAATTATAAGAGTCGTTGATCAGCGTGCATCCGTGCTGTCCCTCTTTCACCTCCAGACGCATGGCTACGGGTTCCAACTTTGCCATACGGTCTTTCAACTGCTGCGGGGTGACGCCCAAATGCAGACTTACGGCTGCGCATATTATGGAATTGCGCACGGAAGCCTCATCGATAAAAGGCAACGAATATTCGCCCTTTACACCTTTATATATATACTTCACCGTAGAAGTGATGTCTTTCTTTTCTATCGATTCCACATACAGCGGTGCCTTACTGTCTTTCTGCGACCACGCGATGGCATCGCCCTTGAAAGGATGAGCCTTCACACATTTGCTTACAATCTCGTCGTCGGCATTGTATATGATCGTCTTGGCATCATGGAACAACTGCAACTTTTCTTCGCATTTGGCTTCCATCGACGGGAAATTCTCCTGATGGGCGGCACCCAGATTGGTCAGTACACCGATCGTCGGTTGAATGATGTCGTGCAGGGCTTCCATCTCACCGGGCATACTGATACCTGCCTCGAATACACCGACCTGCGTCTGTTCGTTAAGCAACCATACCGAGAGCGGCACACCTATCTGCGAATTGTAACTGCGTGGCGAACGGGTCACGACCATCGAGGGCGAGAGCAACTGGTACAGCCACTCTTTCACCATAGTCTTACCGTTACTGCCGGTGATACCGATGATCGGAATATTAAACTCGTCACGATGACGCTCGGACAGACGTTGCAAGGCTTCCAATGAACTGATTACTTTCAGGAAGTTGACATCCTTGTATGTCGTCGAGGCATCTGCTGGCACTTCCTCCACGACGAAGTTGCGAACCCCTCTGCGATAAAGATCTGAAATATAGTGATGTCCATCATTACGTTCCGAACGTAATGCGAAGAAAAGGGTTTCTTCAGGGAAACACAATGAACGGCTATCTGTTAATATCCAACCGATATTAGCGTCTTTCTCTCCTATTCTGCGCGCACCAATGAGCGTTGTTACTTTCTCAATAGTATATGTCATTATAGATAATAATTTTTATTTTATTGGCAAAGGTACAGCAAACAAAGATAAAAACAAAATAAAATTCATTTTATTTTTGTTGTTAAGATGTGGCTCATCTAAAGATTTTACTCTTTTCTTATAGTACGTTATCGGCATTATTTAATTAAACGTGTAAAAAAACGAAAAAACATATTCTCAAATTTGCGAATTTGAATAACTATTTATATATTTGCACGCAGAAAGAAAAGAAATGATAGTGACATTTGAAGAGACATACCTGCAAGAGCTGTATGAGCGAGGCACAAGCGGCGAGAAGAAGCATCGATATCAACCGCAAGTGGTCAGAGGTTATCAGAAAGGTATCAAGTTTATGGTAAATGCCAAAAGACCAGACGACCTCAAGCAAATTAACTCTTTAAACTTTGAACCGTTGAAGGGTGATAAAAAGGGATTGTTCTCGGTCAGGGCAAACGGCAAATACCGCATCGAGTTCACCATTGACGAGAATCTTGATACACCTATCCTGACAGTATGCAACATAACTGATTTGTCGAACCATTATAAATAGTTGAAAAAATGATTACAACAAAGGGGGTAGACCCAAGCATGATAGCAAACAATCTGGAATCTTCCAATCTGATTCATCCGGGAGAAATGATCAAGGATGAAATAGAGAGTCGCGGCCTGACGCAGAAGGCGTTGGCGGCGATGACGGGCATTTCGCCCTCTGTCTTGAACGAAGTGCTTAACGGCAAGCGTTCGATAACCATTGAGTATGCCTTGCTCTTTGAAGCCGCCCTCGGCATCGACGCAGACATCTGGATTGGTCTGCAGGCTGATTACGACAAGCAGAAGGCAAGCCACGACAAATCGTTCCTGAAACGGTTGGAAAATGTGAGGAAGTATGCGGCTTTGCTGTAAGTGCCTTTCAAAGCATTTTAATACCTATCCTCTTTGAATAACAAAGTTTTTATTCATTATTCATACTGGGATATTTCTTTTTCAGTTCGTCCATCTTCCTCATCGTTTTCTCCATAAAGTCCTTGTATTCCTGTGCTTCGGGATTGAAGGGACGATGCGACAGAGCTTCCTTGATGGGTTTCCATTCTTCAATAAAATGTTTTGCCTCTTGGCTGAAATAGTTTTCCCGTAGTATCTCCCATATATATTCCACCGCCTGCTCCGAAGGGTGGAGCATGTCCTGCGCATAGAAACGGTAGTCTCTCAGTTCGTCGTTGATGATTTCGTAAGCGGGGAAGTAATGACAGGTTCCGGGATATTGCCTGACCAGATCGTCCGCGGCGAGCAACAGCACCGACTTCGACAGTTGACTGCCGTGGTAACCGTATTTGGCATAACGTATCGGACTCACTGTCACAATCACTTTCACGTCCGGATTACGACTTTTCAGGATAATCACCGTATCCGACAGATATTGCAGACATTCATCCAGTGTGAGTTCTTTCTCCGTAAACAACCGCTGCGGACGTTTGCGGCAGTTGTCCACGATTTCTCCCGTCTCATTCAGTATGTACACATGATTGGTGCCTAATGTCAGTACCACTACCGACGGAACCATATCCTCGTACCTGTTCACGGTATGCAGTATACTTGCCGGATTATACATGACACCGTAGGGATTGACTGCGGCCTTGAACCGTTCTTCCTTGAAACGTCGACCGATGTTGTCGGCGAAACATGACCCCACAAAGAGAATCTTTTCGAACGGCGTGATTTCGAAATCCGGTTTTTCGATGTTTACTTTTGTTCTGAACTCCATATCGCTATCTATTTTACGACCTACTTACCTGTAGTCCCTTTGTACTGAGGTCCATATCTACGAAACGTGCGTTCTCGTTTGGTCTGTTGTCATGAAGAATCTGTTTGATACATGCGGCAGCCTCGGGATCTTTAGCTATCATATACAGATAACCGCCACCACCTGCTCCGGGTAGTTTATAACCCAGACAGTAATCGTCTATCAGGTCGGTCAACCGTTTCACTTCCGCGGGATTGGTACCCTGGTCGAGCGCCTGGTTCTGTATCCATGTCTTCCGCATCAACAGTCCTGTCTCCCTGAAGTTGTTTCTTTGTATCGACTCGTACATGTCCAGGGTATGCTGCTTCATCTCGCGCAAAAGTTGTATCTGTTCCGACGAATTGAGGAACATTCTCCTGACAATCTCCGACAGTATCTTTTTGGCAGTACGGGTTATACCTGTATAATAAAGCAGATGGCACGATTTATACTCGGGTTGCACGAACAAATCATTAGGCAACCATTTCACTACCGGCGTCTGGTCGAATCCCTTTGTCGTCTGCAACAGTTTTACACCTTGCAACACTCCGCCAAACTGGTCCTGCCAACCGCCGCCGGTGGTCAACAACTGTTCCAGAACCAGTGTACGCTTGCATATCTCGTTCTTGTCCCAGCCCAGTCCGCAGAAATCATTGACGGCACCCAGCACCGTCGATGCCAGTACACTACTTGTACCCAGTCCGCTGCCTGCGGGTATGGCGGACAACAATGTGATCTCGAATCCGCACCCGAAATTTTCCAACTGCTGTTCCAGTGACGTATACCGCGACTCGGAGAAACCCGGTTGGAAACCGGCCAGCACCAGTGCAGCCTTCGGTATCGAGAACGGACTGCCTACATGGTTGAAGTCGGCCAACTGTTCGAAAGTGGTTATTTCCTCGGATGCGCCGAGGTCTATACTTCTCAGTACAATATGTTTTTCCCTGCACGGACGGATATAAGTCTGCAAAGGCGGCTGCCCGTTCAGTTCTATGGCCAGATTGATCACATTGCCACCTTCCATCAGACAGAACGGCGGTGTATCGGTCCAACCGCCCGCAATGTCTATACGTACCGGACTGCGTCCCCAGACAATCTGATCGCCATATACACTCATCTTCGGACTTTGTTTTTCTGCCAATACCGTTGATGTCAGTCCCTCGCGCAATAATCCGAACGCCTTCTTTCCCTGCTGTTCGTCGTCACATCCGTTCAGACGGTTTACCTCTGATCGGAACATGGCATCATGGATACGGGTCATCAGAGGTGCCGTCTCTTCTATCGACGGGGGTAAAGGTATGTGCATTTCCGAAAAATCGTGGGCGGCATGGTCCAGATCTACCTGATAAAACACACTGTGGCGGTAGTTGGCAGCTATCGCCGACCAGTCGCTCGCACGGTATCCGCGCCTTTGTGCTTCCAGTCGGTGCATGTTGGCAGTATTGGATATCTCATCGGCACTTATTTTCTTCGCCTTCTCCCATAGTTGCCTGCCTTCCTCATATTCCCCTCCGGATAACATATAACGGAGCAACATTCCCATCTCCGGGATATCAGAACATAACGGGAACAGCGGTGCAAACTGCTGGTCGCCGGCAAACTTGTCATCATATCCGTAAGGGCGCACGGCATATTCCTTTTCACCTATCGGCACGATATCAACACATTGCTTGGGTTGCAGGGTGACCGACCAGTCGTTGACCGGTACACCCGTGATGATATGATCATGAGACAATGCCCATTGGGCACCTATATGACTGTTTTCCACCCATATATTATAGTTGTCGGCTGTAAACGGTATCTTTGTCACCGCATTCTGTACGAAGATGGCAGGATGCGGTTTATGGTCGTGATGGATAATCTCACGCTGGTCGTTGACGAGATTCTGCACCGCCAATGTCGACGACAGTATCTCATGACTGGAACCGTAGTGATAAAATTCTCCCCCGGGGAGGGGCAGGATGGCCACTTTGAGGGCGTTGATCTCATCGTCTTTGATCGTCGGTTCCGTACCCAGAGCGCAACCGAATTCCGAATAGAGGTCGTAGTTCTTCAACTTTCCGCCTTCTTCCGAACGTTTCATGAGCACTTTCACAGCCTTGTCGCTCAACAGCCACACGCCGATATCTGTAAGATAGAAATGAGCATTCAGTAAATCAGATAGTTGCGCTTCAGAAGGTTTCTGCATCATGCACTTCAGAACCGATGGCGAATTACGCTTAGAAATGAAAACGCCATGGTCTTTCGCTATCTCCGCGCCCAACCACAAACCGTAGCATACCACGTCGGCATCAGGAATATTCTGCAACGGACGCGTACTACGTATATAGACATCACCGCTTACGATCATTGTATTCAGTGACCGAGGGGCTGCAGCCATGATCTTTTCATAGAGGGGCAACTGTATCGACAGCAGGTTCTGGTCCAACCGCTGTCCCCTCTCCCATCTGAAGACAGGTATGGGAGTCAGTATTTTACCCGAAGGGGCATAAGCAGGCAGTCGTCTGCTCTGTCCGCCTGCATGCAGGATCAGTCGACGGTCGGACGACAACCATTCTGAGAAAGGAGCATCCGTCTTTTCCTGTTCGTAACATTGTCTGATCAACCATGCCGTACCACCACCCGAACCTAATCGATGACCGATAGGGTCGCACGAACAGAAATACTCGTTTTTGTCCAACCCCGTGACCTCATTGAAACAGTCCACCAAATTAGGTGGTAATGATAATAATTTTTTCATAGTTATTCTATTTACTTTGCAAAAATACAATTTTTCCTTCTAAATTGATTATTAAAATAAAACTTTTATGTATATTTGCAGACAATGATTACACGTATATAGATTATAACTATTGATATCATGACAGACTACAACGAAAAGCAAGACAACATGTCTGAGAAAAATCACGCAAGTATTCTTGTACCTTTTATCATGATTACCGCCTGTTTTGTCCTGTGGGGATTTGCCAACGACATAACCGGTGTCATGGTCAAAGCATTTTCCAAGATATTCAGAATGAATGTGACAGACGGTGCCATGGTACAGGTGGCATTCTATTTCGGTTATTTTGCCATGGCGTTCCCTGCTGCCATGTTTATACAGAAGTATTCCTTTAAAGCAGGTGTGCTCGTCGGACTTACGATTTACGGTATAGGGACATTACTCTTCTTCCCTGCCAAGATGATGGGAATGTATGAGCCGTTTCTTATTGCATATTTTATTGTCACTTGCGGTCTTTCGTTCCTGGAAACGAGTTGCAATACGTACATCTATTGCATGGGTGATGAGAGTGATGGTGTCAGGCGACTTAATTTTGCGCAGGCATTCAACCCTCTGGGGGCATTGGCTGGTATGTACATCGCCATGCAGTATGTGCAGAACCGTATCAGTCCATTGGATTCAGCGGCAAGAGCTGTACTACCCGAACATCAGTTTGAGTTTATCAAGAACCACGATCTGAACGTTCTGATCCGTCCATATATAGCCATTGGCATATTGGTCATTGTAATTGCCTTGATTATCAAGCACATCAAAATGCCGAAGAATGGCGACACCCATATCAAAAAGGATTTTGGCGTTACCATCAAGGAATTGTTTTCAATAAAGAATTACCGAGATGGCGTTACTGCCCTGTTTTTCTATATGGGTGCCCAAGTTACATGTTGGACATTCATCATACAGTATGGTTCACGTATATTCATGGCTGAAGGTATGAACGAGAAAGCCGCCGAGATGCTTTCTCAGAAATACAATATCGCAGCCATGATTCTGTTTGCATGCAGCAGATTTGTCTGTACTTGGTTTATGAAATATGTCCACCCTGCAAAACTGCTTGCCATACTGGCGTCGGTGGGCGTTTTAGCAGTTGCCGGAGTCATCCTGTTTACCGACCGCAACGGTATCTATTGTCTAGTGATTGTAAGTGGATGCCTCAGTCTGATGTTTCCTACTATCTTCGGACTGGCCCTGCATGGATTGGGCGACGATGTGAAGTTTGGCGGTGCCGGACTTATCACAGCGATGATCGGCGGTTCTATTTTCGTGCCGGTGCATGCAATGATTATCGACAGTAATATAAGCATACTGGAACATTCTTCCGTCAATATTTCGTTTATTATCCCATTTGTCTGCTTTATTATTATCGCGTCTTACGGTTATCGGTACGCAAAACGAGATTTACAGTCTTAAAGGCATCGGATGATGTCTTCACAGTGATTTTACCCGGTGTGCGTCCCGCTCTGATGATCAACAGGGCTGAACCGTTGTAAAGTCGGCGCATATTGCCGGTCATCGGTTCGTCGGATGCAAGGTTTCCATTGCTTACGGCTACGATACGGGCATCACCTTTCACATCGAAGGAGAGCATATTGTCAGCATTCATCACCCGTCTTCCTTTTGCATCCACCGCATATATACGTATATGCTGCAGGTCCATGCCGTCGGCATTCCAGTTGTTATTGTCCGGTTCCACTTTCAGTGCCACAGCCTTTCCGTAAGTTTCTATCTTATGACGGGCTACAGTCTTTCCGCCTGTTCTGGCTATCGCCTCTATATAACCGGGTTGATAATCGATACCGTCCCATTTTATCTTGTCGCGGTTCTTCGGATTGTTTACCTCGTTTTTTTTCACGCCGACACTCTTGCCGTTGACGATCAGTTCCACTTCTTCTGCATTGGTATAGGTATACAGACTCACCTTACCTGGTTTTCGGTTCCAGTTTTCCGACATTCGCGCCGTACCTACCTGCACATCGTTCCAAACCATATTGCTGTTGGCATCGTCTATCACACCGATATGTACCGTCGGTTCATCGGTGAACATACTCTTCAACAGATATGCTACAGGTTTCGGTTCCAGTGATATATCGAAGGCGCCATTGGTCCATCCCTTTGCCGGCCAACCGTTGCTCTCTCCCAGATAGTCTATCATACCCCAGTAAGCCAGTCCGATCACCTTATCCAGGTTCATCTCAAAATAGTTTGGTCCCATCATCGACGCATTTGCCTCACTCTGATAAAACATCATATTCGGGAATCGTCTGCTGTCACCTGGGAAATACATATATCTGTAATTGTACGCCGCCACATCGGTTTCCAAAGCCAGCGGTGCGGGCAGCGAATCGCCCAGTGCCGTATGACTGCGTCCGCGCGGATGCATCGCCACCGTGACAGGACGTGTGGTATCATATCTGTGGAGCAACTCCTTCTGCATACGATAAGGTGTTACACCCCAGTCGGCATAAGGCAGATTCCAATATGTCTGCAATTCATTACCTAGACTCCACATCACGACCGACGGATGATTTCTGTCGCGCTTGATAAACTCGGGAATGTCTTTCTGCCAGAGGTTCACCCATTCTTCCCTACCGCCGGCATACTGTGTGAGCCACTTGTCATAGAGTTCGTCTACGACCAATATACCATATCGGTCACAAAGGTTCAACAGTTCTTTGCTATAAGGATTATGCGAGGTGCGAATGTGGTTGAATCCGAAAGATTTCAATAGTTGTATCCGCTTTTCCATGGCACGTGGATATGCCGCTGCGCCAAGGGCTCCGAGGGTATGATGATTGGCGATGCCTTTGAGCAGCACTTTCTTTCCGTTCAGTTTCAGTCCGAACGCCGGTGAATATTCCAATGTGCGTATTCCGAAGGGTTCTGTCACCTGGTCGGCTATCGTGCCGTCGGCACGGTAGAGTGTGATCTGCGCCTGATAGAGGTAAGGCGATTCACAACTCCATAAGTTGGGACTGGAAAGGAAAAGGGAATCCAACGGATGCTCGCAAACTTTCTGGGCGCGGTTGAACGACACTTTCGTCGTATGGTCTGCCACCGTTCTGCCTGCGGTGTCTATAATCTTGGTATTGACATCCAACGACTGGTTCTTATCCAGATAGAAAGCCATCTCTGCCTGAATCTTCACGGTAGCCGACTGGTTATCTGCCTTAGGTGTTGTGATTTCCAACGGGTTGCGGGTGAAGTACAACTGCGGATCGGTCAGCACGAGATGCACGTCTCTGAACAGTCCCCCGCCAGTATACCATCGCGAGTTGTCCGGATTGCGGGTATCCGCTTTCACGGCAATCACGTTTTTCTGTCCGTATTTCAGTTGATGGGTTATATCGATATCAAAACCCACATATCCGTAATCCGTTCCCCCTATCCGTTCTCCGTTGAGATAGACGTCGCCTACCAGCATGATTCCTTCGAAATCCACCAGTACACGTCTGTTTTTCATCTCTTCACCGGGGGTGAATGTATAACGGTACCAACCGATGCCCATCTCCTTGAATCCGCGGGCACTCAGTCGGCTGCGCACATTACTGGCCATATCACTGTTGTTGGCTTTCTCGTTCTTGTCCGGAGCCACCCACGGCTGTTCTATCTGAAAGTCGTGCGGCAGGTCCACTGTTCGCCAGTCGGCATCATCAAGAGTCACCGATGCGGCACCGCTGATGTCACCGGCATGGAATTTCCAACCGAAATCGATATTCCGTTCTTCCCTTGCCGCATTATCGGCAGACACATTTAGGGCTAATAAAGCCGCAAGGATCGTTATGACCGTCTTTTTCATAAAAAAAATTATCGTTTAGTATTTTAGTAATGTCGGCAAAATTACTAAATACTAAACGATAACTATTTTGATATCTGATTAAAATACCAAGAAAAATGATATTTTATTTCACATTTCCTACCTTGATAAGATATTCCGCTATCTGAACGGCATTCAGGGCGGCACCCTTACGTATCTGATCACCGCTCAACCAGAATGTCAGACCGTTCTCGTCTGCCAGGTCCTTACGTACACGACCTACGTATACATCGTCCTTGCCGGCAGTCTCAAGCGGCATAGGATAAACGAGATTGCTCGGATCGTCCTCCAGTGTCACACCCTGTCCGGCGGCGATAGCCTTCTGAGCTTCCTCTACACTGATTGGGCGCTCGGTCTCTATCCATACGCTCTCTGAATGGGCACGGAGTGAAGATACACGTACACACATAGCCGAACATTTCACGTCACTGTGCATGATCTTACGTGTCTCGTTGAACATCTTCATTTCTTCCTTTGTATATCCGTTGTCCGTGAACACGTCTATCTGAGGGATCACGTTATAGGCCAACTGATGCGGGAATTTCTTCACCGTTACGGGTTTGTTCTCCACCAGTTCCTGATACTGCTGCTGCAGTTCAGCCATAGCGGCAGCACCTGCACCGCTGGCACTCTGATAACTTGCTATATGAATGCGTTTGATATGACTCAGGTCCTCAAGCGGTTTCAGTACTACGACCATCATAATCGTCGTACAGTTAGGATTGGCGATGATACCGCGCGGACGGTTGAGGGCATCCTCCGGATTCACCTCGGGCACGACCAGAGGCACATCATTCTCCATACGGAACGCACTTGAGTTGTCTATCATCACGGCACCGTATTTGGTGATGGTTTCAGCATAATCCTTAGAAGTGCCTCCACCAGCAGATACAAACGCAATGTCTATACCCTTGAAATCGTCATTATGCTGCAAAAGTTTGACTTCGTAGTCCTTTCCCTTGAAACTGTACTTTCGGCCGGCACTGCGCTCAGAACCAAAAAGAACTAAATCATCCATCGGGAAATTTCTCTCTGCGAGAACGCGCAGGAACTCCTGTCCCACAGCACCACTCGCACCAACAATTGCTACTTTCATATTAGTATGTTTAAAAATTAATATATAATTCGGATGCAAAATTACAACTTTTCGGGATAATAACATTCAAAAGTGATATTTTTTTTGCACCTTTGCATCATCATTTATAAAATGTGCTACTTTTATGCAAAACTTATCGCAATATTTTCCGATTACAGATCCTACATGGATATTTTTTATTGTCCTGTGTATTATCCTGTTCGCTCCTATCCTGATGGGGAAATTGCGCATTCCACATCTGATTGGAATGGTATTGGCTGGTGTCATCATCGGTCCGCACGGTTTTAATATTTTGTCGCACGACAGTTCTTTTGAACTTTTCGGAAAGGTAGGACTGTACTATATCATGTTCCTAGCCGGACTGGAAATGAACATGAGTGATTTCCGCAAGAACAGGATTAAGACATTTACTCATGGCATCATGGCATTCGCAATTCCGATGATTATAGGTTTTGCGCTCAACACGTCACTTCTGAAATATAGCATCCTGACATCTGTACTACTTGCCAGTATGTATGCGTCCCATACACTGATTGCATATCCCATTGTCCTGAGATATGGACTGTCACAGCAACGTAGCGTTACGATAGCTGTTGGCGCCACAGCCATCACTGATACTCTTACATTACTTGTACTGGCTATTGTCGGAGGCATGTTCAAAGGCAACATCACTGGTGTCTTCTGGATTTTATTGATAATCAAAATCAGTATTGTCTTTTTTGTTATCATCTACTTTTTCCCCCGTATTGCCAGATTTTTCTTTCAGAAATACGAAGAAAATGTAACACAGTTCATTTTTGTTCTCGGATTGACGTTTCTTGGCGCAGGACTGATGGAGCTGATCGGTATGGAAGGATTGCTGGGCGCATTCCTTACCGGTTTGGTACTCAACAGATATGTACCCAACATATCACCGCTGATGACTCACCTTGAGTTTGTGGGCAATGCTCTTTTCATCCCATATTTCCTTATCGGTGTAGGTATGTTGGTCAACATTAATATCATATTCAGCGGATTTGGTTCTATAGAGGTGGCTGGAGTGATGATAGCCGTGGCGCTTTCCAGTAAATGGCTCGCATCCCTGGCTACACAGAAGATATTCGGTATGAGCAGTACTGAACGCGAACTGATTTACGGTCTGAGTAATGCCCAGGCCGGAGCCACCCTGGCGGCTGTTCTAGTAGGTTATAACATCATATTGCCCGACGGACAGCGATTGCTTAACGATGATGTCCTCAATGGCACTATCATACTGATTCTCGTGACTTGCATATTCAGTTCTTTTACAACCGAACGTGCCGCTAAGAAAATCGTTCTTTCCTTTAAAAACACCATGACCGATGAAAAAACGGCTGATGACGAAAAGATTCTTATTCCAGTAGCCAGAAGGGAATCGGCCAACGAACTCGTAAAACTGGCGATCATCATGCGGAATACCAAACTCAACCGTGGTATTATCGGACTGAATGTTGTACTCGACGACCTCAACTGTTCATATAATCAAGAGAGAGGCAGAAAGATGCTCGAATACATGGAGATGACAGCGAATGCCGCCAATGTCAGAATGATTGTCCAGAGTCGTATCGCTACCAATATCAGCAATGGTATCTCTCATGCCTTCAAGGAGTATTCTGCTTCAGAGATCATCATCGGAATGCACGAAAGCAATGGTTCTAAAAACGTATGGGGAAATATCACTCAGAATCTCTATTCTGAGATTTCCCGACAGATATTGATCGTAAGATGTCTTCAACCTATCAACACACTGCGCCGCATACAGGTTGCGGTACCTGCGAAGGCCGAATTTGAACCTGGTTTCTACAGATGGCTCGAACGACTGAGTAGGATGGCTGCCAATCTCAACTGCCGCATACAGTTTCACGGTTGCAGGGACACGTTGTCGCTCATCAATGAATATATACTCAACCGGCACAATGATGTAAGGGCCGACTATATGGCCTTCGAAGAATGGAAAGACCTACCCCGCCTGGCTGTCAATGTCAATGAAGATCATCTTTTTGTCGTCGTTACGGCACGAAAGGGGACCGTGTCATATTCCCCGTCGTTTGAGAGTCTTCCCGAACAGTTGTCTAGATTCTACAACAGCAATAGTCTGATGATTGTATTCCCCGACCAGTACGGTGCGCCGCAGGATGTACTCACGTTCTCGGCTTTACAGCAGCCCAAAGAACAGACAGCATTCAGTTACTTGCACGATTGGTATCAGAAAAAGATTAAACATCAAATATAATATATTATGATTGATATTAAAGGTATAACCAAGAGTTTCGGCTCTCTGCAGGTCCTCAAAGGAATCGACTTGCATATAGACAAGGGTGAAGTGGTTAGTATCGTCGGTCCCAGCGGTGCCGGCAAGACCACTCTGTTACAGATTATCGGCACCCTCGACCGTCCCGACAGCGGCAATATCGTTGTCGACGGCATCGACGTGCGCCGACTGAGCACCAAACAGTTGTCTGATTTCCGCAACAAGCATATAGGTTTCGTATTTCAGTTTCATCAACTGTTGCCCGAATTTACGGCCATAGAGAACATCATGATTCCCGCCTATATAGCTGGCATGTCGACTGGCGAAGCCAAAAAAAGAGCACAGGAACTGCTTGATTTCATGGGACTCACCGACCGTGCCCAGCACAAGCCCAATGAACTCTCAGGCGGTGAAAAACAGCGTGTAGCCGTGGCGCGCGCCTTGGTCAACAATCCCGCCGTCATCTTGGCCGATGAACCGTCGGGCAGTCTTGATTCCAAGAACAAACAGGAACTTCACCAGTTGTTCTTCGACCTCAGGGACAAGTTCGGTCAGACTTTCGTCATCGTCACCCACGATGAGAACCTGGCACAGATCACCGACCGCACCATCAAGATGCGCGACGGTCTGCTGGAAGTAGAAGAAGTACCGGCTCCTGAAACAGAAGAGCCAGAAGAAGAAAAAGAAGAAGAAAATACCCAAGAAATATGGCAGAACTAAAATTAGGCGACTACAACAAGATGACGGTAGTCAAAGAAGTGGACTTCGGCATGTACCTCGACGGAGGTAACGAAGGCGAGATACTTCTCCCTTCACGTTACGTCCCGCAAGGATGCAAACCGGGCGACGAACTCAATGTATTCCTGTACCTTGACAACGAAGAACGTCCCGTAGCCACCACCCAGACCCCGCTTGCCAAAGTAGGCGATTTCGCCTGGTTGGAAGTATCATGGGTCAACGAATACGGAGCTTTTCTCAACTGGGGACTGATGAAAGACCTGTTCTGTCCGTTCCGCGAACAGAAGATGCGCATGGAGATAGGCAACAAATACATCGTCTACGTCACCATCGACGAAGACAGTTACCGTATGATGGCATCCGCCAAGGTGGAACATTACTTCTCCGAAGAACCGATACCCTATCAGAATGGCGATGAGGTAGACCTGCTCGTATGGCAGAAGACCGACCTGGGTTTCAAGGTTATCATCGACAACCGCTATCCCGGTCTTGTATATGAAGACCAGGTGTTCACACATATCACTACCGGCGACCGCATGAAAGGTTACATATATAACGTACGCGAAGACGGAAAGATAGATGTCACCCTGCAGCCTACCGGCAGACGGCAGACCGAAGAGTTCTCGGAAGTGCTGCTGCAATATCTCAAAGACAACGGCGGACGGTGCGACCTGGGCGACAAAAGCGATGCGGATGCCATCTACAACCGCTTCGGCGTAAGCAAGAAAGCCTACAAACGCGCTGTCGGCGACCTCTACAAGCGCCGTCTGATCACCGTAGAGCCGAACAGCATCACACTGAACCAATAACACGACACACCTTACTATAAACATGAAAAGAGAGCAAACATCTGTTTGCTCCCTTTCTCTTGATATTTAAAATCGTATTACTCTGCTGCAATACATACAGAA
>NZ_CALMHT010000159.1 GCF_937863835.1 uncultured Prevotella sp.
TTTTGTTCTCATAATTTATAATTTAAATTGTTTAACATATACTTTATTGGCACTTTACCAACGTCTATTATCCTATGTGTCATTCAGGTTACTGTGCTTGCGCATAGACATCTCACTATGCAAAGGTGCATAAAGAGTTTTTAAACATACATGACATTTCTGTTTATGTTATGACATTATCATCTTTTTTAATAGATTTGATATGTCAATTTTGTCCTTGGACAATTCTGTCCATATTGGATTTAAAAAAAGTAAAAAATTCTATCGCATTTTTTGAAAAATGATGTAATTTTGCATTGATTATGAAAAATTCAACTGCTAATATGCGTTACTTTTTAACAGTGGTCTTGGTATTGATAATGAATATGCCAAGTGTGTGTTACGGTATGTGCAAGAACGTGGTGCAACAGAAAAACGACATATATAATATTGATAGTATTGACAAATTGTATGTCACCGATGCTCACCTCGCAAAAAAAAGAATAGATCTGCTACAACGCAGATGCGAAAGCAATAATTACAAAGAATGTAGCAGAAGCAGACTGGAAAATGTATATGGATTCATTTGTATATACCTTCATGACCCAACAAGCAGTATACACCACGCCAACAAAGCCTTCACGGCAGCAAAAGCCGAGAAAAACATACCGAATCAGTTGATGGCATTACAACTTCTGATAGACAATGAACTGGAAATAGGTTTTAACAGATTGGCGACCGAACACATCCGTCAAATGTACGAACTGGCAAACAAGGTCGATGACCCATATAAAAAATTCTATGTCACAAGTGTATATTCTTATATGGCAGACAATAATAAGAGTAATAACAGTTCATATTCCATCGCCTTGCTTGATAAAGCCCTGAATGAATCGAGAGGTGTAGAAAACGAACGAAATCTGTTGTATGAATTTACTTTTGAAAAGGCAAAAGTTTATTATCAACATCAAGAATATTCGAAAGCATATAAAACTGACATGCAGGTCATCGGGTATCTGGATGAAGATGAACCGAAATTGCTCGGAGGAAAGATGAATACGTATGGGGGTACCGACAAAGCCGGATTTGATATTTTCCGGTTGTATGTTCATTCCCACCTAACTCTTGTCTGTCTGAAAATGGGACAGAAAGTACAGGCCCGCAACCATTATCTCTTATGCAAAAAACTGATGCAAAAATATTCTGATGTGCCCCAGATTCAGGTGACCATAGCCCAATATCTTGATTTAGCAGGAGAGAACAAGCAACTGATAAATTTTGCAACCCCGTTGATAGATACATTGAACGTTTCCAAAAGAACACTTATATTATTGAATTTGCTTCTACATTCATATCTGGTAAGTGGCAAGACGAAAGAAGCTGCAGAAATATATGACAAATATGTAAAAATGGAGAACACATTGCGTGCCAGAACGAGCGACTGCGCATTTGAGGAAATCAACATAGCATATAGTACCGCAGAACTGAAAAAGGCCAACGCCATTCAGAGAATGAGTATTATTTTCGGTTCTGTCTTTATCGGTCTGCTCATGACTCTTTTTGCCGTATTGATTGTTAACCATCGCAAACTACGAAAACTGTATCGGATGGCATGTGAACGGATCGATGAATTTATAAAGTTACAACAAAATTATGATTTGGATAATCGTGAGGAACAGCAAAATTCTAATATCGAAATGGAATCATTAACCATGTTCAGGCTTTTGGATACCAAGATGAAAAAAGAAAAGCCATATCTGAGCAATGAGTTTAACAGTGCCGACCTACATACTTTTGCCGGTGTGGGGAGACATAAATTTGAAGATATATTACGTTGCAGTTGTGGTATGACACCTGCCAAATATCTTTCCAGTCTACGTATAGAGCATGCAATCCATTTAATGAAAGAATTTCCTTATTATAGTCTGGAAGCGATATCAGAGCAATCTGGTTTTAGTACGGAGCGTTCCTTTTATCGCATCTTTTCCGACCTATTCGGCATCACGCCCAACACTTATCGCAAAACGCTGAAATAAGAATAAAAAGGTCATCGTGATGCTTAAGCTTACACAGACAGAAGCATCTTGTACAAGAGACAGGCAAAGAACAAAACTACATGGCAAGAGTAGAAAAAAGGTGAAACAGAAATTCAATTATCCAGTTTCTTTCAAATAACGCAAGCATTGGGTATAGAATTCACTACAAAATTTGTGAATATATAAATCAAGTGGTTTTCACCTTATTAATCTGAACGGGAAATTTTGCAAAAGAGAGGAGAATTCTCAATTCTTTTTTGTAACTTTGCATCTAATAGCAAGTTATTGTTTAAACGCATGAGTTATGGAATCAAGCCAAGATAATAATCAGTATATGAGTGACTTTGACGAATATCTTCGCCAAGGTGAACCCGACAGAAAGCAGAAGGCCGAATATTGGCGGACTGCCATTGGCTTGCAAGACGTTGACGGCTTAAAGACTTCTGACTATCTGAAGCAGACTGCTCGGCGGAATATTGAGGGCGAGATCACTATTGAGGAAGTACAGCATCTCGTTAAGACATATTATCAGCGTAAAACTGCCAGAGAAGAGGATGATGATAAAAAAGAAGAAGCTGACCGAGTTTCTGCCAATATAGCACAGTTGTTAGGGGAAGACTCTTTCGTCTATTCCGTGGTTGGAATCACCTCTATTCATCGTCGTATCTTTGAGGGTGTTTTCAAACATGCCGGAGAAATACGCAACTTTGATATTTCAAAAAAAGAATGGGTCCTTCGTGGCGACAGTGTTCTTTATGGTAATGCGCCGGATCTGCGTAGGGCTTTGGTATACGACCTTGAACAGGAACGGGAATTCAGTTACATAGGAATTCCTATAGATGAAACTATTAAACATATCGCGAAATTCATTTCAGGTCTCTGGCAGATTCATCCTTTCGCCGAAGGGAATACCCGTACTACAGCTGTGTTTACAATCAAATATCTTCGTTCTCTTGGCTTTCAGGTCAACAATGACCTCTTTTCCCAGAAATCATGGTATTTCCGTAATGCACTGGTGCGTGCTAATTATCACAATTATATTAAGGGTGTAGACTATGAGC
>NZ_CALMHT010000160.1 GCF_937863835.1 uncultured Prevotella sp.
CTTGCAGAACTTGCAGCAGATAGCCGGTATTCTGATAATCAAGAGATAGTATTATGCTATGCAAAGGGACTTACTAATAGTAAAGGCAAATAACCGAAAAAGATTAACTTTCTACACAGGATATTTCACAGAATTTTTCATTAAAGGTACCTATACAAAAAAATTATTAAATCAATTTCTCATAATGTTCAATTGCCAGATAATAGTAATACAATATATGCTCAAGCTACATTCTCCACACCACGTAAAACAGGCATTTATCAGCTTTGTTACCCTTTTTGAAGTAAAACTTCAAAACTTTAGGTCATAATGTTACAATAATGCTTCACCACAACAATCTCTTCTAGGTCAGCCTGTTTTGTGAACTCCTTGAAGTTTGGGATTTGAGTCAAAATCTGTTCTTCGGAGAACTGTGGAAAATCGCACATTTTCTGATTGACTTCTTCCGTTTTTGCTTTACATCGTTCTATTTGGTTCTCTACATCGTTTAGTTCTTTGGTCAGACTTTTGCTGTATCCGCAGGACTTAATGGCTTGCAAAAGATTTTTACGAGAATCCTCTATTTACGCACTGGCAAATTTATTTTAAATAATATTGCAATAACTCTTACCACAAGTACGACTGCGCAGCAGATATAAAGAGAAATGATATCTGGAAGATATTTATATATAAAATAGTAAAACAGGGCGCCAATTATGGATGCTAAAGCATAAATTTCTTTTTTAAAAACATACGGGACATCCTTCACAAAGACATCTCTTAGTATACCTCCTCCAACCCCTGTTATCAGACCCATTGTGATCACGAAAAAAGCATTATTCGCACCATGTATAATTGCAGTTCTGCAGCCGATTGCCGTGAAAACCCCAAGTCCTAATGCGTCTGATATCATGATTATTTTTTCAAATTTGTGTGTTTTTTCATAAAGGATAAATACTGCAATTGCTATAATAATGCTGATAATACAAAATGAAGGGTCAACAAAAGCAGCTGGGGGAATACTTCCTATAATGATATCCCTAAATATTCCACCGCCTACGGCTGTTGTAATTGCCAAAAAGATAATTCCGAATAAATCCAGCCTTTTTTCAATTCCGATTAAGGAGCCTGAAATAGCGAAGGCAATGGTCCCTATTATAACAAAAAAATTTAGTAAAGTCATTTTTTTAGCCCTTTTATTGTTTTATACAACGTAAGCATATTTGCATTTATACAAATATGCTTACGTTGTACTACTATTTATTCAAAAAATCAAGAGCAAATTGCACATGCAATGCAGTGCCATATTTCATATAATCTTCATCAATTTTGAATTTTTCATGATGCGGTGGATATATGCAACCCTTATTTTCATTTTTATATCCCATTATAGCATATACCCCTTTAGCCTTTTGAAAATATAAAGACATATCTTCAGATGCCATTTGCTTATCTATCGGCAAATTATGTCCCTCTCCAAAAACTTTTGCTGCAGACTTATCAGCAAGTTCAGCTAAGCCTTAATCGTTATAAAGGCTGAGTGTGCTTTCCTCTATGATTACTTTAGCTTTAATTTCATAAGCGTCTGCAATGGCTTTTGCATGCCTTTTTATTGCTTCATGAACAGTTTCCCTGACCTTGATATCAAAGTATCTCATTGAAATTTCAATTTCCACATATTTAGAAACTATATTTGCCTTCGTACCTGCAGTGAACTTTCCAACAGAAAGCACTATTGGTTCTTGCGGATTAACATTCTTGGTTATAATTCCCTGGATATCTGTAACAAAAGTACATGCAGGATGAATAGTATCCTTTGCAAGATATGGAGCTGAACCGTGGCCTGATACTCCCTCAAACTTTACATAAATAGTATCACAACCTGAAAGCCTGTATCCTGGAGAAATATTTACATTTCCTGTTTCAAGGACTGCTAACCCGTGCATTCCAAAACAAGCATCAACGCCATCCATTCCGCCTGCTTCTAATATTTTTTTTGCACCCGAGAATGTTTCCTCCGCTTCCTGGAAGAAGAATCTAATCTCGCCGGCTATGTTATCTTTCATTTCTGACAGGATTTTAGCAGCCCCAAGAAGCATGGCAGCGTGGGCATCATGACCGCAGGCATGCATGACTCCCAGATTCTTAGATTTATATTCAACATCTGTTTCTTCGTTTATCGGAAGAGCATCTATGTCTCCTCTTAAAGCTATAGTTTTTCCGCTTTTTATACCCTTTATTGATGCTATTAAAGAAGTGGTGCCTACTTTCTTGTACGATATTCCAAGTTTGTCCAATTCCTTCATAACTTTTTCTTGGGTTTTAAATTCATGCCCGCTAAGCTCAGGATCTTCATGCAAACTTCTCCTGAAACTTATGATATAATTCTCAATTGATTTAGCTTTATCTAGTATTTCTGACATTAAAACTACCTCTCTTTATAATATGCAATTTTAATTAGCTAAACAATATTTTACCTTATTCCCGTTCATATCAAACAGTTACACATAATCAAATATTGTTTTACGTTTATGAATCAATCACTATAATCCCGATCTGAAACTTGTCATTGTTGATTTCATGACCCTGATGAAAGCAGCAAAAAATACGAAAATCGCAATTTAGAGGTCGGCGCACTTTCTCGGGAACTAAAAAATCTTGCCAGTGAATTGAACATCCCAATTATTGCGCTGGCGCAACTAAAAAGAGGTAAGACAGCTGATCAACAGCCGAGCGGGAGAGCCTCCAAGCCACTGGAAATAGTATATTAATGCAGGGCCGGGCCGGAAGCTCATAGGGTTCATATCGCTGGAGGTAGGTCAGCAGATCTATTTCACAGGCTCGCGCTATCTGCTCTTTTTCATAATATGGCATCATCGTCGCTCCTTTTTGACATAAAAAAAGCCCGCTTCGGCCCGGGTTCTTTCACAGTATTCTGTTATGTACATATAATGTACTGATAATGTACTGACGAACAATTATATGCCGACGCCTTAAGGAGGTTCGAATGAATAACATCAATATCAGAGACTTGATATATCAGCCTGCCGACGAAGCAGACTCGCCCTTAAAACAACCTGCGGTCAAAGTCGATACCGTGGAGCAGTACCTCGCAGAAATTGACAAGGTTTATGACAAATTCTGGGGTGGCAATCAGGCCGCCGACACACTCAAATACAGCTCCAAGGTCTGGTTTAGGGGGCTCAAGGACAAGGATTATCAAATGCTCCCCTCGCTCGGCAGGTCTCCGCTGAACGTGGATTACGAGACGATCTACCTGTCAAAATTCAAATCGAAAGCCATCCCCTACCTGGGCTTTTTACCGGCCTACCCTTTTTCAGAAGGCCTTCAAAGTTATTGGAGCTGGCTCTTTTTAATGCAGCATTACGGCGTTCCGACGAGGCTCATGGATTGGTCCGAGGACGCGCTCGTCGCGCTGCTGTTTGCAATTGACGTCAATGCGACGCCTGCCGAACTTGCGAAAGATCCCGTTGTCTGGTGCCTGAACCCTGTCAAACTCAATGAGGCCTTTGTTTTTAATGACATCTATCCGAAGGGTTATATCCCGAATGTAGAGGAAGACGAAGTCTATGAGTTATTCGGGCCGGACAACAACGGCTTCAATAATAAAAAACCATGCGCTGTATATGGTCCTCTCAACAACACGAGGATCGTGGCGCAGAAGGGCGTATTCACGATATTCCCGTACACGAAGCCTATGGTTAAATTTGATCAGCTGCCGGACAGCGGTCAATACCTGACCAATATCATCATCAATAAGGATGCCAGGAAATCGCTGACAGAGCAGCTTCGTAAATACGGGCTTACAAATGCGCAGCTGTTCCCAGAGATCAGTTCCATCGCCAATGAAATCAAAGAAGAAGGTTATTAGAGAAAGGAGTATCCGACTATGACTGTTCTAGATATAGATAACGCGTATTTCATTGATAAACTTACAGAGTATATCGGACAGGACGTCCTCCTGTTCGGGCTCGACGGTATGTCCTATTACGGTCTTTTACAGGAAATCGACGCCAACAACATCGCGACGCTCCTCCCCGCATCCCTGTCATCCACGGGTCTCGTCGAGATCCAGAACCCCGCGGAGGTCGCGGCCGTTTTGAACACGGTCAGTATCGAGCTGTGCCGGGTCATAGCTTTCGGTTATGACATTACAGCCGACCCCTTTGTAATTCCCAACGATGAAGATGAAGACGTTCCCCCACAGGAAAGCTCGGCGGCTTCCGAAATGTCTTCGGAGTGCTGCGAGCCCGTCTGCGACACAACCACCCTGATCGGCAAGCTCATCGAAGCACATCAGGTCGTCGCGGTCTCGACTCTGGGCGGCTTTATTTTCGCCGGGAGGATCAAAATGCTGCGGCACAAGCTCTTAAAGCTTGAGAGCGAGTATGTTTTCGCGCCGGGTGGCGACGGCAGCACGCTCTTTTCAATCGGAAAAACCGTCATCAACCTGGACGCGTCCACCGCTGTCGGCTCATAGGAGGTACGTTCATGGCTTTACTAGATGTGATGGTAGACAGACTTTACCACAGGATTGACGAAGCAAGTCACGCATTTCCGCAGTTCATCTACTTTGCGGACGTCCATTATCAAAAGGGCGGGAAAAACGACGGATTTGATAAAGTTCTCTCGCAGATCCAAAAGCAGGAAAAAACAGAAACGCTCTTTGTCCTTATCGGGGGCGATATGATCGATGCCGGGAGCGAGGAGAATTATTCCGCCTTCATCGAACGCTGCGAACAATTCTATCAAGATACGACAAGCCCCGATAAGTGTGGGATCCCGATCATCCCGACCATGGGAAATCATGAGTTTTACGGCGTCAAGCCGAAAAACACGGAAATAGAAACGTACAAAGGCTTTATGGGGGACGTCAACTTTCCGCTTGATATCCCCGCGGAGGGGTTGGGCGATACCCTGAGGATCGTCGCATTCAACGATGCAATGCCACGCAAATATAAAAAAATCAAAATGCCTGATATCGGAAAAGGCAAAAACTGCGCGACGAAGGTAAAAGATAAGCACCTGTTTTATTTCCCTGACGCATATATTCACCTGTCCAAAACGGCCCCGAAGAAATACAGCCATTTTCCTGAATTCCTGAAAACTGAGGCCAATCATATTATTGTGACATCGCATGTTCCGCCGCGCAAGGATCCTCTGCTGGGCATGCTGGATTCCTTTATCGAAAATGAATATACAGCGTGCCTGAAGAAAAACCCCGTCATTTCGCTGAAGAAACTGAAAGATTACTACAGAGATCTATGGATGCTCGTCCACGGGCACAGCGAGGCTACCCAAAACGATTCGACGCAATGGTTTATCGATACGCTTTCGACAAGCAGCAAGGTTGAGCTCGTGCTAATGGGTCATGTCCACACGTACTACCCATTCACCGTCCCAGAAATAGATAAAGTACAAATGGTAATCTCGGGCGGCGGCAAGGGCTCAAAAACGTATTCGAGCAAATATCCCGTCGCCAACCACCATTACCTGCGCGTCAAATACGACGCCACCACAAACAGATTCGTTTATGAAAAGGTAGATGTGCTTTGAAAAAATCGAATAATATTTCAGTACTCTTGAAGTTGGAGACAAGGAAGTAATAATGTGCCATTTTCCTGCGGATAATAATCATTATTTTGTCTGCTCTGTCCGCATTGTCCTTAGAGTTGAAGTAGAAAATACCCTTGCCTGTAAAAATGCACCACACGCCAAAAATGTGGTGCATTGTATCAAGTAACGGTAGGTTTGCCAAATGTTTACGCTAATCTTGATAAAAAGATTAGCGTAATTTTTTTATGCCTAAAATGCCATAGATACGGAATAAATAAAAGACTGGTCGGAAAATTATCACTGCTTAAAATCAATCAAAAAATCTAATTCCTGAACAGTAGGTTAAAAGCAATCGTTCAGGAATTGAAAGAGGGTCTATATATCATTTTTCTGATTTGTCTTTTGTTCGGTGTCTCCTTAAAAATCTCGTACTATTTCAAGCTTATATTTATTACATTATCCGAAATCTTATCACAGAATGTTTCATCATGTTCAACAAAAATCATGCTTGCGTTACTTGCAAGTATCATATTTTCAATCTGTATGCGAGAGATTACGTCAATATAATTCAACGGTTCATCCCAGATATATAGGTGAGCCTTTTGACAAAGACTACCTGAAATCAATACCTTTTTCTTCTGACCTGCACTATAATTTTCAATATTCTGCTCAAAATGTTCACGGGAAAAATCAAGTTTACGCAGTATAGTAAGAAACAGGCTCAGTTCTATTCCAAGGTTCGTAGCATACTCTCTCAGCGTGCCGTGAAGATGGTCTGTCGTCTGCGGAACATAGGAGATCTTCAGCTGTCCGTTTTTGATAAGCTGACCTGTATAATCAATATTTTCACCGCATATCAGCTTCAGAATACTTGACTTTCCGCAGCCGTTTCCGCCAACAATTGCAGTTCTCTTACCCTTCATTACTTTTAAATTCACATTATTGCAAATCTCTTTTCCATCATAGAAAACAGCCACATTTTCAAGCTGCAAAAGTCTTGGTGAGTGAAATTCAAGGGATTGGATTTTAAGTTCTGCGGATTGCTCGATGTTGTGGAGAAGCTTTTCATTTTCGTTAATCGCACGTTCTCTGCGTTCTGAAATTGTTGTAGAGCGAGACATTAATTTTTTAGCCTTTGCACCCTCATAAGCTCGTCGGTTGATGTTCTTTTCAACTTTTATCGGGTCAAAGCCTATCTTCACTTTTTCAGCCTTATCAGACCATTCCGCAGTACGTTTTGCAGCCGTTTCAAGACGCTTGATTTCCTTTTTCAGTTTCTCATTTTGTGCGAGTTCAAAACCGTCCTGCATATCCTTGTTTTTTTGCCATTCTGAATAATTTCCTTTCTGTACGTCAATATTGCACCTGTTTATAGACATAATATGGTCTGTACACATATCGAGAAATTTTCTGTCATGTGAGATGATAATAAATCTTTTTTTTCTGCTGAGATATTCACCAAGAGCATGTCTGCCGTCAATATCAAGATGATTTGTCGGTTCATCAATAAGCAGAAAAGCATTCCTGCGGAGGAAAAGTCCCACAAGCATAGCCTTTGCCTGTTCACCGCCAGAAAGCGTAGAAAATTGCTGATAATCGGTATCTTCATTCATTTTCAGCAATGACATTTCACGATATATCTCCCAGTCCTCTGCATCGGGAGCAATCTCACGGATTACGTCAATTGTGAAATAGTCGGGATTTGATACAGCATACGGAAAATACTCGAAATCCACCTTTGCCGAAATTGTACCGATGCCCGAAATTTCACCTGTTAAAAGCTTCATGAATGTTGTTTTACCTCTGCCATTTCGTCCTACAAGCCCCAGTTTCCAATCGGTATCAAGCTGAATAATTACATTATCAAAGACATTTTCTGAATTGCCTTCATAGCCGAAAGTCAGATTTGATATATTTATTAACGACATATAATCGCCTCCTTATGAAATAAAAACAGTCGCAGGATATACGAACCTACGACTGTACATAAAAAAGGCATAACATACCTATATACAGAGGTTAAATGCGTAGTTATCCTGCAAAAAGGCACAACAAAATTGACAGTACTTCTGCCTCGATTACTTTGTTGACCTAAATAAATACAGGATTACTTACGCATTTTTTCACCTCAAATCATTCAAATTAATTTTATTTTATCATGTTTGGTGAGCTTTGTCAACACGTTATGAGTGGGTTTTTTGGAAATTTAAAAAATTACGATATATGGTCAAAAGTGTTGATTTAAAGTTCCTGATTTATTTTAAAAGATTTCAATCACTTTTTCTATATTTTCTGTCTCACATAAATTTTAGTGCTACAATTTCTTATGTTTTATGATATAATAGATTCATAAGAAAAATATCAGTATTAAAACAAATTAAAATATTTCTGCCTTAATTTTTTCAGATTACATAACCTTTAGTAAATCAGCTATGACCGATTAAACTAAGAACTGAACAAGATATGGCATTTAATGAAATGAAGGATTTTATGATAAAAATAATGTTTGTCTGTCACGGCAGGTCAGTTTTACTATAATTCAGACCTTTGTAAACTTCGGCATAGTACGGCATAAAGTGCCGGAAATACTGATAAATACTACGGTTTCGATTACTAAGGGACATATCGATAGTCGAATAAAGCCAAATAAACAGCGACTATTCGTTACTAGTAAGAGACTACTTTGAAGAAGCGAATAAGTAATATCAAAAGATTAAATATATAGTAATAGGAAAAGAAGAGGTAAGAGAAATGGAAGAAGCATTCATGAAACAAAAGATACAAGAATTAATTTTGGACTCAGCGTATATGGCTAAGGATTATTCGTTTGAAAACGAAGTCCCTAATAGACCAAACGGGTTAGCTTTATCTAAGTGGATAAAAAAAGAAATAAAAGAAATTGATGCAGAAATAGATGCTTTAGAAGAAAAGCATGGATTAATTAGTGTGTGTACTAAAGGGTGTGCTGAGTGTTGCAAGCAATGTATTGTGGTTCTTGCGTCAGAATGTATTGCAATTCAAATGTATATCGATAATTTGCCGGTGGAACAAAGAAATGCTTTAAAAGCTAAAGTGATAGAGACATGTTCGTTATTAGAAAAGGATGGATTTAATAAGGATTCTGTTGCAAATTGTTTTATGGGAGAAACTGCCCAAAGAGCAATACAAGAGAAATACTTTAAGCTAAATAGAAACTGTGTTTTTCTTGATGATGAAAATTGTTGTATGATTCATGATATAAGACCGTCGCTATGCTGGTCGTATAGAGAATATGAAGATAAAGGTATTTGTAGAAATAGTTGTTTTTCAGATACCTCAATTAAATATGATGATTGGGAACGACGCTATAGTTTAAGATTAATAGAAGCTCGTCCAACAAAAAAGAAACTAATGATTTTACCATTTGCAGTTAGGGAGATAATTAATTGGTAATTTATGAAAGTGTTGCATTACTTAAAATGTTGGAATAAAATTGCTATGAATATTTAAATGTGTACAACGTCGTTATATACAATTCCCATAGCCATTGTAGAAATTAGAACGACTGAATATGTAGTTACTATTTGGTACTTATAAGAGCCTATCCAGGCGAGAGAAAAATGTATATATAAGATGTTGAAAAACAAATATGTTTGACATTTTGTATTACAAAAAAGCTTGACCACAACAAGAAAAGATGGTACAGTATTTCTGGTCAGCGCTTGCTACAGATAATGCAATTACATTTTCTAAAAAAATGAAAACTGAAGGTCTACCTAGATTTGAGGATGTCCTTGAAGAATTTAGAGATAGATTTAATGATGAATGTCTAAAAAGGAAGTAGCACAAAATGGTAATAAAAGACAGGTACGCTGATGTTAAAATAAAGCGTTTCTCAGAGTTAAAGCAATATTTTGAAATAGCATTATGTTTTGACAAGGAGGAAAAGTATGAAGATATGGCAACAAAAATTAGCAAGATTCAATTTGGTGAAAATAGGGTATGGGTTCTTTTGGGGTGTATTGTAGAAAATGAGTGGGACTGCCTTCAAGTTGCACAAACAAAAGACGATATGTTTGCAGAAATTATGGAAGATGTGGGATTTATGCTGTCATACAATTACTCTCAAATGATTAATTCAGTCTCATCTAAAAATATAATAAGCAAACACTCAACATTTTATGAGGATGTTTATTTAATTGACAAAGAAAAAGCTAATCAAACAGACGAGCGTAGAAAGTTCTCATATAGCAAAATGAAAGAAGAATATAAGCATTTTATGATATGCTTTTTAAAAGTGGATGAATATCTGAAATTGAATGGTACTATTGAAAATAACGAAAATGTCCTAAATATGATTGAAATAGCAAAATCATTATATGCCGAAGCAATGATCGCATACGATATGATGGCAAGATATTGGAATATGTATAATAGCGGTGTTGATGGGCAGGCTATTATGTGTTTTTGTAACTGTTCAGGACCTCTTAGTATTCTAAGGCATAACTCGTGTTACCTTTGAATGCATTG
>NZ_CALMHT010000161.1 GCF_937863835.1 uncultured Prevotella sp.
GTAAAGAGGCAGATGGCTAATACATGCCTTACTTTCCGTAATAATTGCATAGGTTCGCTCTTCATGTTGATTTAAATACATTACAATGATAATCAATATGATTACTAAGGACAAAGTTACAGAATTATTTTGTATTATAGATGAGTTTCGCAAACAATTTGAAAAAGAAAATGCAAATAAAGTTCTTCTTACCAACACGGACAAACCTCGTCTCTCTCAATGTCTATTCCTCTAGTAAAACTACAAAGAATAAATATTATCCTAATCATAAATAGGATTATATCTATAATCAGATACAAAGGCAAAAGGTATAATAATATAATTATCAGAATAACAAATAGGTATAAATATTTAGTGATATACCCTAAATAAGACTGTGAAGCAGGTCTCTGTCCTTTGTTTTTGATTATCAATGATTCAAGTGGGCGTATTTGACTTGACACGACCTTTACAAACAGTATAAACATAACCACGCAGTTCATTTACCTCCGTATAGAGAACTGTTTTATTCAATAAGTCAGAAGAAAACAGATTCTTCATATCATCGATCAATCCACACCCAAAAAATTTTAAAGCCGCTTCCTTTCTTGTCCAAATTTTTGTAAATTCGACACATGGTTTGGGTGATGCGAGCATCGAATTCAACTCTTGTTGATTAAAACAATATTCCGCCACACCCATGTCTAAATGTTCGGGGATACACTCTATGTCACATCCCAAAGGTTCATTGCCGATGACGCATAATATTCCATTTTTACAATGACTCATATTAAAATATATATTAGATGCATCTTTCAGATAAGGTTTTCCTTGTTTTTGATAAGCGAACTTAGGTTGCTCACTGATACCAAAATCTTCTTTCAGCCCTTTTGCAAGCAATAGGTAAGATTTGGTACAAAGTTGACGGTCTATGTCAAATTTGAAATTCAAAGCAATTTCTCTTCTCCATGCAGGTAGACATAAAATTGCATTTCTCAGTTCTGTAGCATTCATCTCTCTGATATAACTATCTATGTAAACTCTTACATTTCCAAGCATTTTCATTTTCATCATAAATGTTTGATTTATAATGTGTTACACTAAATATTATTCGTTTTAAATGGACACTGGCGTTGCAAAATATGCCGCTCCGTTTTTTGCTACGGAGCGGTAACGAGTCTCTTATACTATACCTGTCTATGACTCTTTGATGTTTAGGAAGGTAGAAAATCCAGTCATCTTGAATACCGTCATTACCTGAGGCTGCAGATTCAATACTTCCAGACTTCCGCCATTGGCAGTGAGCGACTTGAACGTGGACAGGAATACTCTCAGCCCAGAAGAAGCAATATAATCCATTTCTGAGCAGTCAAACTGCATAATCACATTCTTCTGGGAATAATAAGGTGCCACTTCCTTACTGAAATCGATGGCTACTGTTGTGTCCAGACGGCCAATGATTTTAACGACGACCTTGCCGTCTACATTTGAAATTTTTGTTTCCATTATTTTATTTGTTATTTCTTGATTATTTATATAGAAATCTCTTGATACTTTTCTTTGGAGTCTTCTCAAATTCCTGCTTAACTATCTCGAAAGACGTTATCCGCTCATAAGCAGGAATCATCTCATTGATGTCCACACGATTAAGTTCCATGATATTGGCTACATGCTCATCTGTCAGTCCCAAGGAGTGTGCATCCTCATAATCAGGATATACCAAGGCGACCAGTTTCCCTTGACGCTGCACTACCACGCTTTCGCTCACCATCAGCATGGAATTAATCTGGTCTTCTATCTCCTCAGGATATATATTTTGTCCGCTGGGACCGAGTAACATGTTCTTGATTCTTCCCTTGATAAACAGATTTCCTTTCTTGTCAAGCAGTCCCAGATCGCCAGTATGATACCATCCTTCGGAATCAATAGTCTCCTCTGTTGCTTTTTCGTCCTTGTAATATCCTAACATGACATTGAGACCAGACACCAATATCTCGCCCGGGACATGCTGAGGATCAGTACTGTTGATTTTAATCTTCATATTCATGATTGCCTTACCGCAGGAGCCTTTCACTCGTTTGTTCCATCTTTCGTAAGAAATAAGCGGTGCACACTCTGTAGCTCCATAGCCATTGGCGAGAGGGAATCCGATATCATACAGGAACTCATCAATGGAACTGTTGATTGCAGCGCCACCCACAATCACTTCCGTCACCTTTCCGCCGAATGCTTTCATCACCTGTTTGCGGATGATACAGCTGAGGAAATAGCCTATAACAGGCCACTTGACGTATTTCATCACCTTCTTGCCTGACAGCTTGGGCAATATCTGCTTTTTTACTATTTTTTCCACAATGAGCGGAACTGCGAACATGATAGAAGGGCGTACTTTAAGCAATGCCTTTTTAAGAATAACGGGCGAAGGCATTTTAGTCAATAAGGTAAGGCGATAGCCAGCAATAAGCGGAAATATGAATTCAAACATCAACCCATACATGTGCGCCATCGGGAGAAGTGAAAGCATATTGCCTCTCGGGAAAACTGATGATGCGAAGACATAGTTATTATAAAGAGCACGGTATGGTATCATGACACCTTTCGAAAAACCTGAGGTACCACTCGTATAATTGAGCATTGCCAGGTCATCTTCAGAGTCTTCTGCTTTGTATTTCACGTCCGATGGGGTAATCCCATTCGGGTATCTTTCAGTATAGAGTCTATCTAAGTCGTCCATTGCTGACTGTATATCAGCCGATTCTGAATATGCCAATGTGTAATCCTCTAAATACAAGAAAGCTTTCACATGTGGCATTTCTTTCTGATGGAGACGCTCATAAATACTCTGAGTAGCGAACAGCAATTCCGTATCGCAATGGTTGACGATATTATGAATCTGATCTGATTGGAAATCAGGAAGTATGGGTACCGGAACGGCACCATAAGTAAGGGCAGCCACAAATGCGATACCCCATCTTGAACTATTGCTTCCACACAGAGCAACCCTGTCACCTCTACATACGCCTGCCTGGGAATAGACCAAGTGCAATTGCGATATGAGCTTTGCAATTTCACCATAAGTATATGTCTTGCCCCCATAATCACCAATGGAAGGATCATTCCATCCTTCCCTGATGCGGTTTTCAAATAATTTAATAAAACTGACAGCTTCTTGCATATAGCAATCTATTTATTTACATTCTTATAAAAGTCGAGAATCTTCATTCTAATAAGATACTCGTATCTGGAACGGAGTGCATCTTCCTGTGCAGTAAACCATTTCTGTCGGCTTTGATTCAAATCATAGACCGTGGAGCGACCCGAATCGTACTTCTCGTTCTCATAAGAATAAGAAAGCGAATTGGAAGTTTCCGCCTTATTGGCAGCCTCAAACTTGTCGCGGGCAGTAATGGCATTATAGTAAGCCTGCTGTATTTCCTTCTGTAGTTTCAGACGCGAATCATCCAGTGTGACTTGAGCGTCTTCGTAAGCCAGTTTTGCCTTCCGGATAGAATTGCGGGTTTTAAAGCCATTAAAGATGGGAACTTTTAGCGAAAGTCCGATGACATAATTATCATTGTCTTTCAATTGGGAGCCAAAACTTGGAACTGTCTGATGGAATGTATTATAATAATAGTCACTGATATTGCCTATCAACGACAATTCAGGCCAATACGCACTTCTTGCCACCTCTATGCCGTAACGGGCACTTTCAATGTTGTACTTGGAAGAGAGAATTGTGGGATAATTCTCCACGATGTCATTGAACAGCACCTGAGGCTCATCCAAAGGTGCAAAGGCTGATGTGGTATCAGGATCTTCTATCTCAAAACTTTCCACATCCGTCAGATTCAGCATCTGTGCCAATGTGATACATGCGAGTTTCGCATTACTTCTGGCATCAGTCAGCGCATACTGATCACTGCTTAGCGTAGCTTCCGCTTCTGCCAGTTCACTCTTCGGCCGTTTTCCTGAATTAAACAGATCGGCAGCTTTATCCACAAATTGCTTGCTCACATCCACCTTTCGTTCGGCAATACGTACCTGGCCCTTGTAATACAGAGCCTGCAGATAAGATGCCGCAATCTGCAGACGGATGTCCTGTTTGGCAGCATTCAGGTTTTCTACAGCCGACATCAGCGAGAACTTGTCTGCCTTGATCTGATTGGGAATTCTGAATCCTGTAAACAATGGCATGGAGGCATTCAGTGCGAGTGCCGAGTAAGACAGGTCTGCAGATACCCTCACTCCTGTACTGATATTCGTACCGAAGCTGAATTTCTGATCGATGGTGGCATTGACTTCCGGCAGGCGTGCATTGTTGCTGTTGTCCAGCGTATTCTCACGTACCTTCTGCTCCACAACTCGGTGACGGATATCATTATTATGGCTAATGGCATAACCTACACATTCATCCAGTGTCCATTTCTTCTGTGCATTCATGTCGCACGGAAGTACGGAAAGAACCGCGACTATATATAAAATAGAATATTTCATAGATTACCTTTTAGTTTTTCTTATTTCCTCTGAGTATATCGCCTTTGGATACGCCCTTGACTATCTCTATATAGATACCATCACTGAGTCCCGTAACGACAGGCACACGCACAAAAGTCTGTGCTTTCACATCTTCAGGTTTAGAGGTAAGTTTCCATACATACGTCTTGTCACCATCATACTCTATGGCAGCCTCCTGTACAGAAATGACACCAGAACGGTGATCCGTTACAATACTGGCATTGGCACTATAACCCGCTTTAGACACATCTGATGCGTCAAGGCCATTCACGGTTCCCTTAATCTGGAACATAATCGTACCGTTTTCCTTATTACCCATAGTCGCTATCTGATTCACCACTCCAGACAGTTTTTTATCCTGCATGGCACCTACCGTAATAGTCATCGGCATACCTGGGTGCAGTCGCTCCACTTCAGTCTCATCTATCTTACCGGTGAACTGCAAGCTGTGCATATCTGCGATGGTAGCTATCGTAGTACCCTCTGTATATGGGTTAGTGCTGACTACAGAGGCACCCACCTTCAGAGGCAGACTGATAACGGTTCCGCTCATAGTAGATGTGACCATGGTCGTATTGACATTACCGGAACGGCTGCTGCTGCCTTTCAGAACTACTTCCAACAGAGATTTGGATTTAGTGAGCGCTTCACGTGCCAGACTGAGTTTGTTGGCAGCCTGTTCATATTCCTCTTTAGAAACTACGCCTTTCTTAAAGAGCGAGATCACACGGTTGGTCTCCTTACACGTTTCATCCAGTTGGAGCTGTGCGGTCTGCACGGCACTCTGAGCATCGTTGAGTGCATTCATATCCGGTATAATCTGTACCTGAGCTATCACCTGTCCGGCACTGACGTGCTGTCCTTCCTTGACCAGCAAGGCTGAAAGGATACCTGTGATACGAGGCTTCACATTCACCTGCAGACGAGGTTCTATGACCCCGGTAGCCACACAACTGCGGTCTATGTCGCGTGCGGCAGGCTTTATCAGTTCATACATTTCTGGTTCAGGTTGTGACTGTTTCCAAAGAAAATAAAAGGTGTAAACGACGAAAACCGCCACGAGACACCATCCGATTGTTTTAATTACCTTTTTCATATATTTTTGTTTTTATTTTATCAATATTATAGAATTATTCCTCTCTAAGTGCTTCTATCGCTTTGATCCTCATAGCCCTGCGCGCCGGAAAATATCCTGCCATCAGACCGCCTAGGACGATAATACACAAGGATGTCAGTGCAGGTAGAAGCGGAATCATGGGATTTTCTATGAGAGACACAGAATCACCCTGACCGGTGAGCAGGGAGTTGAGACCGGCAAGAAACCAAACGCCCGCAACAATGCCTGCTATACCGGCAACCCCCGTAAGCACCAGTCCTTCCATCATAATCTGTCGTATAATCACCTCAGGATGGGCACCCAGTGCACGACGGACACCTATTTCCTGCGTACGCTCGTTCACCATGACAAACATGATATTGGCTATGCCTATCAATCCTGCAAGAAGTGTACCTATACCGATAATCCATAACAGTAATGTTAGACCAATCTGCATACTCGAAAATTGCTTAACAGCATCGCTAAGAATAAGAGTAAATACGGCATCTTTATCATTCGGATTAATCGTGTGGTTTTTCTTTACCATACTTTTTATTCCCTCTGCATAATCGTGTATCGGATATTCATCCTTAAAAGTAACGACTAACATCGAATAATCATCTTTCCGGTTGAAAACATTCTCCTCGGTAGTAATAGGAAGAAGTACACTTGTCGTGGGCGGCAAGCCAACACCTATCTGATTATTAGTTTGTTTTAAAACACCCACTACTTTAAGATTCATGTCAGACAATTTGATCTGCTTACCGCAGGGATTGTCTGAGCCGAACAACTCTTTGGCTACCTGCTGCCCTATCATACATACCTTTCTGGATTCTTTGATATCCACTTCATCAAAATATCTCCCGCTAAGTACCTTCTGCGGAATAACGTCCATGTATTCCGGCATAATACCACCAACCAGATAGGCTCCACTTTTATGGCCATTTGATATCTCTTTCTCTTCATCCGTGTTAATGCACGAGATGGATTTCAACTTATCACCGGCATAGTTTGTGATAGCTTGGACATCTACCTGTTGCAGATGCCATACGCGGTCACGATCCAACCCATTATAGGGTATGTTAGTCGGTCTCGCACCTATGAATACGGAGTTAACGGACAGTTGAAGAAGTTTCCCCAGAATTCCGTTTTTCATACCAAATCCGCATCCTACAAGTATGACAAGCATGAAGATGCCCCAAAACACGCCAAACATAGTCATCAGGCTACGCCATTTCTGCGCTGTGACAGTAAAGAGTACCTCCTGCCATAAATCTTTATCAAACAGTTCTATCTTCATATTTCAGAATTTTTCGTTTATATTTTTCTGTTTACTATCCCACACCTGCCAACGCATCTACAAGTTTGGCCGTCACCGCCCGCTTTGCAGGTACGTAGCCGGCAATAATACCGGAGATGAGAAGTACGCCATTGGCTATCATGACCGTAGAGAAGCTGACTGTCGGATGACAGAAAATCGTACTGTTCGCGTCAGTCAGGCTATCGGCAAGCTGCGTAAGACCTATACCCAGCAGCATTCCCACATAACCGAATATGACAGTAATGAATACGGCTTCCAATAGCACCAAACGGATAATGGAAAACGAAGATGCCCCCATAGCCTTCCTGACCCCCAATTCACGCATCCGTTCTTTGACGGTAATCAACATGATATTGGAAATGCCCACAACTCCAGCCACAAGAGTAGCCAGACCTACAATCCAGACAAAGAACTGGATAGCCTTCAGTATACCAATTATTTCAAGATAGTATTCAAAATCATTCGTAATAGCAATTGCCTTCACATCCTTACTAGAGACATTCTTTCTCATCGAAAACATGCTACGGAATTTATTCACAAACTCATTGTTTGCCTCTTCTGTATCTAGACCTGTCATCACCATGTTCAGAGTCGTGATGTGATGATCACGGAAATACAGATTGCGAACCGTTGTAAACGGAGCAACAATCGTTTTACGGTCATCTGTCTCCAGATTGGGTTTGACCACGCCAACGACAACAAAGGAAATATCATACACACTGACACGCTGCCCCACTGGATTTGCCTGATGAAACAAACGGGTTGCCATTGTCTGTGAGATGACACAGACCTTACGGTTGTTGATGATATCAGCCTGATTGATGTCACGCCCCATAGCAAGCTTCTGGTTTTTCACAATCAGATAATTCGGATAATAGCCGTTCATCGTTGTGGTGACATGTTCCGCTGCGCAACAGACTGTAACAGTCGTATCAAGCTGAGGTATCAGTTTCTTTATTGAAGCAGAGAACCTCGACTGGATATATCGGCAGTCATCATCTGTAAGTTGGATTCCACGGCCTTTTTGCAGTCCATGGTAAGCAAGCGTTGTCGTATCGGTGTTCACATTGATAATATTATCCGTACTGGAAACGAATCCGTTGGTAATACCTCGCAGCACACCATTGCCTGAACCTATCATGACGATAAGAAGGAAAATACCCCATCCTATAGAGAATCCCGTCAGTCCTATGCGCATCTTGTTGTAACGCATGGCTGCAAATACTTCAGTCAATAGATCCCTCATACCTTGATGTCATTTCGTTCATCTTTATAGATAAGCCCATCTTTAAAGAATATTTTCCGGTCAGTCTGGTCAGCAATATCCTGCTCATGCGTTACGATAATCACGGTCTGGCCATTTTCACGATTCACGGCTTTGAGCATGTCCATTACCTCCTGTGTCGTCTTAGAGTCAAGGGCTCCGGTAGGCTCATCCGCCAACAGGATTTTCGGTTTGGAGATAAGGGCGCGTGCGATAGCCACCCGCTGTCGCTGACCACCAGACATCTGCATGGGCAGATGCTGCCAATGCTGCGCCAGACCCACCTTTTCCAGGTATTCCATGGCCAGTTGGTTGCGTTCCTTCCTGCCTACGCCACGGTAATAGAGCGGCATAGCCACATTCTCCATCGCATTCTTGAAGTTGATGAGATTGAATGACTGGAAGATGAAACCTATCAGCTGATTGCGATAGTCACATTCCTGACGCTCGCTCAGATTTTTGATCAGATTACCGGCTAAGCGGTATTCACCTTCGTCATAGTCATCAAGTATACCCATGATGTTGAGTAATGTGGACTTACCGGAGCCCGACGCTCCCATGATACTCACAAGTTCGCCCTCATCTATATGGAGGTTGACCCCTTTGAGTACATGGAGCGGCTGCTCACCTGGATAGGTCTTATGTATTCCCTTTAAATCTATCATCTGTTTCATTTTTTATTAGTGAGAAATTCTGATATCCTCTTTACATAACCATTTACGAATTCATTCGTCAGCATCGTCATGTGGTCGGCCTGTACCTCGTGTATTTCAATATCAGGATAATATTTAGTCCAAAACGCAGCATTGTCCCACTTTCTGCCCGAAGTCGTTCCTGCCAAAAGCTGTTTAATCTGTTCAAAATCATCACCGAAATCGTCTTTAAACTTATCTAATTCATCAGATTCCGGCTCAGGAACCATTGCGCGGAACAGCATCTTTTTGCAATCGAATACAGCTGGGGTTCCAACGCCTCCCAGTTTACGATACATACGATTGAGTTTAAACTCATATTCAAATTGTTCTGATAATTTATTAATCACTTGCTCTGAAACTAAAGAACGGACGAGCGGCTCCAATTCTTGTACTTCCTTTATCCTCCAGAACACATCCAGCATCGCAAGCAATGGTTTATCCCCAGGATGGTCCTTGGTCCATCTTTCTGCGAGTTTGTAGGCAATCTCGCCTCCATAACAGTGTCCTGTAAATACGGAGACTTTGTCCTGCGGCCTAACCAGGAAATCTATCAATGCAGTGTACATCTCAATTACCTCATCGACATCGGTTTCACTGAATAGCATTTCATAGTGCTCCGTTATCGGTTCAAAGACAAGTACTGAGAATTTTTCGCAAAGGGCTTCTATATATGGAGAAAGACTCTTATAAGAGGTCTCACCACAGACAACAACTACTATAGGACAGTCCGTCTTGTAGCCGTTAATCCAGCAAGCCATCGTAGTCACGCCAGTAAGCACTTTGCGAATGGTGCGCTGTGTCAAAAGGTCATTGACCTTTATTTTGATACCACTGCTATTTGCCATCATAGCGAAACGGATAGCCAGTAAAGACGTCATACCTAATTTCGTCAAATCGTCAGTCACGCCAAAGTCATCTGTCTTCAATACTTGCTTTGCCAATTCATACAACGTCTCTTCTTTGACAGTTGCAGGACTGACATTTTCAGTAACAACAACAAATGATGGAGCCACTAATGCCTTCCTGTCAATCTTTCCGTTAGGTGTCATCGGCATGATATCCAGACGAACAAAGACTTCAGGTACCATATACTCAGTAAGTGTCTCAGATATGTAAGACTTCAAGGACTCCTCGTCAATCTCCGTACCGCTCACGTAGTATAGGCATAGATGCTGAGTACCCTTTATCTCTTTCACCTCT
>NZ_CALMHT010000162.1 GCF_937863835.1 uncultured Prevotella sp.
GCATACAGATAAATCTGCAACGAATTAATACTATTCTGGAAAATACTATAAGCAGCCATTCCTACCGAAACCAACGGATTGAAATAGGCAAAAGTCATCCACAGTCCCATCGCTGTGTTTTTCTGTCCCAGACTCTGAGTCCCTACCACATTCTCGTGATAATGGACACCGATGAGATGCCCCACCCCGAACTGCAACAGACAAGTAAATAAGGATATGGCGGCAAGCATCAGTTCTGTAGGTATCCTGTTCGCAGGTTCAGCCATGACATAGATAGTGGCTTTACCTATTACCAAGGTAAGACAAATACTCCATAAATAGAATGCCAGGCTCTGATTTTCTCTTAGGAAGTGTATTCCTCTGCGGAATCTTAATTTCATCGCCATCGTTATAAGCAGTGGCAAAAGAATCATCGGCATCACCTGTTTTGCGATGATAAGAGACATTGGCAGGAAAGGAATCGTATCATTGCCCGTCACGATAGGTAAAATACCCGGAATAAGAAAAGAGGCTCCTATATAGAAGAATAATATATAAGCTACTACACAAGTTAGATTACCACCTAACATACCTATCACCACAGGTGAGGATGTGGCTATCGGACAGAATATGCAAATAAATGCCTGCTGCGCATACAATGGATTCCAATAAGAAAACAGTTTCCACATAATCAGGGCTCCCAACATCTGAGTGATAATCAGTACGAAATGCATCGGGACAATGCGGATGTTCTTGAAATGCAACTTACTATATGCCACGAGTAACATTCCGGCTACAAGATATGGCAGCATCACACTCAACGATAATATCACTTTTGGTATTGTGATTCCAAAAATCACGCCCAAAGTCATCGTTATAGGCATCATAAAACTCTTTACTTTCTGTGGAACTACCATGGTTATCTAGTTTAAATCAGTTGCAAAGGTAGTGCAAAATTCTGATATAGGCCCGTTTTTTATTCCATTATTACCTGAAAATTCAAATAATAACGCTATATTTGCCATCAAATTAGATCACTAAATATGTTAGGAACGATTGTAAACACCTGTTGTATCATAGCAGGTACGATAGCAGGTACAGTTCTCCACAAGGGTATCAAGGACAAATATCGAACTGTACTCTACAATGGACTAGGACTGGCAAGTCTTGCCATCGGTCTCAATGCCACCATCTCCCATTTTTCGCAAAGTAAATACCCTGTACTCTTCATCGTTTCACTGGCGATAGGCGGAATCATAGGAACATGGATCAATATTGACGGCAGATTCAAGCAGGCCGTCCATAACCATTCCAACGCAGGCAACGGCAAGAACCTCGCCGAGGGATTGTCTACGGCGATTCTGCTTTATTGCATCGGACCGTTGTCTATGCTTGGTCCGATCATCAGTGCGCTTAAGGGTGACAACACGTTTCTGTATACCAACTCCACCCTCGATTTGGTCTCTTCTACCGTATTCGCATCCACCTACGGTTTCGGCATGATACTGGCTGCCCCTGTACTGTTCTTATGGCAGGGCATGTTTTATCTTATCGCCTCCATATCCAGTACGGCTATCAGTAGTTCACTCATGGCAGAATTGCTCATCATAGGTGGACTGCTCATCACCGGTTCGGGTCTGTCGTTACTTAATCTTAAAGACTGCAAGACGCTGAATCTCTTACCGGCCTTACTTGTACCCGTCGTATGGTATCTTATCGTTTATTTTACAGGATTATGAAACATTGGATTAAAATTTCTATCTTATCTATATTGACGGTACTCGTTGCCGTCATCGTCTACTTTAGTTTTTATATGCTCAGTTTTTCTCTTGATGCAGACAACGACCGTGTAGCAAAAATACACAAAGTTTACGAACGTGTCATCAAAGAGAATCCGGAATTGAAGCCATGGATAGACAGTCTGAACCGATGCCAGGCACTGCGCGATACATTCATCATCATGAAGAATGGTGAAAGACAGCATGCCACGTTCATATACGGTTGGCGGCATACCGGAAATACGGCCATCCTCATACATGGATACAAAGACTGCAACATCAGAATGTTCCCAATAGCGCACATATATGAGCGGATGGGTTACAATGTACTGTTGCCCGACCTCCATGCGCATGGCAGAAGCGACGGAAACGATATACAGATGGGATGGAAAGACAGACTCGATGTGATGCGATGGATGGCGGTTGCCGACTCTATGTTCCGCGATTCCACCGGAACATCCCGGCAAGTCGTACATGGCATATCCATGGGTGCTGCGACCACGATGTGCATATCAGGCGAGAATACCCCTGCTTATGTCAGATGCTTTGTCGAAGACTGCGGTTATACAAGTGTATGGGACGAATTCCATTATGAAGTAGGTCAGATGTTTGGTCTGTCTGATTTTCCACTGATGTACACCACCAGTCTTCTCTGTAAGTTGCGATACGGATGGACTTTCGGCGAAGCGTCTCCGCTCAGTCAAGTGAAGAAATGCCATCAACCTATGCTTTTCATTCATGGAGATAAAGATGATTTCGTACCATCATGGATGGTTCACCCCCTATATGCAGCGAAGCCACAACCTAAGGAACTCTATATAAGCAAAGGTTCCGTTCACGCCCATTCATACAACGACCATAAAGCGGAATATACAGCACGCGTCACCAGATTCGTATCACATTATATCAGATAGTAGAACATACAAAACCGTAAAATTGGTATTTTAATCCGTAATCCGATTATATGCCTTATGCAGAATATGTTATACTTTTGCATCCGAAAATAGTATTAATTATTAAAGGAGAAAATTATGAAATTAGATTTCACGTATGAGAATCCGACCAAGATATACTTTGGTCGCACAGCGATGGAAGGTCTGAAGACCGAACTCGCCAAATATGGTAAAACCGTTATGCTCGCCTACGGTAAAGGGGCTATCAAGAAAATAGGTGTTTACGACCAAGTCATGGATATCTGCAAGAGTCTGGGAAAGACGGTCGTTGAACTTTCCGGTGTTATGCCCAACCCTACTTATAAGAAGGTGATGGAAGGATGCCGGTTGGTCAAGGAAAACAATGTGGACCTGATCCTGGCAGTAGGTGGCGGTTCCGTCATCGACTGCGCCAAGGCTATCTCTGTGTCAGCTTATTGTGAAGGTGATGCGTGGCAGCGCTACTATACCAATTTTGAACCGGTAGACAACAAACTGGTACCCGTCGCTTCTATTCTCACCATGGCAGGCACCGGTTCGGAAATGAACGCCGGTTCGGTTATCACCAATGAAGATCTTAAGATAAAGATGGGCCGTGTGTTCAATGCTGATGTCAATCCACGTTTTTCCATTCTCAATCCCGAATACACCTTTTCTGTATCCAAATATCAGATGCTCAGCGGTATCTTTGATATGATGTCACATCTGATGGAAGCCTACTTTGCCGGTGATGACAACGGCACGTCCAGTTACATCATCGAGGGACTGCTTCGCTCTATCATCGACAGTACACGTGTCGCTGTCGAGAACCAGCAGGATTACGAGGCGCGCAGCAATCTGATGTGGTGTTCTTCACTGGCTATGAATCCACTGGCAGGACTCGGTAAGGCTCAGGACTGGGAAGTGCACATGATCGAACATCAGTTGGGAGCTTATACCGACTGTGCACACGGTATGGGACTGGCAGCGATCTCTATCCCCTACTACCGTTACGTATCGCAGTTCGGGCTCGATAAGTTTGTCCGTTTTGCCCGTGAGGTATGGCATATCAGTGATGAAGGCAGAACAAAGGAACAGATGGCGAAAGCAGGTATCGATGCCCTTGAGCAGTTTGTCAAGGAAAGTGGTATGGTGACACGTCTGCGCGACCTGAATGCCACCGAAGATATGCTACCGCTGATAGCCAATTCCACCGTACTGATGGGCGGATATAAACAGATGACTCCGGAAGAAATACTCCAGATACTGAAACAGGCATACTAAGACCGACAAAATAATCCTCACACCACCGTACGAGCCATTCGCCATACGGTGGTTTTTTTGTTT
>NZ_CALMHT010000163.1 GCF_937863835.1 uncultured Prevotella sp.
TTCTGCACATTCATTTCTTATCACTATCTATTATCTTACCACCACCGTCTTACCTCGGCGGATATACACGCCCGGCGATGTGGGACGCGCTGAGAGACGAATACCCTGCAGCGTGTAGTACGGGGCGACGGTGTCGCTGTCTGTGCTCGTCTCTTCGATGCCCGTGGCAGAGATGACGAACGGCTTCATGGTGATAATTGTAAAAGACAAAAAAAAATGGTATACAAAAAGGTATACATGGCAAAAAATGGTCAACAGACCCATTTTAACCCCAAAAGGAACATGATGGAGGCATGGAGCGATAGCAATTCTTTGGTTATCGCAACTGATGAAATCATAAAGAAATGGAACAGGTCATGGGATGTGTCTCCATCGCTTCCGCTCCGTCAGACAATGATCCAGTTATCCAGGGTGCGGGTCTCTGAACTGAAGTTGATACCCACTTTCACTTTCTTGCGGTCGTCCAGCTGATAGGATATGAGATAATCCTTGGTGTCTATCTGGGCGATGGCTTCCTCGGCGCTCTTGTCGAGCTTGAATTCCATCACATAGATATGGGTATTCGTTTTCAGCACCATGTCTATACGGCCGGTGGCAGTACTGATTTCCACATCCACATACTTGGTCATCATCTTGAAGATGACAAAGATGATGGTCTGGAAGTGCTTCTCCGTCTTGTTCTCCAGCTCATAAGGCAGCGCTGCCATGAACACCTTCAGGCGGTTGAGGGCCGAATCCATATTGTCATGACGCAGGTCGCTGTACATATCTATCATCGTGTTGGATGTGGTCAGTGTGTCAGGTGATACGTAATATGGCACCAGAGAATTCATCAGTCCATAAGCCACTTCCTTGTTGGGTATCCCCAACAGATAGCGGTCTGTGTCCCTGTCGTAATCCTTGATGGTGACATAGCCGCTCTGATAGAGTATAGGGAGTATGGAGGTCATGCATTCCATCGGTTGATAAAAACCATCAGCAAAAGTTTGTGCCGGGTCTATGATAGGCAGGTGGGTATGAAATTCCTTCATCTTCCCTGCAAGCACAGATGGCAGATATGTCTCTATCCAGTAATTGTTGAACTCCAGGTCACTCAATGCACTGAAAAGGCTGAAAGGTTCCAGTAATTCATCAGATTCTTCGGAGAATTGGTAGCCACCATATTGCTGATTTAATTTTATCAATGCCTCTTCTGTCGTTACGTTCTGTTCTTCAGCCAATGCCTTCACATCATCCATCAGCTGACTTTCAATCTCACTTTGAGATATACCGCAGACGGTTGAATACTTTGGTGACATGCTGATGTCAAGCAGATTGTTCAGTCCGCCGAATATGTTTCCTTGCGAAAATTTAGTGAGACCCGTAAGGAATACGAAGCGTAGATATTGATCACAAGACTTTAGGGGAGCATAGAAACTGAACATAAAGTTATGTATCATCTCTAGTTTGTCCGGATCGTCAATGACATTGAGCATCTGCGAATCATATCCATCGATGAGAACTACGGATTGGGTGTTATATTTTTCTGCACAGCCTGCGATTAGCATCTGCAATCTTACATTAAAGTCATTGTATTTCTTCGGGATTCCATACTTACGTTCGTAAGTGTCAAGTTGGTCATCCAGCATGGAACTGATGTCTTCTATCGTCCCCAGTTTTGCCCAACTCATGTCGAAATGAAGTACGGGATAGGTATTCCATTCCGTCTCCAGCGAGTCGATGGCCAAACCCTTGAACAGTTCTTTACGTCCAAGGAAATAGCTCTCCAGCGTGGTGGTGAGCAGCGACTTGCCGAAACGGCGCGGGCGACTGAGAAATACATAGCTGTACGTATTGGCTATATCATACACATATCGGGTCTTGTCCACATAGACGTAATCGCCCGTTCTGATTTTCTCGAACGACTGTATTCCTATCGGGTATCTTCTTGTTTTCATATCGCGGTATCATTCTTTTCCGCAAAGTTACGGTATTTATTGAAAACTTCCAAATCTTTTTCAGAAAAGCGTCATTCACCTCACGGACGTAGATTTCGCAATCGAAACTGTGGCGCTTACTGTAGTCGGCACTGTCACACTTATCGATGTCACGCTGGCAGGAAGACTGATCACAGCTTTTTATCTCACATCAAGGTTCGCCCAACGCCTCCACGATCACTCTCACCTGTGCAGGCGTGTAAGTGCGGGCACGACTGCCGCCGCCCAGCTCGTTCAACCTACTGCGGAGATTGGGGTATCTGTCTATCCAAGACGTTAACTTTCTGAAGGCCGAACTCGGACTGATTTCGGGACAGTAAATCTGTGCCAGTTCGGTGCGACCGTAGGCTTGTATTCTGAATTGTTCCATGGTGCAAAATTACGAAAAATAATTCACATATACAAGTATTCACACTTCTATAACAGACAATAACGTGCAATAATCCGCACAAACCTTCAGAAAAGCTCGATAATCAGCAAATGAGCTCGTTAGGAACGTTACCTTTGCATCCGTGTTCCGGAAACACGTAGTAATCAACAAGAGTATTAACAATAAAAAAACAAAAGAAATTATGTTACAGTACAAAAAGTTTGAAAACAAGATCCCTGGTTCTACAA
>NZ_CALMHT010000164.1 GCF_937863835.1 uncultured Prevotella sp.
CATAATAGTCGTCTACGGCGGTGGCATCCAGGATGGTCTTGATCTCATCCACCGTTAGCGTCGGTTTGCATTGCAGCCACGTGGCGATGATGCCCGTCACGACAGGACAAGCCTGGGATGTGCCGTCCATGGCTCCCCAATAATAGACATGCCCGTCATCCGCTATCAAAGAATCGCAGATTAAGTATGTATTCCCATCTCTGGCATAACTGTTGAATGATGAAATCAAGGTAGCACCTGGAGCTGCGATATCGGGCAGTACCGTACCGTCGTCCTTGATGCCATAGCTGGAGAAGTCGGCCATGTCACCCGTCTCGCCGGCATTCCTATATATCAAATTTTTCTTTAATACAGGATTGTAAAATGACTGCCTCGTCACATAAGCGCCTACACAGATATTATTGTCATTGTAGCATATACTATTCGCCGAACAACTGTCAGAGCCATTAATATACTCAGGAAGATGATATGATTTCATATTTGTCAGTCCCGTACATTCCCAAGCCTCGATGACAGAGCCCTTCTTTGCATAGACATCCATAGACATCTGGTAAGTAGGATTGGCAATGGTCGGTTTCACGTCTACGTCAATCAGACTGTTGTATCTCTTGTTTGCATTCAGATTATTGGTTATGCATACTTTCCCTTTAAAATATTTGGCAAAAGAGGTAGAGTCGGTATACGTAGTGTCTTTAGTCGTTTCCGTCATTTCAGAAGGTGCGTACAGTTTCTCTGCCAGCACATTGCCTGTAATGGTATCCACTACAGCCATCTTGATATAATAGGCTTCCGATGACTTACTCCATGTATCAACAGTAGCGTTTGTCTTATCGGTTTTTATTGCCAGAAACGTCTTCCACTGTGATGTGTAGTCCGCACCCGTCGACTGATGTCGGATGTACATTTGATTTGTACCTGAATTACTGGCAGAGAGGCAAATGATATGCCCGGTAGACTTCATCGATGCTAACGTCTGATTGAAATAGTCTGTTCCGTCATGAGGACCGGAAATGCCACCCAAACTCATATTGACAACAGCCGGTTTGCCTAACAAATTGGCGTAATCAAATATTTTCTTCACCGAATTGATAAGTGCGGCGTATGAAGGAAAACGACCATTTTGTCCTGCCCCGCACAATACGAGGTCCGCTTCGGGCGCCATGCCCTGATAGCCGTTCTTCGTGTAGCTGCCTGCCGCCGTTCCTGCTACATGCGTGCCGTGGGTCATCGTAGCATCATCAGTTGTGAGGGCGGCGATGTCATCGGGGTCCAGATAGGTCTTGTCATGGATGGCATCGTACACCATCTTCACACGCGACTTGCCGTTGGCATCCTTGAAGTTGATATGGTTGTATTCGATACCGACATCTATCACACCCACAATCACGCCTTTGCCCTTGTACTGCTGACCGAGCGCACCGCCGCCGCTGTGCAGGATGTCCACCT
>NZ_CALMHT010000165.1 GCF_937863835.1 uncultured Prevotella sp.
TTACCTTTTCCGTTTCGAGTCTCACGTCACAGACGTGAGACAAAATAATCAAATACACAAATAATCAAAAAGCGAGAAACGGCCTAACATAGTACGTGTTAGTCTTACTGCTGCTGCCGAAGTACAGGTTGCCATTCGAATTGAAACTGAGTATACAAGCGTTGCTGGTATCATACTCCGAACCTGTCCAGTACCCGATACCCTGCGCCAAAGCAGTGTAGGTTAAGCCTGAATATTGACTCATCAATAGATTCAAAGAATTCCTTGCTTTTGTACCATCACCAGCTACATTTGTTACAGTACCACCGTTCATCGTATAACCAGCAATAGTCAAAGTCTGATTATTTTTTGATGATGCTTGTAAAATAGCATCATACCACTGACCAGCACTGGCAAGAAACCATGCGCTGCAACCGCTGCTTGGACGCGTGACGCTATAACTATTTGCCGCCTGGAATGCAGGATAGGTGGAACTTATAACAACAGTGGCGGCATTTGACAAACCACTCTTATCTTGATACCATTGAGGATATGTCTGACACTTAGCAAGATTTGATTCATCATTTGAAGTTTTCCACGCCATGCTTGTACTGGCCTCAGCCAGCGCCATCACCAAACCATGACCGAACCCTTTACCGCTCTCGCAATAATCTGCATTCATACTCACCACCACACCGATAGGGGTCTTGCCGCTCACAATCTTATTGGTACATGTTCCATCGCTATTATATAGGCTGCCTACAGCTGGAACGCAAGTATAGAATGACGGTTCCTCGCTGTTATACTTATAAACCTTATAATTAGAAGCTGCGGGAGAGGTCTCCTGAATATACCATGCACCACTGTTGGTAGTCGCATCACTGTATATACGACCTGTAACCGTCGTTTTCGCTGTCGACGGCTTAACCAAAAGACGATACTTGCCATTGCCGCTGATATCATACGGAGTATGGCTCTCGAAACGGTATTTGTAACCTGAAGTACCGGTTGACGTACCTGTACTCTTCCAGAGCAGTATCTGGGCAAAATCCATCTCCATCAGGGCCATCTGGTGGGCCATCGAAAAGGTGTAACCCGTACTGCCATCTACTGTCGCCATCGACACCATCAGATCCTGGGCTGTGTACTTGTCGTGCGTGCTCTGGTCGGTAGAGGGGGTCCAACCGCTGATCAGACCGGCAAAGAAATCGGTGGCGGCAAACGTACTGGCGGATATGCCTGTCGCCGTATATTTGGTGCTCGCCAAAGTAGCATCATAAGGATAGTAAGCGAAATATTTGGTATCGGCCGAATAGGGCAGGTACTCATCACCGGCACTGCTCAGCCATTTGCTGCCGTTGTAAGTGTACTTCTCGTTGGTCACCGTGAAAGCACCCGCAGTGGTGACGGCGAACACGCCGATGGCATCGCCGTTAGTGAACGTGGTGCCATAGTCGGTATCCGTGGAACGGGTCTTAGCACCTGCATTGTCGGCAGAGGCGAAACTGCCGTCCACAACATTGATGGATAGACGGGCAGGTGTCGTATTGTTATTCTCCGACACGGTATCATCCGAGGCGCAACCGCTCAACATCAACAGGGTCGCCGATAATATCATTCCTGCATTCAATATTTTATTTTTCATAATCGTAGCGTTTTATTATTGTGTTACATTAACCGTATTCGTCGTAAGGCCGGCAGCCTGACCGTTGTCCTTGTATATCTTATAGTTGCCTGCATCGATTCCCGCATCGGTGATGGAGAAATTGCCCGACCGGTAGATACCGTCGTAGAGGTCGCCGCTGATGGTGGTGTTGGCAGACGGACGCACGAGGATGCGGTAGGTGCCGTTGGCTATGTTATACAGGGTGTGGCTGGTAAACGTATACTTATAAAAGACCTTGCTGTTGTAAGAGTTGGTGGTCTTAACCTGCGGCAGTTGCAACTCTATCATCGCCATGGTATGGGCGAAGGTAAACTTAAACTGCGTAGCGGTGATCTCTCCGCCGCTCTCCGATGCCGTGGCTACCATCAGGTCGTAACCGGCGAAGGTAGTCAGGTCTCCCTGAGTGGTAGTGGGTGACCACTGCGATATGTAAGTGGCGAAGAAGGCTTCGGGTGTGGTTATCGTCGACCCCGTCGTTACGGTCGGTGCCATACTGCTGTAGGGATAATAGGCGAAGTATCTGCCGCCCACTACGAAGGTGAGGTAAGTGTTGCCGCTGTCGTCTACCCAGTTGGTACCGTTGTAGGTCAGTTTCAGATTGCTGATAGAGGACACCGCGTTGCCCGCATCATCCAGCGCATACACGCCGATGGCGTCGCCCGAAGTGAAGGTGGTGGTGGCACCGCTGTAAGAGATACGCGTGGAGGGATTGTCGGTAGAGACGAACCCTTTCTGTTCTGCGACGAGATCGGAAGAGCACACGTCTGAAC
>NZ_CALMHT010000166.1 GCF_937863835.1 uncultured Prevotella sp.
TGATACAGTATGATTTCTCTTGATTTTCCATCAATTAGTTTTTTGAAGGTGCAAAGGTAGAAAATAATATTCAGATACGAAAGAAAAGGAAAACAAAAACAAATGATATCGACTATTTTTACAATTTTATGTTTGTCTTTATTGTGTAAATCCCCTTTTTTTGCTATATTTGCATATCTAATTCAATTCATATAAAAGACACCTATCATGAGCAAAGAACAGGAGAGGAACTGCGTGCATCTCTCGATAAAATAATTGAAAATCTGGAGGTGGTAGTATGAATTAATTATTAAGGATGAATCGTAGAACACCGAATTCAAAGAGAGTTGACAAAACGATACCATAATTTAGTTAAACATATTATATGATGAAAAAATTATTGATTATAATCTTTGCTTTGATATCAATTATCAATGCAAGTGCAATGAAAGAAAAATATGATAGTTTGTCTGTTATCAAAGATGAAACTACATTGAACATAGCTTTCGATTTTTCAAAAATGACTTACGGCAATAAAATGGCTTATCAAGATTTCTTAATATCCTACACATTAAATGATTCGAAATCCAACATCACTGATTGGAAGTCGTATTGGGAAGGAACAGCCGTTCCTAAACTCGGACAAACGTTCAAGAGTGCGTTAAACGGCACTTTGGCTGAAGGTAAATGCAAAATACGAATCAATAATGACAGCGCTTGCGCTTACAGATGTCTGGTTACTATCGATAAAACCGACAAAAATGATGGCGAAACCTATGGTAAAGTGTCAATTGTTGACACAAAAACAAATCAAGTCATCACTACAATTGAATGGGATGGAAAAGGCGGAGATAGTGGAGAAATAGACGAACTGATGAGTTGTGCAATGAAGAATGGCGGCAAACAGGTAGGTAAAGAGATTGTTAAACGGTTAAGACCGAAATAACATCAAAACGATACTCCTAAGAACTTTATTCCAGTCAAAAGGGAAATCGTCAACAAATTGTTGACGATTTGGAACTGCGACGGATATTATAATATTTTCTGAATCAGCATCTGTGCATTCATATAGAAGGGTACATCGGTCTTTCCCAGTATTGTTGTCGGAAGCGTTGCCGTCTCCTGTAGATTGTCCATCGGTACCAATACGGTTTTGGCACCATTCTCAGACAGGAGGGATACGCGGTCGGAGAAATTGATGGCACGTTCGATGGCGCCACCGATGGAAATATTTCCGATTACCCCTAAGGCAGACTTCAGGTTCCGTCCAAATACAGACGAGACGATAGCGGCAAAAACTGCCGAACCGATACCAGCCTGTTGAGTGGAACCCAACAGAGCCGTCACCTGTACCGTAATATCCATACGCATCAGCGTCATATTCTGCGACAGGATAGCCTTCTCATTCGCCCGTATATAATTATAGGTATTGCGGATATCTTCTTTCACGTCGCTCGATGTAGTACCGCTGATGGTCAGTTTGCCATTACCAGGCATATTGATTACCTCGATCTTGACAAGTGATACCTTATCACCGTCACTCGTAGCCGTATAACAGGTACCGGGAGGGAGCGGTGCATCCTCTATGAGATTACTGCCGCGTTCTTCGGGCACAGATACATAAGTCTCTTCCTGGGTTTCCTTGTCGATATAAGAGAAATTGGTATCCCAGAATTCCATACCTCCTATACGCTTCAACTGTTCCTTCACCCGACGGCGCATTTCTATCGCCCATTTCAGATATACCTCCACATCCTCCTTGGTGAAGTTGCCGTCTGGGTGCATCAGTTTGATCAGTCCGGACACTGTCTTACGGACAGGTTTGGTATCACGCTGGCGCAACTGCGAACCCAGTGAGAACCACTCGTCCAGGGCATCCACATAGTTGTATTTACGCATACTGTGCAGAAACTCGCTGAAGAAATCCGTACTGAACCCGAAGTGATTGGTAAAGTTGCTTGGTGCGAACTTCATCACCTCCCATCCAGGCAGGAAGAAGCCAATACGGTCCAGGAATGCCGTGTCACTGTTGATCTTATCCGAGAAGGGACTGAACAGATGACTGGTCTGCAGTACCGTCTCTACCGGTTGATTGATATTACCATTCAGTATGATAGATGCATTGGCGGACTTCTCGCCTGATTTACCGGCACGGGAGAAAGAACCTGACTCCATATAATCCTTCATCAGCGGCACCACTTCCCTGTCTTTAAAGAGTTCATCGGTTGATTCATCAAAGCAGACGGCATCCCATTGCCCCACAGCACCTATCTGTCCGGAAGCATTATTCACAAACAGCGAAGCCGCCGTACCCTGACCACCGCTTACCAGCATGGAATAAGGTGACAGTTCCTTGAATACGAATGATTTTCCCGAACTTCTCGGTCCCAGCTCAGCCATATTGAAATTAGCTTCCACTAAAGGGATAAACCTGCT
>NZ_CALMHT010000167.1 GCF_937863835.1 uncultured Prevotella sp.
GAACTTTTTTGTTTATCTATCTAATAATATTATTTATTTATCGACAACAAATGTACAATAATATGTTATAGAATCCAAAAAGAATCAACCAAGGTGCCCTATTCATCAACTAACAGCCTACGTCATATAGTCAACACCAAAAAAGGGGATGAATCTCACGATCCATCCCTTTCAAATAATTAATTTATTCAACTCTAATCTGTATATTCTGAAAAACAATCTTATCCCTAAGTTGATTAATTACGAGTTTTGTTACAATTTCTATTATTACTATTTATTCATCCCAAAAACTATTGTGCTTAGCTGATGAACTCGGTCCATCTGTCGTCACGTCAATGACTCCAGACACACAACCGTCACAAAAATCATTCTGAAAGACTTTGTTGTCTGCTCCAATAGAACCTTGACGTTGTGTAATAACGCCCGAACCACTCAAAATTTTTTCGCCATCTACTGATGTTATTTCTATGGTTGGCTTTGTATACATTCTTTTCATTATATTTCTCCTCGATTTTAATTATCTTACAACATACTTTTTACCATTCACGATATAAATACCTTTGTCCAATCCATCAAGACTTGATGTGCCTTCACGTACGACTTGCCCTTGCATATTGAACACCTTGTCAATATACACTGTACGAACCGTAGTATTATCATCAACTTCACCTGCCACGACATCTATTCTTGTTATCGTATTATCTTCTTGTGTACCAAAGCATACTGGAAGATATTTAGCAGATGCGTCACTTTTGGTCTGTGGTTCAACTATCGCTGTATATTTTGTCCAGTAGCCCCAAGTGCGAGATGAATCATCATTCATCATACGATAGAATCCGATTTCATATCCAGTGCCTGTACCTCCACCTAAATAATAACTGTATTTGGGTATCAATGTACTTTCTGTTACGCCATAACTTCCGATGAAATCATATCCGTCTTTTGTCACAGTTACCATTGAAGCACCAGTTTCGGCAGCTATTGCAGCTGTTTTGTCCACGCCAGCGATCGTGTTACCAATCAGTTCGCCACCTGTTGTCGTAGCAGTAGTCTTAACTGAAGGATGTATCATATATGGATGATGAGCCGCTGTAGATGTTACATCATCAGAAAAATACAATGTGATCGTATTTATAGTAGTTCCATTCTCAGTAGTTGTTGATGTAGCCACTTTGCTAAATTCACACACTTCTGTTCCTGCACCAAATGCACCTTCGATTTGTGCCTGTGTCATGGCAAATGGAAACACCATAGAGTACCAGCGGTCTTCTGTGATACGTTTTTCAGGCCAGACATCCTGCTCTACAGTTGATGTTATCAGCATAAAGTTATTCCAACCATAATAGTCTGACTGATTATAACCGGAAGTGCCATCGTATTTCCTTTCGGTATTACCTTCAGAAAGATAATCAGGGTGTGCGAAATAATCTACGAGAGAACTTATATTATCTGGATTGGGCCAGATATCACCATTTGCATCAGTCAATGTATATTGAGAGAATGCAGTGAAAGCCTTGTTTACATAATAATTCTTAGCTGCCGTAGGATAATGTAACACAGCAGGGGCCTTGAATTCCGTACCATTATATTTAAACCAAGAGCTGTTTACGGTTGTACCTTTCCTATCAGCTGATGCTGCTACGCCATTATAAGTAGATTCAGGAGCAAATGCATCAGCAGCACATTTTGTAGTCGTACCCAATACATAAACATCCGTGAGATTCCAGTTATGCTGAAAAGCGCCTGTTTCAATGGTCTCCACACTTGCTGGAATAGTAACTGATTTCAGTTGGTGACATTGGTCGAATGCGCAATTGCCAATAGTTTTCAACGTATTAGGTAGACGGATAGATTCTATATTAGTATACTCAAAAGCAAGTTGACCGATACTTGTCACACTTTCAGGCAATATGATGCTTGTGATACCTGTACAACCCTGAAAAGCTCCATCACCTATTGTTGTAACACCAGGCTGGAACTCGACATATTGAAGAACCGTTGAGCCCTGAAATGTCTGGTTTACGAATGTTCCAGCAGCACTACCTATTACAACTTTCTTTAATGCCGTCATCTGACTGAAACATTGAGAGCACAATGTCATCGTACCCGCAACCGTATTATTAGGAATGATTATTTCTTCTACATTTCCGTTACCTTGCAGACATTGAGCTGGTATATAAACAGTACTCTTCGGAAATGTAAGTTCCTTCAGTGTGACCAAACGTTTCAATTTCCACAAATCATTCGTATTAGTGTCTTCCACATTATCTGTAGCGACATCAGCATTTTCGAGATTCAAAGTAGTAACCTTTGTAAAAACTGATGCAATACTCCAGTCGCCGCAAAATTCAGACACATCAGTACTTGTGAGTTCATACCCACCACTTGTTACAATTGTAATAGATGTGGCAGTTTTAACATCAGAACTAAGCCCAGTCCAATCACTGGCTGTTGTACCTGTACTTACTGTTAAAACGTAAGTCCCATTCGAACCACTTACTGTGATTCCAGCTTTTGCACAAATGCCCATCATCAAGCAAAGGATCAAAAGCAAAAACTTTCTAGTAAAATTTGTCATAATCAAATCTATATTTATCATTTCTTTATTATCGTAATCCAGTCAATAGTCTCTGAAAAACGATGCAAAAGTAATGAAGATTTTGATATGAAATACTACTGAAAGCCTATAAAACAAAGGGTTTGAACAAAACGATCCCCCTTTTTATTCAAATCGGTACCACAGGTAATAACAAAGTATCAGATTCAAGATGAGTATGGTACTATTCATTTTTTTCTTTATCTGGAGAATATTTGGAAAATTCACTCGGATACATGCCGAACTCTTCCTTGAAGTACTTGGCAAATTTCTTCGGCGAATTGAAGCCTACCTGATAAGCAACCTGTGATACATATCCATGCGTCTGTTCTAATAATTGCCGTGCTCGTTTAAGACGAATAATCCGAATAAATTGTACGGGGGTCTTTCCTGTTATGAAAGTAAGTTTCTTGTAAAGGTTTGTACGATGCATACCTAAGTCATCAGCCAGCATGTCCACAGAGAAATTAGCATTTGACATCTGATCTTCCACTATTTTTATGGCTTTTTGAATAAGTTGTTCATCTAATGTTGTTTCTGTTATTTCAGAAGGAGTTATCTCCATATCATGAAGAAATTTTTCATGAGCATTCTGATTTTTTTGTATCAATCTTCTAATTCGATGACGTAAGATATTAAAGTTGAATGGTTTTGTGATATAGTCGTCTGCCCCCATCTGCAAACCATGCAGTTCATCTTCTTCGAGAGCCTTTGCCGTAAGCAATATCACTGGGATATGCGACGTGTTGATATTATCCTTGATATGGTGACAAAGCGTAAGTCCATCCATACCGTTCATCATCACATCACTCACGATAATGTTTACATCATTACTTTTAAGCACCTCAAGAGCCATATTGCCATCTGTGGCCTGACATATACTATACTCTTTGGATAGCGATCTGCCCAAATAGCCAAGCATATCTGTATTATCCTCAACAAGAAGAATCGTGACATCGTGATGGTCTTCCAAGTTGTCGGCTGAAATAGCCTCATCGTCCACCTCCGTTACCTGCGTAGTAGGTATAACAGCGGGCTGCATAATCGGCATGTCTATACGTATGATGGTACCTTGAGGATGATTGGCAAGTGCCTCGACATGCCCCTTGTGCAGTTCCACATATTCTTTTACTATGTGTAGCCCCAGCCCACTGCTGGCCGTCTTCATAATTAAATTGTCACCCTGATAGAATTTCTCAAACACGCGCATACGTTTATCAGCAGGTATCCCCACTCCTGTGTCAGCGACCTCTATTCTCAGTTCGGTTATCTGCCTTGACAACAATACATCTATATGACCCTCGCGAGGCGTAAACTTGAATGCGTTCGACAACAAATTAGATATGACCTTACTCATTTTATCCCTGTCAAACTGCATTTCCAATCGATTAAAATCACTATGGAATGTCAGTATTATATTATTCTCAGACGAATACAGTTCAAACGATGATATACAATTCCCAACGAAACCCACTATATCACCATAATCGGCATTCAATTTGACATCCGAATCTTCCAACTTACGGAAGTCAAGTATCTGGTTTACAAGATAGATCAATCGTTTGGCGTTCTTATGCACCAGTTTCAGAATATTGACGGCATCTTTGTCCTTCATCGTTTCCAAAAGTTCCTCTATCGGTGTAATAATAAGGGAAAGAGGTGTACGAAGGTCATGACTGATATTCGTAAAAAAACGTAATTTGATTTCATTCAGTCGAGCTTCGCGTTCCTGTTCGTCCTTCATTTTACGCACCTGATATTTGTATTCCTGACGTTTACGCCAATACAGTATGGTGCTGCCGGTTATCAAAACTAACAATACGGCATAGAGCATATATGCCCATCCTGATTTCCAAAATGGCGGTCGTACTGATATTTGCAGAACATCAAAAATGCGACTGTATTTGTTACCAGCCGTCTGTTCCATTATCAATAATCTGTATGAACCGGGAGGTATATTTGATAGTGTAATGGTGTAATCGTTGATCTGAAGCCATTCTCGGTTCAGTCCATCCAATTTATAATAATATGCATTACCTACATTATCTGTGCGTCCTTTCGGACGGTACTCAAGCGTTATGTTGTTCTCATTATATTTCAAGTCGACCTGTTTTACAAAAGGCAAATCGCTGTCTATAATATGACGTCCATTATATGATATGTCGGGAGAAATAAAATTATCATTTATACGCATGGAAGTCAACGTTAGTGGATTAGCTTTCATATTCGTTGTCAATGATTTTTCTATATGTGTGGCATTTATCATTCTATATCCGCTTGTCGTTCCGATAAGCAATCGACCATCTTTCATACATAATATAGCACGAAGGTTATAAAATGTATTCACAGACTCAGTACTCATATTAAAACAATAATAATCAAATGCTGGCCGACACTCGTTGAGCACTTTGACACGCACAAGTCCACGATCGGTAGCACACCAGACATTCCCTTGCTTGTCTTCAACAATTGAATTGATTGAATATTGAGTTAAGCCCTCCACGCTGAACGTACGGTTCTGGCGGCTATCATAGATATCCACAGCACTGCCGTTCTTATAGTTTACAAGCCATATCCACCCTCGCCTGTCGACAATAAGCATTTTGTTTCCGGCCCCGAAATTGGAATGACGGAATATTGTACCTGGCAAAGCTTTTACTTTAAGCGTCTTCGTGTCTATGATGTACAAGTATTTTGGTGAAGCGGCATATATATATCCATGGCAGTAAACGATGTCCATAATCCATGGATTATCCGTAGGTATCAATATGGTTTTACCCGTTTGAGGGTCCAATTTCCATATTCCTGCACCATTCAATGTGGTGAATATTTTACCGTCTGGGGTCTCAATGATGCCATAAGGCGATGCCTGTGGAAAATATTTGTGACCGTCGCTGCACACCAGTCCGTTACGATATAGACCCGCCCATAACCGTCCTTTGTTATCTACTAATATCGAAGTCGCGGCATTACCTGAATATCTGTTATCCAACACCCTATCACTTCCTTTGGCGCTCACCTGGTAGACACCGTTGTCTTCGGTACCCAACCATATAGTACCACCTTTGCCTTCACAGAAACAGATCACATCATTCGTATTATATTGATTATTGGCTGAAAGGACATACCGTTCTCGGAATTCCTGCTGACGGTCACTGAATATAGAGAAGTCGTGTTTATGGTAAAAGATCCACAACGCCTGTTGCTTATGATCGTAATATAACGAATTGATATGATTATTGGCAAGTCCATAAGTATTAGGGGCGGCCTGTGTGATGTGTCGTTCCAGTCGTCCGTTCTTGTCATATACATAGATACCGCTATTCGTTGTTCCCACATAGAGGTGATCTCCAGGTAAAGGTTCGAATTTTCTGATATCTGATTTTTCATCCTCGTATTGATGCCATTTTCGCTGAGCCAAATCATAACGAAACATCAGATCATAAGTACCCAACCATAAGTCGCCATGCTGATTATGATACATGTAAAGATACTGGTCGGGTATCTTCTGTGGCGTTTTTGCAAAGAACCGAAGTTTAAGTGTCCCCATATCTACCATATATATACTGTTTTCGGTTACAGCTATTACTTCTTTGCTGTTAGTTTCAATACCAATGATGCGTCCAGCCTGTTTGGGCAGAGTAAACAGTATTGTCTTATGTGTTCTAAAATCATGCATATACAGTCTGTTATCCTTATGGACCCATAACCGTCTTCTACTATCTGTCTTCAGTCTGAAATCGTAAAACACGTTTATTCCATTATCCTTCAGATACTTTTCCACATCAGGAATCAGACTGTTATCACACGGATTGTACACCATATATTTATTAGCTTGTGTCATCAGCCACAACCTACCCAGTTCATCCTGTTCTATATCAACTATGATGTTAGACAATTCATTTTTCCGCAAATAACTGAAAGGGCGCTTACTGGTCAGTTGTGAATAAGTAGTAAGTCCGTTTGACGTACCAAGCCACATAATACCATGATCATCCTTATAGGCACAGAAAACGGTATATCCTTTTGTATCTATATTATCAAAATACTGTTGTTGCTGGGCCCTTACAGACATAGATAATATGATGACAAAAAACACGATAATAAGCCTGACTTTTATATCCATAGTATAAAATGGTTAGAACACTGTCATTTGTTTAGCTATATTGGCAAAGATAAAACTAAAATTGCACAAACACCTGTTAGTAGCTATGTATTGATGTGATATTTAGTATTATTTATGACTAATAAGGCACTTTTTGGTAGAGTAAGACTATAAGAGGGCGTGTCTGAAAATCTAACACGCCCTCGTCTAGTTATAATATAATATATACTATTTAATTATTTTCTTTGTCTTTCCATTCTGGCGTAGAATATATACATTATGTTCATCCATATTCTGAACCTTATGACCATTTATAGTATAAATATCATAAGTCTTGCTCATATCGATATCATCATCTGATGAAATGTTGCCGATCTTTGTTACAGTCTTAGCCGAACTGTTGCTGTATACAGAACATACTTTTGACGTAGACTGTATGCCATTTGTACCTTTAAAAATAATAGTACCGTTTGTTTCCATATTACTGTCATCGTAACCAGAGAACATATCCATAAATGAGATGTCACTGCTGTTGCCTGTCCACGACCATCCCAGATAACCGACATTTTTCTCTGTGCAATAATCCATAATAGTTTGATAATCAACATATCCATTAGAACCTTTATATGCGAATTCACCTATTACAAGAGGAGCACCTACCCCCAAGGCACTATTGATGGAAGACTTCACTTTACTGCCGGAAGGTGTTGTCGGATCAGAATAACTGGCATACTCATACATGTGGATAGAGAACATCGTGTTGCTCAACGCATCGGCTGCAAGAACAGATGAGCCTGTTGTCCAGATAGCATCTGCATATTGACCATATCCAGCACAGTCCACCATTAATGTATTCTTGATACCTGCATTACGCAGCATCGGAATAACCGTTTCATATCCTTCAGCCCATGTAGAACTTTCCCATGTAGCATCCCATTCATTTTCTATGTTAACAATGACAGTACTCTCATGTCCTATTATCGCGTCTTTTACAGAAATCCAATAGTTTGCAGCCTTTTCGAGAGAAGCGATATCATTCTTACCTAATTCATCTTGAACGTTCAACACACAAACCAACTTATTTGCTTCGCATAGAGATATAAGTGTTGATATTTCTGAAGATGTGGTTTTGGTCCATTGAGTACCGTCGGATATCTGAATACGTATCGTATTACATTTCTGATTCTTTGCCGCTGGTATCACTGTGCCTTCATTTCCTTGTTGCCATGCGTAAGAATAGTTTACGCCTCTCATTACAAATTCATTTCCATTGGCATCCATCAGTTTCGTTCCAGAGGTATAGAACCCTGATGTAGAACTTGAACTGCTACTGCTGCTCGAACTACTACTGCTACTCGAACTACTACTGTGAGTAATCAAGGCGACATTCGTTATTGTAAGCGACTGACCCTGAATGAGTAAATAACTTGAAGTCAAAGATGAAATCTGACTGGCTGTCAGACTGACATATACACTTCCAGATGAAAGACTGGAATACTGTTGAAAGAGTTCGGTCCATGGACTCGCGCATGCTACCTTGATTCCAGCATTACTTCCACTTGTCGTATATGTTACCTGTAATGAATCACCTGCAGATGCACTGGAAAAGTTGGAACCGGCTATTGTGAATGATGTATCCCATGCTGCACTCTGAGAACCTGACCATAAACTTGTGACTGTTCTGCTGGAACTTGTCGTAGACGAAGAGGTTGTTGATGATGAACTGCTAGAGCTGCTGCTTGAACTTTCCAATACGACCGCTGTAACTGTCACATTCTGACCTTGCACTACCATTCCTTTGGATTTCAAGGCTGAGATCCAACTAGATGAAGACAGAGTAATTTCTGTTGAGCTAGAACCATAAATAGAATTAGAATAATAAATTTCATTCCAGGGGTTCTTTGACGCTATCTTCAGTGCCGCATTACTACTGGCAGAGAATTCCACACGGATTACATCTCCGGTAGAAATGCCACTAAACTTGGATGCCGAGATTGTAAAACCATTCCAATCCGGACTTTTCGAACCCGACCATAACGTTGTGTCGGCTTTTGCTGATGACAACATTGCCATCAAGATTGCTAATAGAAGCAAACATTTTTTCATGATTAATTTTTGTTTAAGTTAATAATCTATATTTATGCATTAACACATAATTCTGTTTTTGGTCGGCTTTGTTTAAAAGTGTATATTCCTAAATGAAGAAATAACTGTCGCAAATATAGAAAAACATTATATTTATTGCAAAATATAAATAGCAACAAAATGTTACCTTTAAACAAAATGGTCCCTCATTTTATTCAAATCAATACCTTGTATATTCATTATTTACTTAATAATAAAAGTATATACGTTATTCATTATAACGACAATTTTCAAGACCAGTCTGTAAAATGATCAGAATAACAGACTTGAAACGATTGCCTGAATTGTCAAAAATCAGTTAGAGATTCTACAAAGCGCTTTTGCCAAGCCTCTGGAATAAGGCACTCAAAATCATTTTGAATGATAAAAGATAATTGCTTACTAAAACATTGTTTTATATAAAAAACGAATAATCTTATGGTTGATCATATTATATTTTTTATTTTTGCAATAGGAAATGTATTAATAAGTTGTGCAATGGAAATAAAGAAAGCGGAAATAAGAGATTGGGACAATATCGTAAGAATGTACAAAGATGCTATCAACAAAATGGATGGCATTGGCATTAATCAGTGGGATGAGATTTATCCCGATAGCCTTTTATTAAAAAATGACATAGAGAAACAACAACTTTATAAAATAACAAATGGCGATATACTGCTTGGTGCTGTTGTAATTAATAGGGAAACGGATGAACAATACATCAATGGGAATTTTGAGGACGACAATTATGCAGTAGTTCACAGATTATGTATTCATCCTGAATACCAAAATCACAAGATCGGATATCAAGCAATGATGATAATAGAACATTCCTTAAAAGAAAATGGTATCAGTTCGATTAGATTAGATGCATTCTCTGAAAACCCGTTTTCATTAAAGATGTATGAAAAACTGGGATATAAAAATGTTGGAATTGCTGAATGGAGAAAAGGGATCTTCTATTTATTTGAAAAGATAATATAAGTATTTAAAATATCTGTCCAGTGGCTGAGGATATTTCAATCTCCTTTCCGCTATACAAAGTTTCCAGTTGGTTTCCTAGTTCCGACGAGAGTATTTCTATCGCACTACTCCCTGTGCAATGACCGGCATATAACTTCATATCAGGATATTTCGACCGTATCACATCAGCAATTCCTTTGATATCATCTCCTGCTGCTCCTTGATTATCAATCAAATGCAGTCCCCCTATATATGCTGCCACTTGATGTATACCCGTCGACTTACAGCATGATTCGATAATATTCAGTATGCCACAATGTGAACACGATGAAATGATGACAAGTCCTTTCTCTGTGGTTAGTGCCAACGAAATCTCATCGTCGGCCATATATTGATGTTCCTTCTGATCCACACCGCAAACCTTCAGAAACTGATTGCCGTAAGGCACTGCGTATCTTGATACAGAATTATAGACAAGTTTCATGTTATCTGTAATAACATCATCACTATCTATATATGATATTCGGGAACGATACTTCGACAAGGTCTCTTTGTCGGGTGTCAAATCATGCGGTTTTCCAATATGTCTATATGAGAAATAGCTATAGTTGTTTATCTTGGAAGATGCGATCACTTTGGCTTTCGTATTCAGACGAAGAAAGGAGGAAAGACCTCCTGTGTGGTCAATATGCCCGTGCGAAAGAATAAGATAATCTACATCTGCCACATTCACGCCTATCTTCAATGCATTCTCAGACCATTTGCCCGTAGCGCCGACATCCATCATATAACATTTTCCACCACATCCTATCCAAGCAGAAAAGCCATGTTCTGAAAGAAGGTCTTTGTCTGACGGGGAAGGATTATTCTCTATGATTATTTTTATCTTCATGATATCAGTACAACTTCTCATATTCATCCTTCAACATTGAATAGTATAGACGACTGACATATTTCCCATCCATAAAAAAGAAATCGCGCAAAGTACCTTCATAAATGAAATGGCATTTTCTAATCACTCCCTGAGAAGCAATATTGCCTTCCTTATGACATACCTGTACTTTATGGAAATTCACTTTCTCAAAGCAGAATTTCAGGATGGACCTTACAGCTTCTGACGCATAACCTTTACGATGGAATTTGCTCCCTAAAGCATATTCTATTTCGCAAAAGAAGTTTTTGTTATCCACGAGAAAGATGGCAATCTGCCCTATGCAGATGCTAGATTCTTTTTCGATAACAGCCCAACGATAGTAATCCGGCTTTTCGTATGAAGCTATATATTGATCCAACAGCCCCTTAACTTCTTCTCGTGTGTTGTAAGTCGGCTCTGAATAGAGTGACTGGATATTAGGATCACTGACCCAATAAGTCAGCATATCATCATTATCCGTATAACGAAAGGGTCTGAGCGTCAGCCTTTCTGTATCAATTGTTTGGGTTCCTTTGTGATGTAACATATTTTATAAAGTTATTTTCCAATACCATCGTATTGGTTATCACTTCTTGATAGTCATTATTTTCTTATCCGCCATTTCCTGAGCATAATCATCCTCACCGATTTCATTGATTCGACGGAGGCAGGCTTCGCGATCGGACTTAAAGATCAGTGCAAAGAGTTTGCTGAAGAAGTTGTTGAACTTCTTACATTCATGCGGATTCATCTTGCATTCTGCACAAGTGTGATAACAGTTATCCACACAGCAGGTTCGTATCTTGCACCATTTTGCCTTCTCGTTCTGACGGCAACCGGGGCATTTGTCATTCATATACTTGCCACATGCGCCACAATATAGTCCGCAATAGGCTATCAACTCTTTGTCCACTTTGATTTCTTGTTTCATAACGCTAGGGATATATTTTGCAAAAATAACGAAATTGTCTTTATATTCCAAATAAAATAAGATTCAATCAATGAGAATTTGTCCGGATACCTTCTTTTCTTGCTTTAACCACAATCTGTTCGTCCTTCATGACGTTTACATCTGTATCAGCAACTTCCGGACTACATTTTGGTAAAATACAATCATATAGACAGAATGCTATTATCTGTACGCAAGAAACCCACATCGGGAGTGTTTTTACCCCAAAGATTGTATACTCTTTGAATATTGAATTTTTCATCCATAGCTGAATTTTTCCGCAAATATAAGTTTATTTCGATTATAAACGAATTTTTCTATTAATTTATGCTGAACGTATATCCTTGGAAACATAGCTATTAATTTCTTTTGTCGTAAATGTCTCATTAGTTGACTATAAATGCTAATAGTCAGTAGTCTGTTTTGACGGTTTGGAAAAGGAAACCTTTGTTGTAAACGGAAGAAAAATGATAAATCAGTAAAATTGGTAATAATTAAGGTTCATCCTACAAATGAACCATAAAAACCAAATATTACTGAAGGTGAGCGTTTGGGTTGTCGGGGACAAAACCGTGAATAATTACAAAAAAATCCCCTTAGGCATTGTCAATTGAAAATAAAACACTAACTTAGCGGGGTAAAATTGTGTATTACTTATAAAATGCCCCGTTTATGGAAATAGAAAGAGACAGATACCTTAAAGAGTTACTTGACTGCAGACATGATGGTTTAGTCAAGATTATAACTGGATTGAGAAGATCGGGAAAGTCTTATCTGCTTTTCAAGATTTTCAAACAGCAGCTGCTTTCAGAAGGAATCAGGGAAGATCATATTATTGAAATGGCATTCGATGACTTCTCGAATAAAGAATACCGTAGTCCTGATAAGTTTTATGCGTACGTCAAAGAAAAAATTATCGATAGTGATATGTATTATATCCTTCTTGACGAGGTGCAGTTGCTTGAAGACTTCGTTGACGTACTCAACGGATTTCTCCACATCGACAATGCCGATGTATATGTAACAGGCAGTAATGCAAAATTCCTCTCAAAAGATGTTATTACCGAGTTTCGTGGACGTGGAACACAAGTACACATCAATCCCCTTTCTTTTCGAGAATTTATGTCGGTTTATAAAGGTGAGAGATATCAAGGCTTGCAGGATTACATCCGCTACGGTGGTCTCCCCAAGGTGGTATTGACTGAAGGAAACGACAGAAAGGCGGCCATGCTGAAGGAACTTATAAGCGAAACTTATATACGCGACATCATACAGCGCAACAAGATTCGGAACAATGATGAATTGAACGACCTGTTCAATATCCTTGCTTCGAATATAGGTGCACTCACCAATCCAACTAAACTCTCAAACACCTTTAAGAGTGAAAAGCATGTGGATTTAAAGTCTGATTCAATCAGCCGTTATATTGGCTACTTCAAGGATTTCTTCCTCATGGAGGAAGCCACAAGGTATGACATCAAAGGCCGAAAATACATAGGAACTCCACACAAATATTACTTTTCTGATTTGGGACTTCGCAATTCTGTTTTGAACTTTCGTCAGGTGGAGCCCACTCACTTGATGGAAAACGTCATATACAACGAACTTCGACTGAGAGGCTACACTGTTGACGTTGGCTCGGTTACACAGTATATCAAGGGCGAAGACGCAAAGACTCAGCGCCGCCAGTTGGAAGTGGATTTCGTATGCAACCGAGGTTTTAAACGCTATTATATACAATCGGCATTGGAACTTCCAACCGAAGAAAAACGTCAACAGGAATTCAACTCCTTGCTTCATATTGACGACAACTTCAAGAAGATTGTTGTAGTTGGTGGTATGATTTCCACATATCAGGACGATCATGGTATTTTGATTCTCAATATTTTCGATTTCCTGCTCAATGAAAACAGCCTTGAAATGTGACCAGACCCAAAGTAAAGAGGATGTTAGAACAACATCCCCGATAATTGTTAGTCAGGTCTTTGCTGAGAAATGCTCAGTGTCACTTCGGCACCTTCGCCCCTCATTTCCTTCCAGGGACGGTACTCCTCGCTGTTCCACCAGTTCATGAATGCCTGCTCGTTCTCCCATAGCTGGATGACCAACATGTCACCGAGATTCTGTTCACCCATTTTACCTCCACCCTCCACTGACGAAAAAACAGCTTTGCATCCATCTGATTGGCAGATATTTGGAAGGTGTGGAGGCAAAACCGGTCGCTTCCACACTGCTTCCACACCAAAAAAGCGAATAATATTTGACATAAATTCATCTCTACTACTTTTTAATGATAAACCTTGGTCCACTTTCCAGTTAGAAATTAC
>NZ_CALMHT010000168.1 GCF_937863835.1 uncultured Prevotella sp.
TTTATGCCATTCATCACCGAAGAATTGTGGCAACATATATACGACCGCAAAGACGGAGAGTCTATCATGCGTGAATGTCTGAAGCTGGATGCTCCTACATCAAATGAAGAAAAACTCGTATCTGACATTGAAAATGTAAAACTGATTGTATCCAACATACGAACAGTACGTAATCAGAAGAATATTTCGCCCAAAGACGCTTTGGAACTACAGGTGCTCCAGCAGAACAATTATGCCGCATTCAACAGTGTCATTACCAAAATGGCGAACCTCAAGGCTATCAATGTGATTTCAGAGAAAGCGGCTGACGCTTCATCTTTTATGGTTGGCACAGACGAATTTTCAGTACCTCTTGGTGATATGATAGATATCGCTGCAGAAATAGAAAAACAGGAAGCTCAACTGAAACATCTTGAAGGGTTCCTGATCGGGGTCAAGAAAAAACTATCCAATGAAAACTTCGTTGCACATGCGCCAGAAGCGGTCGTTGCCCTCGAAAAGAAGAAACAGTCGGATTCGGAAGAGAAGATTGCAGCTCTGAAAGAGTCGATCAATGAACTGAAGAAAAAGTTGTAAGTAATGAAGACGCATATTATCAAACCCGTCGGTAGATATTGCATACTGCTGTTGTCAGTATTCATACTGGCAACAGTCATTAGTTCATGTAACCATGACAGCGATGATCCAGAGCCCGTCACCACGGCAGACCACACGATATTCATGTATATGCCTTGGACAGCCAGTCTGAAAACATACATAGATGAAAATGTATCCAATATCAAGACAGCCATTGTCAACAATGGTGGATTAGGGAATGATAAATTCGTGATTTTTACATATTCCAATTCCACAACGGCTTATCTCATAGAGATAAAATATGAGAATGGCAAATGTGTCAACGACACGCTGAAAAAATACAGCAGTCCTGCCATTACCACATCATCAGGTCTGACATCCATATTCAACGATGTCAAGACAGAAACGCCGGGCAAGAGTTATTCCATGATTATAGGATGCCATTCCATAGGATGGGTCAGCAAAACAGCATGGAGTAATTTTGAAAAAGGAAACACTAGTGCAAAGCAATTTGGCAGCAGTCAAGGGGGCAGGAAGTTTTATCTTACCCGCTCTTATGGCGGAGACTCAAACGATTACAGGGCTGAGACTTCCACGTTGGTGGATGGTATCAAGGGTGCCGGAATCAAGATGCAGTACATCCTCTTTGATGACTGTTATATGGCAAACATGGAAAGTGCCTACCAGATGAGGGACGTCACTAATTACCTGATCGGGTCGACATGTGAAATCATGGCTTATGGAATGCCGTATCTGACAGTTTGGAAGTATCTTGTAGGAACGCCCGACTATAATGCCGTCTGTACACAATTCTATAAGTTCTATTCTACATATGAGGCCCCTTATGGTACCTTGGCTGTCATCAACTGCAACGAAGCTGAAAACATGGCTGCCGTGATGAAGAACATCAACAGTCAATGCGCCAAATGCGACTCGACCGATGATATACAAAAGTTGGATGGTTTTACGACCACTGTTTATTTCGACATGGGCGATTACGTCAAACACCTTTGTAACGGCAACACATCTTTGTATAGCAGTTTTGAGACCGAGCTCGCTAAACTGGTACCTTATAGCGTACATACCAGCGAATACTACTCTATATTCTACCATACGAGTACCAGTGGTACGAACGTGATCAATTCGTTCTCTGGCGTTACCATATCCGACCCAAGTACCAACAGTAGTATAAAAAGCGATATACCAAACACAGAATGGTATATCGCCTCTCACTAGAAATAAGTAGAAATATATTATCTCAACTCAGGAACGATGGCAAAATAGACAAGGTCTTCTTTGCCATCGTTTATCATTGAATGCCCATGACCTTTGGGACAATAATGTACTTGTCCGGCTTTGATGCGCTCTGTCATATCATCATATTTGAAATAACCCTCACCACTTATTATATACACGATTTCGCAGTTGGCCTCGTGTACATGGTAGCCGCTTGAAGCGCCAGGTTTCAAACTACTGAGCATGATCTTATTATTCTCATCCACAAAATTACGGGTATCAAGTTCACCTTCACCACCCTTGAAGTTCATAATCACTTCCTCTTTTATTTTATCGAAATCGATTATCATATAATATCAGTTTTATTTAGTCTTTTCTGTTCCAAATACGCATTATCTTCCTTCTGATTGCCCATAAATTCATAATCGAAACAAGAACGAACAGTATCAAACCAACTATGATAGCGGGCATCAGACTGCCGTCATCTATATCGGGGAACAACGTTTCTATCACACCCATATAGTAGTCTCTGACAAAGAACAAGATAATCCATGCAATAAATAACACAGCCACATTCAGACCAATCGTCAACATCTGATACGGTTGCGCCACTTTATTCGGTCCATATCCTATCAACAGCAAATTCTCCAGTTTGGAAGAGTTTTTCTGAACAAGCAGATAGATACTCAACATCAATATATAGAAACTCAAGATACTGATGACAACACCTACGCCCATCACCAAAGTCACAACCATCTTCAGGAAGTAAGTCGTCTTTTCCGCATCCAGTTTGTCACTGTCTATCTCATAACCTTTCTTATCGAGATATTTTGCAATATGGTCATCCGTAGGATTGCCGACCTCCACAATCAGACGTGTTGGATTACTGTGCTGGCCCGGTGCATAATAATTATTACTCCAGTCCATAAACTTCTGCGGTACCAGAATGGTGTTCAGTCTGTTTGAGAATCCGATTACCTTTCCTTTGAATCTGTCTTCATGACCATTGCCATGGATAAAGATGGAGAAATCAATCATTCCCACAAGTCCGTCACTGATCTTAGGCAGAGAGTGACTCTGTGCAAAACCGAAGTTATACATATTAATATAGGTACGTGGCAGGATGATAGGCACCTCTTTGCTACCTTCTGTATATTTCCAGTCTTTGAGCGGCACGTCCACAAAACCGTCGGGCACACTTTCGAAGAAAAGTTCCGAATTGAGGACCGACTGTCCGTTTACACCCATAGAGGCATCGACCTTATACTCCGTAGAAGTAAACTCACCCACTTTCTTGGTGAATTTCTGTTCTTCCACATCATCTTCATCCGCTTTCGTGAATGAGTTGGAAGAACCCGCAATAGTTCCTGCCGTACTGATTTTCTTACTCATAATCAGGTAATCGGCTTTCATAAAACTGTCGCCCTGAGTAAACACCGGCAGTACATCATTATAAAACTGAAAACCGAGTAATACGATAATCATACCAAACAGGTTTGCAAAGAAGAATCCAGCAAACTGAGGTACACTGATATGTTGTCTAAGTAATTTCCAAACTAAATTCATAACTTGTATGTTTTTTCGTAATCGAGATCAATATGTTTACCGATACTGGTAACAATAACACCTGCACCCTGTGCCTTCGCCTCTGTCATCATAATTTCGCCCATGATCCGCGAGTTGGTATCATCAAGGTGACTGATCGGTTCATCAGCCAAGATAAAGTCGAACGGTTGTACGAGCGCTCTGATCATAGCCACACGCTGCTGCTGTCCGAAAGACATCCTTCCGATCTTGGCATCCAGTTTATCACCGATACCAAGCATATCAAACCATTCCTCTATCTGTTTACGACTTTTAAAACCAGTAAGTTTATTCTTAATCTCTACATTTTCATAAGCCGAAAGTTCTGGGAAAAGTCTCAGTTCCTGAAACAGATGACTCAGATGTGATTTTCTCATTTCCACCCAGTCGTTGACCTTCAAGCCTTTCGTTGATACGCCGTCAAATTCGACAGCACCACTATAATCATGTCTGTAACCGATAATATAACTGCAAAAAGTACTCTTACCTTTTCCGCTGTCGGCTTCTACCAAATAGAGATGTCCCTTTTCAAAAAGCACCTCTTTCTGCCATATTTCCGAATCAAGATCAGTCCGCTGAGAGAAAACTTGTGGAAGTACGGCATGCATTTCTATCTTATTCATTATTTTATTGAATATGTGATGGCATTAATATCGCCAAACACTGGTTTTAATAAATTCATTATTGTTTTCGTTTCACCATTATCATCTTTCATTGCCCCAAGGTTGATTAAGATGCATAATCTCTTACCGGTCAATTGCTTCTGTATTTCCTGAGACAGCGGTTTGGATGATTTCGAAATAGAACCCTTAGCCAACTGCTCTATATTTCCAGAATACAACTGATTATCGGCACTCACACCGAAATAGAAATTCTCATCGGCACTGATATAATGATAGGCATCTTTACCCCAGTCCACTATCTTTGAACCTTTGGGACATGACTGTTTCCAATATCCTATATCCTTCATCCAGTTACGGTTGCCCAGTTGGGCGGCCAGTGAGAAATCTGGAGCATCTCCGTTATACTGAGGCATCACGATTGCCACATCACCCTTGATGCTCTTGATCATATTGTCCACATCCAGCGCCGTATTCAGTCCGGCAAGCATCGCTTGCATACCTTTGTCCGAACGGAGCAGATTCAACAGGTTGTTTCCATCAACATTCATCAGCATCACTGAAAGAGCATCTGAAGGTATCGACTGCAGATATTTGCCCGTAATCGGTTTATAACTCTTCGCTGCTTCCTTCAAAGCCTTGTCTATCGAAGGTTTGAACGAGAAAGATTCTCCGGTGATATTCAGACAATTGCCATTTTTCTTGATAGCTGCCGCAATAAGAATCTCGGAAGGATCGGAATCCTTTGGCGCTCCCATGACAAAAGGTGCGGTAAACTTAGCCGGCAGGGCTTCTGCCTTAGAAACCATAGCAACATTGGAATCGATGGAATCGAGTCTGTCGAACATCGGTGTGCCCTTTATTCCTTCATCCTCATCCTGCTTCAGATATTTGATGATCTGTCTTTGTATCTCACCTTGGGCTGCACCTACAGCAGGTCCCATCACGAGCATGGCCTCATCAGAAAAGCCAACCACCCAACTGCCTTTGATGACCGTAAAATTGAATCCTCTTTTTTCCGTCACTTTACTGCAGAAACCTGTTTTCGATAGTTTATTCAACCAATCCTTCATATCCCCGTCGTCGCCAACCTTAGCATCCATACCCAGTTGACCGTCAGGAGAAATAAACATATATAATTTCTGTGACAAATCAATGCCACAGTCGGAAGGATCGTCCACATGCAACAGTTCTTTGAGCATCTCAGCCTTTTTGTCATCAGATACTTTGGCATCATCAGCCATACCACCGAGGTTAAAACTGAGTAATGTCTTACTTTCAGCAGGAATCGCATCCAGATATCCTGTACCCGAACAAGAAGTCAGCAACACCAACAATGCACCGACATAAAATATATATAACTTTCTCATTTGTGATTATTTTTTTTGAGCCAACTGGAACATGGTCACAGCCATCAAACCAGCTGTTTCAGTACGTAACCTGCTACTGCCCAGACTGACCGACTTATATCCGTTCTGCATGGCCAGTTTCACTTCATCAATAGAGAAGTCACCTTCGGGTCCAATCAGAATTGTCACATTTTCATCATTCAGTGGAAGATTACCCAGTTCGCTGAAAAGATCAGTTTTCTCTATTTCATCATAGCAGTGGGCTATATACTTATATCCGTTTCTCGGAGCGGAGATAAACTGTTTGAAAGTAACCATCTGTTCCACCTGAGGTTTCCATGCCTTCCTACTCTGTTTCACAGCAGCCGTTACTATCTTATCCAGTCTTACAGTCCTGAGCACCTTACGTTCTGAAAACTTGCAATTAATAAAGTCAAATTCGTCAACACCTATCTCGGTAGCCTTTTCCGCCATCCATTCCAGACGGTCCATCATTTTCGTGGGCGCTACAGCCAGCACAACGCGTCCCCGCCATGGCCGTTCCTGTTTGATGGTTTCAACCACCTGGTACAGGCAACGTCTTGTTGCAGCCAAAGTTACCTCTGCCCGATAGAAAGTGCCCTCACCATCCATCAGCATCATTTCGTCACCCGATTTAAGGCGCAACACTCTCAATGCATGCATTGCCTCTTCTTCCGGTAGTTCCGTTTGGTTTATGGCATCTGGAACATAAAAGAATCTAACTTCCTTCATTATCTTTATGTTGTTTTGTAGCATTTCCGCCGCGCCTTTTCAGTTCATCGCGCAACTGCGAAGCCATTTCATATTTTTCCTCTTTCACCGCTCTGTCCAAAGCCTCTGTCAGCATTCCCACATCAAGGGTGTTCAGTGGCAAAGCCATATTCTTCGAAGGCATTTCAAAAGGGACACTCTGTCTCATCATCAGTTTTTCCTCAATATATAGTGGCACATCACTGATAAAAGATAGCAATACAGCGTCCGATGCCCTTATTTTCATGGGTTCCAGCGAATTGAGATTGTAAAGTGTAGCCAGATATTTGCCGTCAGACACATCATGTATCACGATTTCCGCCTTCACATCTGTCTGATACTTCAGTATATAGCACAATACCTCCGGCAACAGTTTTTCGGCACCATTTACTTTCTTCATTCTAAGACCTAACTGATACAGCATATTTTCATCGCAGACAATAGATATCTCGCGTCTTTCTTCCATATCCGACAGCACAATGATACCTATCCTTTCATTTCCTGCGATTTCCGACAATCCTTTTAATTTCAGTCTTACTTTATTCATTTTTCGAATATATGGTGCAAAGATAGTGCAAAATGAGAGCAGAACAAAATAAAAAACGAAGTTTTTTGTTTTTTAAGCCTAGATGCTGCCTATCTTATCCCAAAGATAGTGCAAAAAGACCGATTTAGCAAACGAAATGAACATGTATTTTCATTGATGAGAACGTGAAAATTTTATCAAAATTGAGAACAGAATAAAAAAAAACATAGTTTTACTTGAAAAATAAATTTTAAATACTATATTTGCAAAAATTATAAGACGGAACGATGTGAATAAAATACTCACTATCATCATCATTACAATACTAGCGGAAGGCAACTTTATAAATTCGTCATCACGTATATACAACCAGCGGCATCCGTTGGTTATTGAGGGTGAAAGAGAACGTCCCCCTTATGAATTCTGTGACAAGAACGGTATACCCAGCGGATTTAATGTGGAATTGCTTTCGAAGATTGCCGTCCGACTTAAAATTCCATATAAGGTGATTCTTAAGAACTGGCCCGATGTGGTACAGGATATACATCTTGGTAAGGCAGACCTTGCCTGTTCCCTTTACTCTGATGACAAACGGGGATTATTCAAATTCAGTTATAGCGTCTTTGATATATACCACAATAATGTAGTATACAAAAAGAATGGTCCTCAGATCACATCATTCAGAGATTTAAACAAGAAGACAATATGCGTATTAAGGAAAAGTGCGGCTCTTGATTATCTTAAAAGAAAACATTTTAACGGAAAAATCATTACTTCCAACAACATGAAGGGAGTGATCGATTCCGTATCACAAGGTAAGGCCTTTGCCGCCATCACAGGTCAGCAGTCGGCACGCTACAACATATACAAAGGTGAGTATTCTGATCTGAAGACAGCTGACATCGGACTTCTTACTGCCGAATATCATTTTGTCAGTCAGGACACCGTCTTATTAAGTAAAGTGGACAGTGTATATACCATTCTGGCTAAAAACGGTGAAGCAGACGCATTGTACAATGCATGGTTTCATTCCAAAGTGGAAAAAGACGTGATACCTCCTTTTGTATTCAATGCTGTATTCTTATTGATACTGGCTATATTACTGTTGATCGCATTCAGTATAGTTTATAAAAAGAAATTCAAGAAGGCTTCACTTATCATCAACGAGAAGAGCGATGAATTACAGGCATTGTTTGGAGTCACAGCCGTATCCGTTTTGAGATATTCAGTCAAAGACAAACATATTTACAATCTGATGGGTAATTCTATTTCAAAAGAGGGATACTCATTAGAGACAATCAAATCTAAAATACATTCAGACGAGCAACAACTCTTTGAGGATATCGTCAGAGACTTGAGCGACGGTACGATCAACAACTACAATTATGTCTTCAGATGCGATTTCAGAAACAAGGGAAAATGGCCTTATATTGAAACTGTCATGAAACGCGTTATAAGTCGTGTAGACCAACATGTAGACATTATCATATCCGTCAAGGACATAACGGATTCGTTTATCAACAACATCAAAAAGGATTCTCTGTTCAAGAGATACGAAGCGGTGTTCAATTCATCCAATATCGGTCTGGTATACTTCGATCAGAACGATGTGCTCACCGACCTGAATGACATGGCGAAATCGATGCTGGCCGTGGTAAGCAAATCTGCATTGGTGCAAAGTAAAATTAAACTGGAAACCATTTTAGGCAGATATATTTCTGTTTCTGATTTAAGGAGACCTTTCTATGGTATCATAAAATATGACTTTAGTGTCATCCGCGAAACAATACCCGATTTCAAACGGAAAGGCATCGCTTATATAGAACTGCAGATAACACCGCTGCTGGATGAAAACAATGAACTGACAGGCTCGATTGTGACATTGCTTGACAATACCGACGAAAGAAACAGACATATACAGGATAGGCTATTACGCAAGGAACTGGAAGAGGAGACGGCTAAGGCTCAGGAAGCCGACACGCTTAAATCTGCCTTCCTTGCCAATATGAGTCATGAGATACGTACACCGCTCAATTCAATCGTTGGTTTCTCGGATCTGTTGTGTCAGAGTGACAATGCTGAGGAAAAGGAACAGTTTAGAAAGATTATTTCGGGCAATACAGCCCAATTGTTGAGACTTATCAACGACATTCTCGATATCTCCAAAATGGATGCCAACCTCATCAAGATAGAACCCAAAGAAATCGATTTTTCCGTCGAGTTTCATAACATCTATGACACCTTGCATAACCAAATCAATAAACCTGACGTCGATTTTGCAATAGACAATCCATATACCCATTGCATCATTACCATCGATAAAGAACGTATACGTCAACTGATAACCAATCTGGTGATCAATGCCGGAAAATTCACAGACAGCGGACATATACGTATCGGATATAAGTATCGTGACGGGGAATTGTACTTGTATTGCGAAGACACGGGCAAGGGTATTCCAGAAGATGATATAGATAAGATTTTCGACCGTTTCTATAAAGGAGACGACTTTATACCGGGTACGGGTCTGGGACTATCCATTTGTCAGAAAATCGTAAAACAGAATCATGGCCGTATCAAGGTTGAATCCAAACTGGGCAAGGGCTCTATATTCAAAATATGGATACCTGCCGAAGCCAAACTGATAGAATAACTATTTCAGAACTTCCTTTTCCGTAATGATGGTATGTGCCTTATTGCTGTATATACCCAACCGTACATGACTATTGGAATAATTGTGCATCAGTCTCAATATGCTTTCATAACTATATGCGTCAGTATCATACACCACACAGATATTTTCTTCACTGATATCGCACGCCATATCCTTATGACCTTCGGGCAGAGAATGTTCATCTCCATCCGCAAAAGAGGCATCGAGGCCGTTCTTGAAAGCAAGTCGGCGGCAGTCGTCCCTGTTTTGTCTTTTGCATATAAACAGATATCTCGTTTCGTCCGATTTTCTATCAATAAAAAAGCCCAATGACATATACATTTTTTTCAACAGCATACTGACAAGGGCGGTAAATGCTTTGAACATAATAGCAATCTTGATCGGGACACTGATCCAGAACGAAAAAGAACTGTAATGCTTGCGGAAGAAGATAAGCATCGCTTCGTAGAACACATGCACATATCTGAAAGATGACTTCTGCGTACTCTCTCCCTTATAATGGAGTATCGATACAGGCAGATACCAGTTCTCGTACCCCGCTTTCAGCAGTCGGTACGACAAGTCGATGTCTTCGCCATACATGAAGAAGTCTTCATCTAGCAGTCCTGTCTTATTCAGAGCGGTACGCCTTAACAGACAGAAGGCACCGCTTATCACCTCTATCTGTGCCGGTTCATCCCATCCCAGATAACTCATATAATATTTGCCGAAACGCCTGCTCTTCGAATATCTCTCACATAGTCCGCACATCTTATACAATGAGGTCATCGGCGTGGGCAGTCCCCTCCTCGATTCCATCGCCGGTGTGCCGTCGGTCTTGAGCATCCTTACACCCGCACCGCCCGCACCGGGATGACTGTCCATGAAGTTGACCGCCTTTCTCAGCACGTTCTCGCCTACGATGGTATCAGGGTTGAGCAGCAGCACATACTCACCCTCGCTCTGTCTGATGGCGATATTGTTGGCCCGGGCGAACCCCAGATTATGGTTACAGGATATATAGTTGACATGGCGGTAATACTTTTTCAGATACGCCACCGTATTGTCCTTGGAATGATTATCCACGACATACACATCAGCCTCTATTCCTTCAAGAGCCTTGTTGAGACTGTCGAGACATTGTCTCAGATAATCCTTTACATTATAACTGACTATGATGACAGATAGTTTCACGCCTCTTTCTTTGTAGTCTCACTGATACATCTGTTCATGCTCGGGTATACGAAAGGCATACAGATCAGCAGGATAATCCCCATATATCCGAATGTGGTATTCATATACAGGTAATACAGAAGAGCGTTGACCGCCATCGGTATCCCCAGACAGCACAGTCTGAGTGAGCCCCACACCAGCAGACGACTTGCTGCACGGTCCTCGTCGGAAGTAAGTATGTCTGCTACACGGCGGAATCTGAACATTCTCAGCGCCAGAGGTATCAGGGCGACGGTGAGCAGTTCCATGGTTGCCATCCATAAGAATTCCACATTCTTGTCACCGACCAAGATGCCACAGTCGAGAATATCGTTTTCATACAGTTCCACGATAACCAGCGAGATGATGATAAAGCCGAAAAACACGGCCATGAGTATGTTTTTTGTTCTATTCATTGTCATGAGTTTTTTTATTTACCGTCAAACGGTGTTCTGTTTATAATCGACCGTCCGAGCGTCACCTCGTCGGTATATTCCAATTCGTCGCCAACGGAGATGCCGCGGGCTATCATACTGATTTTCACGTCATATCCAGCCAGTTTCCTGAAGATATAGAAGTTGGTCGTATCACCTTCCATCGTACTGCTCAGTGCGAGTATCACCTCTTTCACATTTCCTTCCGATATACGTTCCACCAGCGAGTCTATCTCTATATCCGAAGGTCCGATACCGTTCATCGGCGATATGATGCCGCCCAGCACATGATAGAGTCCGCGGTATTGCAGCGTATTTTCGATGGCCATCACGTCCTGTATGTTTTCCACCACGCATACCGTCTGCGTATCCCGCCTGGGGTCGGAGCATATCGGACATACGTCGGTATCCGATATATTATGACATATCCTGCAATGCTTCACTTCCTTTTTCAGTCTGCTTACAGCTGTTGCGAAACCGTCTACGTCCTCATCGTCCTGCCGCAGCAGATGCAGCACCAGCCGCAAGGCTGTCTTGCGCCCGATGCCGGGTAATTTGGAAAATTCAGTTACCGCCTTTTCCAACAGTTGTGAAGGATATTGTTGTTCCATCATGATTGTAATGTGACTGCAAAGTTAATGAAAAGAATCAATAATTAGTAACGAATAGTTAAGAATCTCGATTTTTTGCCGTACCTTTGTGCCAAAATCATCAGATATGGAAATAAAAAAATCGGAATTCTCAATCAGTAGTGCCGTGTTGTCGCAATGTCCCAAAGACACGAAACCGGAATTTGCGTTTATCGGCCGTTCCAATGTGGGCAAGTCGAGTCTTATCAATATGCTCACCAACCATAAAGGACTGGCCAAGACATCTGCCACGCCAGGTAAGACGTTGCTCATCAACCATTTCATCATCAACAACGAATGGTATCTGGTCGACCTTCCCGGTTACGGTTACGCCAAACGTTCCAAGACGATACAGCAGAAGTTGGAACGCATGATCACCTCTTACATTCTGGGCCGTGAACAGATGGTCAACGTGTTTGTGCTCATTGATGTGCGCCACGATCCGCAGAAGAACGACCTCGACTTCATCCAGTGGCTTGGCGAAAGCAGCGTGCCGTTCAGTATCATATTTACGAAGGCTGACAAACTGGGACCTGTAAAAGCGAAACAGAATGTCGGTGTCTATATGACCAAACTGAAAGAGACCTGGGAGGAACTGCCGCCCTACTTTATCACAAGTGCCGAGAAAAAGACCGGACGTGACGAGGTGCTCGACTATATCGAAAAGATTATCAAGGGACTGGAGACAGAATAATGACACCATATCTAGACGTACAGAATCTGACCAAATCATTCGGTGACTTATTGCTGTTCGACAATATCAGTTTCAGTATTGCCGAAGGTCAGCGTGTGGGACTTATCGCCAAGAACGGCACAGGTAAATCGACTCTTCTTTCGGTACTTACCGACAAGGAGGGACACGACAGCGGCGATGTCATCTACAAGCGCGACCTGAAGGTGGGATACCTGGAGCAGTCGCCTGTCTTCGACCCGGAAGAGTCGGTGCTCGATGCTTGTTTCAACCATCATGGTGAAGAGGAAAAGGTACTGAAAGCCAAACAGATACTCACTCAACTTAAAATAAAGGATTTAAGTCAGCCGATGGGACAGCTCAGTGGCGGACAACAGAAGCGTGTGGCACTGGCCAACGTACTGATTACCGAACCCGACTTCCTGATTCTCGACGAACCCACCAACCATCTCGACCTCGAGATGATAGAATGGCTTGAGGGATATCTCTCGCGCGGCAACCGCACCCTGCTGATGGTCACCCACGACCGTTTCTTTCTCGACCGCGTATGCAGCGTCATCCTCGAACTCGACAATCAGACCATCTATACATACCGTGGCAACTACAGTTATTATCTCGAGAAAAGACAGGAACGTATCGAGACGGCACGTGCCGAGATACAGCACGCCAACAATCTGTACCGCCGTGAACTGGAATGGATGCGCCGTATGCCCCAGGCGCGCGGTCATAAAGCCAGATACCGTGAAGATGCGTTCTACGAACTGGAGAAGGTGGCACGTCAGCGCCTCGAAGAGCGACAGGTGCGCCTGAAGTCGAAAAACATCTATATCGGCAGTAAGATATTCGAGTGCCAGTATATATCCAAGGCATGGTCGCCCGACAAGGTGATACTCAAAGATTTCTATTACAACTTCGCCCGTTACGAGAAAATGGGTATCGTGGGCAACAACGGTACAGGCAAGTCAACCTTTATCAAGATGCTGCTCGGACTCGAACAGCCCGACAGCGGACGCATCGTCATCGGCGACACCGTCCGATTCGGTTACTTCTCGCAGGACGGACTGAAATTTGACGAGGGCCAGAAAGTCATCGATATCATTACCGACATCGCCGAATATATAGATACAGGTGCAGGCAAACATCTGTCGGCATCACAGTTTTTGCAGTATTTCCTGTTCACCCCCGAACAGCAGCATAATTATGTAAGCAAACTCAGCGGTGGTGAGAAACGCAAGTTGTACCTCTGTACGGTACTGATGAAGAACCCCAACTTCCTCGTCCTCGACGAACCTACCAACGACCTTGACATCGTAACCCTCCAGATACTCGAAGAATATCTGGCCGACTTCGCCGGATGCGTCATCGTGGTGAGTCACGACCGTTACTTTATGGACAAGATCGTAGACCATCTGCTCGTGTTCAGTGGCGACGGTGAAGTGAAAGACTTCCCCGGCAACTACACCCAGTATCGCCAGTGGAGCAGTATGCAAAGCGAGAACGACACCGATGCCGCCCCCGGAAAAGAGAAAGACACGAAGAAGAAAGACTATCACAACGACACCCGTCGCAAGATGACCTTCAAGGAGAAACAGGAGTTTGCCACCCTCGAAAAAGAGATAGAAGCCCTCGAAGCCGAACAGAAGAAGATAGAAGAAGAACTCTGCAGTGGCACGCTGGATATCGAATCTCTCACAGAGAAGAGCAAACGTCTGCCTGTCATCAAAGACCTGCTCGACGAGAAAGGCATGCGTTGGCTCGAACTGTCTGAGATTTAGGACCGACCACCCTGATGGTCATTCTGCACATTCATTTCTTATCACTATCTATTATCTTACCACCACCGTCTTACCT
>NZ_CALMHT010000169.1 GCF_937863835.1 uncultured Prevotella sp.
TTATTGCTATTTACTTTATTATGACGATGAGAAAGCAGAAAAGTTTAAAACGATGACCTAAAAATAATAAAATAAGTTTCTTTATTATTTGAGGATTGCTATATGCAATATCAGTATTCTTCAACTATAATAGATTCTGTACCTTTGACTTTCCATTTGATTTAATTATTTTTTCTATAATTCCTAGGAGATTTTCCCTTCATCCTGATAAAGAATTTGGTGAAGGCAGCCTGATCGGAAAAGCCGAGATCAAAAGCCATTTCAGTTACGCTCTGCTCTGTACCTTTTAATCTTCGTGCAGCTTCTGTGGCTAAGGCATGGTCTATGAAATACATGACCGTGCGACCGCTCATCACTCTGACTATACGCGACAAATAAGGTGTGCTGATGTTCAGACTGTCTGCATAAAACTTCAGGTCGTGATGAGTCAGAAAATGCTTGGGAACTAACTGAAGAAACTGGGAGAAGATTCGCTCGTAACGCGAACTTATCTGACGGCTCTCCACCATGAGGTTCTGAGCATTTATCAAGTCGATACAGAACACCTGACAGAGGGCAAGGATCGTCTCTCGCTGGAAGTCAGACTTCTGCATGATGTGTCGGCGAAGCATGGTGAGGTCATCCCACATGAGCGAAGCCTGCTTCTTATCCAGTTGGAAAAGAGGCTTACTGAACTCTGCAATGGGTTTGTAGGCTGCCCTAATCAGATAGTCTATCATAGGAGTATCTCTCACCAACTTCTCATCAATGATAACACAATAGCCTTCATAATCGTCCGTAACATGTAGCATAGTCAATGGCAACCCAGGTGCGTAAGTATTCATTTCGCCTGGATGAACAATCATTTCAGTGCCATCATAGTTGATAGTGAAATGCCCCTGCCTCACCAAAGCGAAAGAAAATACTGAAGCCCCATCCATTGGCTGTTCAATCAGAAGGTTCTCCTTATGAATGGACATGCAGGCTATTTGTCCGTTCCAAGTCTGACTGGAATCGGTGTCGCCTAACTTAAATAAATCATCAGCTGTGAACATATCTTATTGATTTAGGTGATAAAGATAATCAAAAATAAAATGGTACACAAGCATTTGTATCGTTTTAAACATATTTTGGCTCATAATTAACTTTGGTATCTATGGAATTCACCCTACCTTTGCACAAAAAGAATAAAACGTTATAAATTAAATAGTAATGGAAAATTCAGTATTGGAAAATATGATGACGCGAGCATCCGTCCGCAAGTTTAAGAATCAGCCAGTAGTGAAGGAGAAGATAGATACCATGCTCCATGCAGCCATGGCAGCTCCTTCTGCAGTAAACAAGCAACCCTGGCACTTTGTGGTAGTAACCAATCCAAGCGTACAGGAAAATATCAATCAATATCGCTCTCCCCTCTCCATTGTAGTTTGCATGGATACATCAAAAACCGTACAGATGGGCAAGGAATGGATTATCTGTGATGGCTCTCTTGCCTCTGAAAATATACTTCTTGCTGCGCATGCCTTAGGTCTAGGAGCAATCTGGACAGCCGTATTCCCAGTAACCGACATCATGCAGAGAGTGAGCATCGCCCTATCGCTGCCCGACAATTTGATACCTCTCAATGTGATACAGATAGGTTATTCTGACGGCGAAGTGCAGCCCAAGAACAAATGGAATCCCGACAATGTATCGTACGACATGTTCAGGGAAAAGGAATGACAAGAAAGACAATGCCTATCATAATATATGATATAACGGATACACTCAAAGCTTACTTATAAATATCCACCGACTTATTATACACTTGGGTAAACATGTCAATCTCACGCTTGCTAATGCCAAGGTTAACGGCGATGGTCTTCCATTTGCTCACACCCTTCATTACTTCACCGATGATTGTTCGGGCTTCTTCCTTGCCTATCATATACTCCTCATAGGAGTCAAGCAAAGTCTGCAGGTTTGATTCATTGGTAGATGAGTTGATAAGCAGACTCTGATACTGACTGAGAGTTGGATTCATGTCGTAGGCAGGAGCCAGAGTCCATCCTCTAGGAGTAAGCAGAAATCCATGATTGCGGAAATGGTCATCACTGTTGCCGATGGCAATATTAAAAGCCACTCTGCGATAGAGCTGGCGCAGGTTCTCATTCACGTCACGACAGCTCTGGAGGATAAAGTCCACAATATCCAGATAGCCGTTACCACTCTTAGCATCACAGCCATCTGTGAGTCCTAACAGCGTCATAGCTGATGCAAAGTGGATTCTTCTGCCCTCCTCTGTACGGTCAAAACGCTTTGAAAGAAGCGCATGATACTTATCTCCGGAATTGATTACTCTTGTCTCGGCAGCAGCTACACCAGCTTCCCTAGCCAACAAATGACTGTGATGCTCCCATAGCGCCACATCGTAATCATCCTTTCGTGATGGGAACTTAGCCACACATAGCTTCCCATCTTCATCCATCACACCTGCTTTTGGACGGGCGCCACCCAATGAGGTTCCCGGGTGAATGAGTTGCTGAATCCATTTCTTCTCTGGCATCAGATTCCTCTCCTCACTAAGTTCGAACTCCATACTGGCTACTACCAATGTACGGATATCTGTTATAGGAGGGATGCGAAGATAATCCTCACAGTTGATGAACTCACCGACTGGATCTTCCTTGAATCGGAAGCCGCCCATACGGGAGAAATCATCAATACCTATGAGGTAATCGAATGAAGACAATCGTCTTACATTACGTTTCTCTTCAGCAGCCTGTATCTGTTCGCGTCGGTTCAGGAGTGTTCTTCCCCAGCGGTCTGGCAAAGCATCACTGAGACAGGCAAAGATATCCTTCCCAGGCTGAGTGTACTGCAGACCGGGATAGTTGTTGATGTCAGCACTCAGGAATATGCTGCCATACTTAACGAGCCATTCCTTGTCGAACTTGAAGGAATAAGAATCCGAACCACGAAGAGATTCGTAGCCGAGTTCACCAATCAGAAGAGGACTCTCCAACCAGTCGAAATCACCATATATCAATAATCTGTTCATCTATCATACCTTTTTAGAAGCCCGTTCACGATGCTTGAGGGCAAGGTCTTGCAGAGCTCGTCCCATGTCATCCTTCTGTGCCAAGAGCAATATATCATCCTCTAGCTGTAAAGCATACAGCACACGCAGATAGATACCGATAGCAACAGTCGGTGTACCTTTCTCCACTCTGTTGATGGTTACAGGAGAACACGTAGCACGTTCGGCAACCTGAGCAATACTCAAATTACGACGCAGACGGGCAAGCCTGATCTGCTCACCTACCATCTGCATTTTCTGCTCCAATTTGCGGGGAAGCTTAGTCCCCATAGTTGTTTTAACCATATATCAACATTTAATTAAGAGTGCAAATATAGGTCTTTTTGTTCATTTTATGATAGATTACGATGTAAAAAGCGTTAAATCAATGCAATATTTAACAATATTGGGATTCGAAGAGTTTAATAGCTATTCTTAGTATTTAGTCTTGTGAAAATGATATATTATCCTGCCCATATCGGCAAAAACATTTAAAGTTCACAACATTGTGGACCACAATGTTGTGAACTTTATTGTTTTTTATTACTTCAACAATGTAGTTCGCTATTTGTCCAACAGACCGAGGGACTGACATCATACATCTCCTTCATCCTGATAAAGAATTTGGTGAAGGCGGTCTCAAAGAGTGGGCATCATCATATCATTGTTGATAGAATGACACCCCTCTATGTGATACAAATTAGCTATTTGATCTGCGAGAGCGTGTTGGCCATTGCTAGTCCTACAGCCGTTGCCGACTGAGGATTCTGACCTGTTATCACCCGCTGGTCAACGACCACATGAACCTGCCAAGGGTCTGATTCCTCATAGATTGCACCATGGTTACGAAGCTCTGTCTCCAGGGAGAAGGGCACGATGTCGGTCTGACCGACGATTCTCTCCTCTTTGTTGGTGAAGCTGTTGATGTGCTTGCCATCAATGAGATACTTGTCATTGCTGAGTTTGATATTTATCAGACCAGAAGGGCCGTGGCAAACAGAGCCAACAATTCCTCCTGCCTCATATATTTTGGTGGCGATGGCAGAAATCTCGGCATTGTCAGGGAAATCCCACATGGCTCCGTGACCACCTGCGTAATATATTCCCTTGTATTGTGACGGATCAACCTCGGATGGCTTCATTGAGTGGATGATCTTCTCCTTGTATTCCTTGTTCTCCCAGAAGAGTTTGTTGACGGGATCGTCAAGGGTGAAGCCGTCAATTGGTGACTCGCCGCCCTTGGGACTTACGAAGTCGATTTCATAACCAGCGTCAACCAGGACTTTCCATGGATGAGCCACTTCACTGAGGTAATAACCAGTCTTCAGACCACTATTTCCCTTCACGCCCGTACTGGTGATGACGAATAACACCTTCCTTTTCATTGCTTTATTGCTTGTCGTCTGTGCCATGACACTTGTCGAGAGCATTGTTACGACCATCATGAACAACATTCTAATTGATTTCATTGTTTTCTCTCCTTATATTATTTCTGTACGGCATTTATTAATCCATTGAGCCATGCCTGATGACCGTCAATCATAGTATTGGTGCCAGCCATGTCAGCAGCAGGCCTGCCAATCTGGCTCTCCTGAGTGAGGATGCGTAGACGATTGCCGCTCAGTTCCTCGATTAGCCAAGCATGGATCACATCGAGACGGTTATTTGTATCCCCCTCAGCCCATCCGTGCCATGCCAGGCGAGCAATGCCATCCTTTGGAGCCTTATACTCGGTCACTTCTGCGTCAATGGGAAACCCGAAGGTCTTGAAGAAGAACGGGCAACCCAGATAGAGTTCTTTGTCACCATCCTTCTTAAATTTCGGATCAGAAGAGTTGGCATAGTAGGTTGGCCATGCAAATGGGTCAGCAAGCAATGCCCATACCTTGTTGATGTCTAAGTTCTTTACGATTACTTCGTTTGAAGCAAAGTTGTCTGTCGTGCCTGGAAGATACTGCTCAGGCCAGTTGATTTCGTTCATCATATTTTTTCCTTTTTACAATTTGATATTTATTAAATTTCATATTGCAAAGGTACGATGAAAAAGCCAAGGATTATTTCCCTCAAACGTCAAACTTCACTTTTCTCAAACGACTTTTTTGAAATTGACTTTTATTCCACCGTCAACAGAAGTTGAGAAGGTGGAATACCGTATTCCTTCTTAAAAGCCGTAGAGAAATGGCTCAGACTCTTGAATCCCACCTCCAAATAAATGTCGAGAGGCTTTTCACCCGTATTTTCCATCAACTTACGAGCTTCCTGAAGCCTTCTCTTCGTGAGCCAGCGCTGGGGAGTGAGGTGGAATATGCTATCGAAATCATTCTTAAATGCTGTAAGACTTCTCCCCGTATAATGTGCAAACTGTTCAATGGTAAGGTCGCTCTTAAAGTTGCTCTGCATGAATGCTTCGAGGTCAATCCTCCATGGTTGCATATAGTCAAAAAGCACAGCGGCAAGTGATGGCTTCAATTGCAATATAGTGAATACAGTCTCCCTTAATTTAGAGTCCATCAGTTCGTTTGACGGATATTGTTCCAACTTGAAGTAATTCAACAAAGACGAGAACAAACTCTCCAGAAATGCATGGCGTGGCAACACGAACGCGTTGCTCTCTACTGTATTCTCAGAGACTGCACTTGGTATGGCAATTTTGTACTCTTTTCTCGTTTTCTTCAGGAAGTCCACCGCCAGATGGATGATTACCGCTTTAAATTCATTGCCGTTCCTATCGGGATGTTTATCCTTCTTCACTTTATGGTTTCTACGGAGCAGACAGGTGTCACCCTTCCTAAAATGTAATGTCTTACCCTCAGGCAGAATTACGTCCATCTCGCCCGACACAATGTGTATCAGTGAGTGTTCCTCTACCATGTTCTCGCACAATCGGTCCTTGCCCACACGGCAGAGATAGAATGTGTCCATGTAATTCCTTACACTGATGTCTTGATTAGCATTCATCTTAACTTTACTATTTTGGCGGCAAAGTTAAACATATTTTCCGTTATATACTTCTCTCAAACGACAATATTTATTTTCACGGGATTAAAATTTCCCTAATAATTTACAATGAATTCTGTTCACCAATCAGAAGAGAACTCTCCAACCAGTCGAAATCAACATATATAAATAATCCCGCCACACTTGGTAAGTACAAAGATATAGCGGGATTATTTAGTGAGGAGGATTTATATGTTATCCTTTTCTTCTGCAAAGACCTCGGGCATTACGGCTGCAAGATTAGTCATCTCACGGATGCTGTGACCATAGAGTAGTTTTGCCATGAGAACAGTTTTCACTGGCATCTTGCTCAGATCTGCCTTTTGGATGTCGCAACGATTGTCGCAACCCCATCCAACCCAGAAATACGAGTTGATCATCAGCCCTCCGTCGGTCTCATAATACTTGTGCACCACTACCACAGGACCACCTCCACCACATACGATACTCTTGCATTTATCCTTGCCGATGAGAGCAGGGTTGAATCCGAAAGTAGTCGGGCTCATGAAATTCAGAGGTGTTGCCCAAAGACTGCCAGAGCCTATGTCTTCCAGCACCATATTTGACGTGCCCCACAGACGCTCATTCATCGGGATGTTTGGGTCGATGAGTCTGGCTTGATTGTTGGAGCGAGTGTAGTAATGGTCCTCAGGATCCCACACCTTGAAGCGCAGGTCAGAGCCAGAACCGCACCAGGGAATCCAAAAGTCCATCATCTCCACAGTACCGCCAGGCACAAATGTCTCGTTTGCGGCGTATGCCGTACCGTCAGCATTCTCTCCGAAACCGACTCTGCAATAATCGCCCTTCTCAAGAAGAAAATCATCCTTATCCTCAAAGAGAATGCCCTTGCCTGGTTTCAATGGCTCTCCATTCAGAATAGCAATTTTCTCCGTTGGAATTTTGCATAGTCCGCGTTCATAAAATTTGTGGTAAGAGAGTTTCTGCTCTTCCTTACATGTAGTAACATGAATTTTTGTTGTCTCCATAATCCTTTTGTTTTAAAATATTATTGTTCAAATTGCGGTAGTGATTATCAAATCACATCGCAAAGATACGATGTTTCTTCCACCGAATCATTATCTATAAATTGATAGAAATGTTCTATTCATTGATAAAATAATATTAAATACAGTGGCAAATGGGATTTATATTGTATATTTGCATGCAAAAAGTAAGTTAAATATGGAGACATCAAGACTTCGTAATCTGCCATTCAGCACTCTGATGAAGCAGATAAAAGATAAACTCTGGCAGAGGGATGATACATTCTTCTGCGACGAATATTTTGCAATCCAAAATAATAATGCAGTTGTGGCAGACCTTCTCATCGGCACGCCATACAGGATTGGATACACAGCCTTCTTCATTGTTACTCAGGGCGAGGCTGATTTCACTATTGGTTTGATGCAGCAGCATCTACAAGCCGGAAGCCTGCTTGTAATGAACGAGGGCGCAATCTATGAACCGGAACATTGTTCCGCCGATTTCTGTTTTCATACGCTTGTCATGTCGGATGACTTCATCTCAAGGGCTTTTGTTGAAAGCAAGCCGAAGGCATTGGAAAAGGCCACATACGGTCTGCGAGAGTTGAGCGATGATGATATGGACGTGCTCTGTACCATGTTCGAGACGTTGATTCGCGTGAGCGATGGTAGGATGTCGGACTTAAAGGTTGCCGACCATCTCATCTCTGCCGTCGTATTTTTTTCCAACGACCGCATGGATAGTCAGACCGATGTCGGTGATACTTCTGTATCACGTGACCAAACCATCTTTAACAAGTTCATTTCCCTGCTCAAGAAACATGCATCAAGGGAACGCTCACTCGATTTCTATGCACAAAAACTTTTCATCACACGCAATTATCTGAGCATCGTGGTGAGCAGGTACAGTGATGTCACGGTCAAGGAGTGGATAGAGCGTGCCGTCATCATGGAGGCCAAGGTTCGTTTGCGTCATTCCAACATGTCTGTCATTGACATAGCAGATGATTTGAATTTTGCCTCAGACAGCTTTTTCTGCAAATATTTCAAACGGATCACGGGGCAAACGCCAATGAATTATCGGGGTAAGTAATGTTTTGATTTCTATAATTTCAGTTGTTAAATGTTATGTCCCATTTCGTAGGCTCTCTTCGAGAATTCTGTATCGTTTACGGCTCCAACAGGACCAATACCCGTTGCCACCAGTTCACCACTATTTTTCCATCCGAGGAAGTCTACGATATGCTCGAATTCAAGTTTTATCGGGTCACTCACATGTTCGTCGGTATTATTCTGAGTTAGAAGTAAAACCGCCTTCTTTCCCGTCTGGTTGATGGGCAGATAGATGGCATTGAAGCGGTCGATAGCCTTCTTGATCTGCCATGAGAAGCCAAACCAATAAACAGGCGAGGCGAACACAATGCAATCTGCATCTATAACCTTTTCACGCAACATCTGCTCAAAGTCATCATTGAACACACAAGGGCCATTGTACTGACATTTCAGACATCCTATACAACCGCTGAACTTCTGCTTGGCGGCATCGTAGCGGAATATCAGATGTCCTGCTTCCTCGGCACCTTTTATAAATTGATCGGCAAGATGATTTGAGTTGCCATGCTTTCGGGGGCTTCCAGTAATAATCGTAATCTTCATATCAAAATTCCTCCCTTTATGCTCCCAGACCACCGGTGACGAGAGCCACTTTATTTTCTAAATGTAATTCCATAATTTCTATATTTTTAATCAGTTTGCCATTTAATATTTCACCTGCCACTCACCACGTTCATCATACATCTTCCAGTACTGCTTTGCTATAACGGCAGGAGCATATTTCTCGTCCTTCGGGTCGATAACGCCATGGATGAGTACACTTCCCACAAAGATTCCCTGGTCCTTAAAAATATCGTGGAGCACGATGCACGCTCCATTCAGGGCAGCCTTGTCGATGCAGAGGGGTTTAAGAAACGGGATGGTCTGAAAGGAGTAAGCGAAACCACCACCGGTGAATATCACCATTCCCTTCTTCCGGGCAAACTCAGGATTGCGGGCCAGATGATCGGTCACCACGTATGCACTCGCTACATCCACCTGATAGCGACTCATGAGTAGTTCGTTAGTTATCTGCTCGGGATCTGGCGAAGTGATGCCCACATGATACACCACCGCATCAGGAGTGTCAAGCTCTGCAGTAATCTCGTCTATAGCCTTCGTAAGTGAATCGGGCTTCGCGGCATCGCCCACCTTAATATATGTCTCAATGCCCTCTGCTTGCATCTCCTTTTTATATTCTGCCAGATGCTCGGCATTGCGAGCGATGAGAACAACACGGAAGTCATGACTTCCAAACTCGCGTGCAATGGCATTGCCTAAGCCCTTGCCCGTACCAATAATAACAAATAATTTCTTTTGCATATTCTATTGAAGTTTCAATTTCACGGTGCAAAGTTATGGAGAAAATCAATACACAATGTCGTTTTACGGCTCATCTTTGAAAAAGAAGAAAAATAATCGATATTAGTAACTTTGAGCCATAAATAGACATAAGTTATCAGAAATAATAAGTAACTTTGCCCTCGAAAGTAGAAACTATGGCAGAATCATTTATCACATATTATAATAATGCCATCTTCGGATACTTGAATCCCGATGACACGCATTATCAGCACAAGAGCCCCGTGAACTGCATCAAATACATTGCATCAGGTCATCTCATCGTGGAGGAAGACGGCAGAAAAATACATGTCCGTAAGGGCGAATACGTGTTTGTACGCAAGAATTGTGCCGTGAACATGACCAAGCAGGCTCAGGGAGAAGAGCCATACGGAGCTATAACATTGAATCTTGAGCGTAGTTTTCTGAAGGATTACTTCTCACGGATGGACAAGAACGCATTCCCCAATAAGCCCAAAAGAATGCACGAGCCGATAATGAAGATTGGTGCCGATAGTGGTATAGATACAATCTTTGAACCGCTGAAAAAATTCCTGATCAAAGACGTGAAGTCCGAAGACGATGCCATTAACAAGAGCATCGAAGAAGTGACGGAATTTCTTCTATCGCTTGACAAAAGCCTGTATCCCACACTCTTCGACTTCAACGAGCCATGGAAAATAGACATCATGGCATTCATGGAGAAATACTTCACCAAGCACATGACGCTATCAGAATTTGCCAACTACACGGGTCGAAGCCTCGCCACCTTTAAACGCGACTTCGCCAAGATTAGCGACGTGACACCTCAGACCTGGCTTCGCGATAAGCGTCTTGATGCCGCCTACCAACTTTTGAAATCGGGTCGTGCCAACGCCTCGGATGTCTATCTTCGCGTGGGTTTCGAAAACCGTACCCATTTCATTTCAGCCTTCAAGCAACAATACGGGGTTACACCGTCGGTAGTGTAACTACAGATATATCATTTCTCCGACCTTCCCATATCACTTCTTTATTTTCTCCACAATAGCCTTGCCTGCCTCGAAAGCCGATTGCAAGTCTTTTGGAAGTTGTTCGTCACGGTATTTCCTCTTGTCAGATTCTGAGAAGCATTCTATCTTGTACTTTGAATAGTCCTTGAACTGATAGGTGTTGAAGGCATAGAGCAGTTCTGGCTGGGAGTACGTGTGACCCACGAAACTCTCCATGTTGGATAATGTGCGGGTATAACCCAGTTCATCGAAAGCCTCCTTGGTGACGTTCATTGTATAAATCATCGTGATGGGGAAATGCTTGGGTGCAATGCTCCTATAGCCGACCTCATAGGTAAAGAACGGGAAGCACATGCGCTCCAGAAACGACTTCAATTGTCCTACAATTTCACCGAAATAGATGGGCGAGCCAATCACCACACCGTCGGCTTGGGATATTTCTTCCAGTACATCGTGAATATCGTCCTTGATGGCACAACTCTTTCCGTAGGTCGAGCCGATGCGTTTGCAAGCAAAACAACTACGACAACCCGTATAGTTCAGGTTGTAGATGTTAATCACCTTGGTTTCAATACTCTCGTCGGCACTTCTTACTCCTTCAAGAAACTTGTCGATCATAGCCATCGTGTTTCCGTTCTTACGAGGGCTTCCGTTAATTGCTATAATTTTCATAACTGTGTATATATTAACTGTTTTTCGTCCTTAGGTTGAAAATGCATAGTATAATCCCTTCTTTTCTAAATTATCTATCGATGAATCTTGGCTGTACTCGGAATAGCAAATAAATTTGCTCTCCACTCGTTTACTCAAGATTTCGACCGCAAAATTACTACATTAAAATGGACTAAAAAAATCAAAGGATACTGATAATTTTCGCACTATCGGATTATTTTTCTTACCTTTGCACTGATCAAACTCTTTGGACTGAAGAACTTTCGGCTTCTTTATGGACTTGATGAACTTTATGGACTTGAATAACTTCGAAATATGTACAACAAGAAAATTCCCTTCTCAACGGATTGCGGTGTGAGAATAACCATTGAGGTGATTGGCGGCAAGTGGAAGCCCTACATCATCTACGAGTTGAGCAAGAACAGCTCCATGCGTCCAAGTGAAATTTTCAGGATCATTCCCGAAGCAAGTGAGCGCGTCGTAAATCAGCAACTCAAGGAATTGCTTGAGTTCAGCGTTATTCAGAAGCGGGTCATCGACCCCGTTTGCAAGCACTCCGAATACTCGCTCACACCTCTTGGCGAGAGCCTCCTTCCCATCATTCTCTCTATGCGTTCGTGGGGTGACGACTTCCGTCCTCAAATGAAAAAGATTCTGGAAGAAAAGGAATAGTGCTACATCCCCGAAGAAGTATCTTCGAGAACGGAAACCGCAATGGTGGATTTCACTTATTTCGTCTGTCTGAACAGCCACTCGCGTGCGGAATCCAGCAGGTAGGCTCGGTCGAAGGCATACATGTGCTCAGCCA
>NZ_CALMHT010000170.1 GCF_937863835.1 uncultured Prevotella sp.
TTATGATCGAGTTATTAGTATGGTTTTCCACATAGTTATCAACAGGTTTTGTGGATAAAATTTAATAGATAAAATGGCAGAAGATTTTTTCTTGCTACGAAGAATGATCATACCGTTCGGATCAATTATTGCTGTCATATTGTTTACTTACTTTTGGATTCTATTATAGTAAGATTGATTGTTCTTTGTATTCTTGAAACAGCATTTGCAAACTGCTGCCTTCTCCTATATAGCCAAATACCAATTCATCACATGTATGGGCGATATATTCATTGCGGTGGTCAGCAGCTGATTTTGCTGTTCTTGTAGCAGAGGATGAAGTAGAGACGATAAGCAAACTTCCATCATCTAATAAGGGCTGAAGCTCTTCGGGCATCTTCTTATAGATGCTTCTGGCGAGAACCAATATCATCTTAGCATGACGTTTGTGGAGCAGATGCCGCACATCTTTCTCTATCTTCGACTGGAATCCACTCACTATCACATTGTGCTCTACATCCACTTCTGTTGCCCAATCGTAACATTGCAGTACGGCAGTTCCGCTTACCGTGCGTGAGCAGAAGAAGCCGATTTTATGCAGTTTCAATAGTTCTCTGTTGCCTAGATACGTCAGTTCCATGATTATTCTTTTTCCATTTCCTCTTCGGTTTGTTCAAAGATTTCATTCATCCGTTGCTGTAGAAGTTTTTTATCAGGCAGATGCAGTTGGTATTCTGCGACCATCGTGGGCGACAAAGAGCGGCTCAATGCGTATTCCACCACGTCATTGTCCTTGCTCTTGCAAAGCAGTACGCCGATACTTGGATTCTCCTTAGGCTTCTTGACATCTCTGTCCAATGCTTCGAGGTAGAAATTGAGTTGCCCTATATATTCTGGTTTGAAGGCATCAGTCTTCAATTCAAACGCCACCAGGCATTGCAGTTCTCGGTGGTAGAAGATTAAATCGACACGAAAATCCTGATTGCCTACTTGCAACTGATATTCTTGATCGAAGAAGATAAAGTCTTTACCTAATTCCAAAACGAATTTTTTCATCTTATTGATAAGCGCATTTCTGAAACTATTTTCTGGCTTAGCCTCCTTACCAGTTATAAACTCCAACACGTAATTGTCTTTAAAGATTTCTTCAGCTTGCGGTGTCAATTCTCGCAACACTGGTGCGAGTTTTGCATGATCAAGCATCGTGCGCTCAAATGTGCAAGCCTTGAATTGTCTTTCCAAATCCCTATGGGACAAACGTTCTTTGATAGTAAGACGGATATAGAATTCACGTTCTTCAGCTGATTTAGAACGCGAAATAATAGTTGTGTTATTACTCCAGCTAATTTCTCTCAACAGTGTCGAGAGTTTTTCATTTCCGGCATAAGTCTCATAGAACTGCTTCATGCGCCAAAGGTTCTGAGCCGAAAATCCTTTCACCTCTGGCTCGTTCGTAGCAATGTAGTTTGCCAACTCTGCCACGACACCTTTTCCCCAACTTGACTTAGCAACTCGAAGGGATATATACTCACCTATACGCCAATACAAATCAACCATTGCCTTATTGGCAAGGTGCATCACCTCGTGATGTGTATGGCGTATCATGCTTACCACTTCTGTGAAGTTGGCAACAGCATTTTTATTTGTAGATTGAATTTCAATAGAATTGTCCATCGTTATTTCTTCTTTTTATTGCAAATATTTAAAATCAAATGGTATAGGTTCAAATTTATTACTCTTCAATTTTGTAAAGAATTTATAAAACTCTCCAAAGAGTTGATTGCTATCTGATAAAGGAGCTAAGAATTTTTCAAATTCATCTTTACCCTCCCAATAATTATAAACCCAATCAGGAATATTCTTTTTCTCTTTTTTGTCAACCATGACAAACGTTGTTAAGGCTTTTTCTGGATGCGCACTAACAAAGTTGATAAAGCATTGAATTGCTTTAGGATTGTTCTTTTCTTTCATTTCACCTTGCGAACTATTTTCCGACTTACGAACAAATTCAAAAAAGGTTGTATAACTAAAGAATCTATAAATTGTTTGCATATCTTCATTTTCATTACAAGCGAGTTTGAACATATCATAACAAATTTCGATACATTTTTCTTTAGATATTATATAATGCCAATCCACAGAATTATCTGTTCTTGAGTGAATATATCTAGGGACAAACTCCGATAACCCATTTTCAAAAAATGTATTCAACAAAAAATCTATATGCTCTTCTTTGTCTTTAATTGGGGAATTGTTAATTAGTGGTTCAATTTCATTTGCATCATTAGCCCATTTATTCGAGACTTTTCCCAAATAAAAAATGCACCGCATTAACTTTTTGTATTCATCAATATCGTTACATTTATAAGTGGCTAATAATAAAGATAATGAATGAGATTGGTTTATGCTCCATTGGTCTATTCTCTGTTTAATGTCTTCAAAAGACAGTTTCATTACTTCATTAAATTCGTTTTCTGAAATATCAAAATCCAACAAGCAATTATAAAAGTACCTGTCAATATAGTACACATTGTTAATTGCCTTTTTCTTGGGGGAAATAAAACTATTATTAAATAGTGCTTTCATAATTATTTTTATATTATCCACATCATCGGTATCACCATCACCATATTTCTTTTCTATAATACTCATTAAGTTTTTATGATTTACCGAAAAAAGCGATTTTTCTTCTTTCATGCTTTCATCCCACATTATTAAGTTTGTTTCTGCTTGGCCTTTTGTTAAATATAATTCATAATTATTTGCTAATAAATCATAGACATAAGGGTATTTAATTTTCAATAATTCAATATTCATCAAATCCTTAATCACAATATCTCCTTTTAAACTATCATACGAGAGGTGGAAATTGTTTATAAATCTATAGATATCGCGTAAATTGGTAATCATATCACAACGAAATCCAGTATGTACTTCATTAAAAATATGATCATCGAAAACCTCGCTATATTCTTTTATATCATTTTCTTGAAGAAACGTCTTACCTTCTTTAAAGAATACGTTTTTGATTATCTTTTTATCATATACAGGTAGATGTATTTCTAATTGGAATATTTTATCAAGATAAATATCGCATTTGTAAATATTATTTTTACTTAATAATTCTGTTAGATATTCACGGTCGTAAGCGGAGATGAAAATTATATTAGGGAAGTTTGCAATATTTCTAATCAATTTCAGAATAGTTAGTATTTCATTACTATCAAGTCTGTCCAAATCATCGATTATGACTACAATTTGTTTATCGATGTTTTTTATATCTTGACTGATTTCATCATACTTTAACTCTATGCTTTTACCTCCACAAAAGGTTAGAGTTTTGAAAATTGGACTAACATAACCAATATTGCTAGAAGAAAGAATACTAGCATAATCTAAGAGAGTAGCAGCCAAATCGAAATTATAAACCTTGAGATTTTCACTCAGTTGAATGAAGAATGCATCAATAAGATTGGTGTTTTTATCATACGTCCATGGATTAAATCTAAATATAACAGTATCTGAACTTTTTATATTTTCGTACAATAGATTTATAAATGAAGTTTTTCCGTTACCCCATGCTGATTCTATACCTAATGAAAAGGAGCCATCATTCGTCTTTACTTTTTTTATTTTATCTGCAATTTCTTTTGCCAACTCATTTCTACCTAACAAATCTTGAGATGCTCGAGTTATAGGAACATCTAATAAAAAGCCTTGTTGTTCATCTTTACCCTTTTTGTTCTTATGAAAAAGCCTTATCAATAGATATTTAGCTCCCATTACTACTACTAAATCTATATAACATATATCCCAATGATCAAATGCCACATAAGTCCATATACAATCTATGAATCTATAATAGAACCAGAAGAATAACACTAACAAGCTAAGTAATACTGTACTATTCTTTACATATTTATTAGAAAATAAATCTTTAAAAAAGTGGAACACAATGATAACACAAATAATTATGAAGATTATTCTATTCCATATATTATCTTCGAAATAGGGCAATACAGTCTTAACTACATATTTGTCAATCAACTTTTCAAAGAGTCGATGAAAAGCAAACCATAGAACTATGACTAAATAGAACCATCTACAATTAAATAGAGAAATTAATTTCTGTGCAAACGGAGACTTCTTGAGTTTAAGAATCATTTCTGATATATTAGGTAGATATCGACTATTTTGAATGCAATTCAACATACTATTTCCTGTATATACTATCCAACGTATTACCATCTTTATCTTTCCAATCAGCCCATCCATTAGAATTGCGACCTAAACAGAATATGGCTGCTGAACTTGGACTTGAGAATGTTTTGTCTGACTGCATAATAAGTTCATCATTTATTAATTTGGCATAATTGTATGCCATTTTTTGGCGTTTATCACTTGATTTTAAAGACGGTACGCTCTCTTTTGCGATTGCACTTCCTTTGAGAATTGTAAATCCGTTACCATCATATATTCCTGTTGCATGAGCATCTTTACTTTTAATTGTAAATAAATGCTGGGATGATTTACAGGCTGCTGATTTAAATATATCGCAGCCATAAAATGAAATTAAGAATTTTATATCAAGAAAGAAATCATCCATCGTGGCTTTATCTTCTTCCTTTATTTTCGGTAAGCTTGGTATCTGTTTGTTTTCTTCCAAGACATATCTATTTGACTTCATAGCTTCTGTAATACTCAGAAATTCCAAATATAATACATCTGTTTTGCTAAGAGAGTCACCTTCTGCTATAAATATGATTGCTTTCTGCCAAAAATCCTTATTAAGGATATGTGACCTTACCCTATTCTTAAAACTATCAGTCTGCCCAATATATGCCATAGGCTTAAAGTCTTCATTTTCACCTAAAAGAATATATAATGATGGCTGTTCTAATTCTCTTATCGTATTAAACTTATCCGAATCAGAACGTGGTATGACATACATTCTGCATACCCTATTACCAATGTAAATATATCGTGCCCCTTCTGGTTTTCCATCCATTAGGAACGTTGTTATTTTCTTTCCTGCCATATTTATTTTTCATTTAATTCTTCGCCCATGCGGTACTTGATGTCGTAGTTGATGATAAAGTCAAGTTCTTCCTCGGTAAAGCCATACAAGTTGCCTAATATTTTATCAATTTCATCGATTATTGGTTTTGATTTTTTAGGGAAGAACTGAGCAAACGTTACATTACCTCTATTCTTATAAGCATACTTCGCAATTTGAATATGTTTAATCAAATCCTTATTTAGTTTTTCTGCTAAAATGTGAAGATTTAATGCATTATCCCTAAGAATAGGAACACCAATATTTGAAATGTAAACTTGTGTGAGATTATAACAATCAGAGTATACGATCCAATAATAAAAGAATAATGATGAATTAATTAGCAAAAATGCAAAATCTCTGTAGGCTTTTGAAATATTTTTTTTCTTATACGAATCCGCAATGTTTAATCCGTTATTTTCTAAATACGAAAGATCATTCAATGCTTTGTTCCATGATATAGGGGCTGCATGATAATAGAAATATGATTCTGAGAAAAATTCTGATGATAATTTCTTTGGCTGGTTATCTACTTTTTCTATTACAGCACGTCCAATGGAAGAATGCAATTTTGGCGCACTCGTACAATCAAAACACTGTGTGTATGTAATTTTAGAAAAGAGAACTGCTCTTTCTTCAGTATAATATTTTAGATATTTTGTTACATATTTTAAAACATTGTGTTCAACTTTATGTCCGATATAAATACCTGCACGTATTTTGACTCCCGTAAATAGTTCAGACGGGTTTCTATCTCCAGAATAATAACTACTCCAGCTAATAGTATTACTATAGATTAGCTTTTGCAATGGTTCAAAACCTGAAATTGACATTCCGCTTAGTGGTATAATATATCCTATTACGGATGATTTATTCGATAGTGAGAAACAACGTTCCGCAACTAATGCAAAGAGGTTTTTAGTCATATATGTTTTATAATTTTTAGGAGAGTAAGGTAGACTGCTATCTGTAAAAGACACATACGGTGGATTTCCTATAATCACATCAAATCCACCATTGCCATGAATAATCTGATAGTATTCAGCAATCCAGTGGAAGGGTTGATGGCTTGATTTCCATTCTTTAAAATCAGCCATGCCAGACGCAGAGAACAACTGATGGTCGAGCATATCAGTCAGTGTAGTCAATTTTGAAGATAATTCATTCTTCACCTCTTTGAACGAAGCTCTATCATCCACATCTGCCAACTGCTGTGTACGGAAATGATTGTAGGCCATGGAAACTTTTTCCATTTCCAATTCCACTTTCTCACGGAATTTTACTTGTGTAAACATATCAGAGGAAGAACCTTTGATTACTTCTTCTTCTGTAGCATATCCCACCAACGTGTTACCACACCGTATGTTGAAATCAATATCCGGCAATGGGTCGAGACCTAAATTTGGTAAACGGCGATTGACTTCTACCACTGCCACCATCTTGAGGAACAGGCGCAGTTTGGCTATTTCTGTAGCTTCTGTCATAATATCCACACCATAGAGATTGCGAAGGATAATACTCTTGAAGATAAAGTATTGTATGTTGGAACGATACTTATGTTCTATCTCTTCTAACTCATCCTTAAAGAGAAGCGCGTTTTGCTCATGGAACTCTTGCATTCTGTCAATACATACTTCATAAAGTGGTTCTAATATGTTCATAGCTGCAAATAGAAAAGCACCTGAACCACAAGTAGGATCAAGAATCGTTATTTCCTGCAAGGCTTTGTAGAAATGACGTACGATATGAGGGTTCCGGGTTCGTCCTATCAGGTCGGCAGCAAAACTACGGACATCAAGATTGTATGTGATAAAGTCATTAATCTGACAAATCACACCTTTCTTTATCTTGTCGAGGATATTGCCACATCGCTGTAGTCGCTCTATCGTTTCACGCCATATCTCGGTAGGCAAAGCCCATGGTTCAGGAGTGGGCTTGTTCCATTCTGAACGGCGTTCCAACAGATGGGGCTGAGTGGTATCAATCCCCTCAGCAATATCAGCAGGGATTTTATTTTCCCAGTCGTCTGTGTAACCATGCTTCACCGCATCATAGATATATTGGTCTCCGCTGCTCTTGAGTAGCGACCATACTTCACCAGGTGTGGTGAATGCTTGTTCCATCTCGTCCGTAGAATGCTGCACCTTATCGAAAAGGAAAGGCAGAATGCAGTTGCGACCGATATACTCCGTGATGTCTTCTTTCGTGTAGTAAGCACCCATTTGGGCACGGTCGTTGATGTATTGCTCAAAGATGTAGCCCAATACATCTGGGTTGATGTCTTTACCCGTAGCTTCGATACGCGTATCAAGATGCCAGCGCCACTTGTCGAAGAAATCAAACAGACGTTCGAATGCTTCATCGGCAATGTCAATATCCTTGTAGTCCTTCTCCAACTGATGTCGGTCGAACATACCACCATTCAGATAAGGGATTCTGCCAAACACATCTTCGAAATCGTGTGAATGAGTGGGCGTATTCAGTCCATCCTGGAACAGATGGATAAGAAACTGCAGATAGAACGAACGGAAAAACGTATCTTCCCCTCGCTTCTGCTTGCACCATTCCAATTTATCACGAAGATAGTTCGTCTGTCCATTTAAGAAACCTTTCTTCTGAATAAAATAGCAGAACATCAAACGGTTGAGCATCACAGAAGTGTACCACTGCTTGTTGCGGTTCTTTTTCAAATCTGTGATTTGGTCGTCAATACCCGTAATAAACTTGGCAAAGGCGTCGTGCTCTTTTTTGAAACCAGCATAAAAGTCCTTGGTCACCTTCTCACTGTTGATGGCGAAAGTGCCTTGGATGCGTTCCTTTACGTCTATGATTGTTGTGACTTCTGTATTATCAAAAGACAGGTCATCAATCTTGGAAAAGATAAAGTCCGCCTTATCGGCACTCTCATATTCAATAGTGACCAGGTCACGTTTTTCCATTTGGCGTACAGGCGCCACCCACTGATGATGTTCTGTGCCTTTCAGCACATAGATGGCAATATAGTCGTTGGCACTGCGGCGTAATTTAGTGTCTATGCGCTTACAGATGGCGGATGTGGGTATCGACTCTACTTCACATTGCAGTATCTGGAATCCACTTCGTTCAGCGATGGTATAAAACTGATAATCTGTTTCATCAATGGTGATTAGTGGAAGTGTCTCCTGACCTTTATAGTTATTCCATCCCATTTCAGAGATAAACAATCCTCTGAAATTAGATTCACGTACATAGTCCAAAAAAAGATTCTTTCTCATATCGTTATCAGTTAATCGTTAAACTTAAGGCCCATAGAACAGATAATGGTATTGTCCTTGTGCTCGCTGGTTTCTTCCTCTATACGGCATAAAGAGCCTGTTCTTCGCATTTCCAATATATAATCCACAATATCATCACTTGCTGTTTTGCTGGATGCCCGAAGCATTCGCCCTAACATGAACTTGGTCTGTTCCAGTAATGGATAATTATAGATATCATCGATGGCCAACTTGAGCTGCTCTTTGGTTTCCTGTGAGAAAAATATGGTAGTAGGTTGTTCGTAATAATGCTCCAGCAGCGTAACGATACGATATCGTGTGCTAAAGCGGCTTCCAAGCATACCGCCACTGACCGTCTGACTTTGCGTCTTTATTAAATCCACAGCTTTGCTTACCAATTCGTGATGTTGTTCCATAGCAGGTAATGATGGTTCATCAGCGTTACACTCCAAGGCCTGAAGAATTTTCTTCTGACTTTGCGATACCACTTCGCCCCGAGCATCCAACCATGTGAGGATATCAAAGTCGTTGGCTGTGCGAGCATAAGTGATTACGCCTTCATTCAACTTGCTGTCTGCCTGTTTGGTCGAATAAATCATATTCTGAAGGTTCGGGATAATCTGTTTCAGTTCGGGACGTGCATCAGTTGCCGATTTCCAAATCTGATATGCCTGACTGGAGAGGTCAACTTCTGCATCATCATCATCATCGAGTACGCCGCTCTTTTCATTGAACATATCACGCAGATTCTGCTCATTGCCCTCAAAGAATATTTCATCAGACCCCACAATATTGGCATTCTCATTGATACGATCGTTCAGCCTACCTCTCAGATTAATGATTTCCTCTACGCCATCCGCTGGGAAGAAAGAATAACAGTATATCTCATCGGCAGTCTGTCCGATACGATCCACACGACCCGCACGCTGAATCAGTCGAATGATAGCCCAAGGTAAGTCGAAATTTACAATGACATGCGCATCCTGCAAGTTCTGACCTTCTGACAGTACATCCGTCGCTATCAAAACGCGGGTCTGCTCGGAGAGCGGCATGTCTTTAATATCATTGCTGACAGGTGAAAATCTCTCTGCACACGCCGTTGGGCTATCACTGGCACCTGTAGCAACATCAATGGCTGTAACGCCACGTTTCTTCAGTTGATTGTAAATATATCGGGCGGTGTCGCTGTACTGAGTGAAGATGATGAGTTTGTCATTCTGATGTTTAGAGAGAATAAGCTGCTGGAGTTCGTTCAGTTTTTGGTCGGTTTCCTGTTTCCAGTCACCGCACAGGCGAATCATCTCTATCAATACGTCGCAGTCTTTCTTTAACTGTTGTTTCAGTGACCGCTTGAAATAGGAAGAAGGCAGCCAAGCTACATTATTCTTGTTGGTAATCACATCGTAATATTCAGCAGCCTTTTTCATATAGTATTCCATTTCGGTCGGGATATGTAAGGTAGCATCGATGGCAGTATCTACCGTTTCCGAGCCAAACAAACTGCTGCTTGAATCTTCATCTTCGCAATAATCTTCTGGCAATGCGTTCTCGTCACCGATGGGTAAAGGTAATTTGTTGTCTATGGCATAAACAAATACACAATTGCGCAAAATATGACGATAGAGAGTCAACAGAAATGAAAAACCACTGGAGTCAATTCGCTTGAAGAATGTGCTCTTGCAAAAGCCCATCATGCGCTGACCTGCACGAGACAGGTTTTCTATCATCTGCTGTTCATGGCGAGGCGCTTCTTGTATCTTGTCTTCACTGACAAACTTACTCAATCCATATCGAGGGAGTTTCAATTCTTCCATAAAGGCTATCATATCCTGAGAATACAATCGGCTGTATTGGTCGCCCTCTTCTATTTTAAACTTGACTGAACAAGGCTTTCTTACGGGAAAATAAGAACGGGTCTTATCAGGGAATTCCAAATATCTCCGTCCATTTTCCGGGTCTTCCTTTGAGAAGTACTGCTTGATAAAGGAACGGGTACGACGAACCAAAAAAAGTTTCATCAGTTCATTCCAGTCCTCTACAAACGGACTCTTTTCAAAAGCTTTCACACTACGAATAAAATCGGAATGCTTTAGAGAAAATTGACGTTCACCACCTAAACTGCGGATATATTCCTCTGGACGTATACCCAAATCCTGATCATCCGAGAGGAACAATCTCAGTTGATTACTCAAATCGCTGAAATCCTTATTGTAAGGGGTAGCTGTAAGCAACAGCACCTTACTGTCCTGATGTTCTATCAGACTCTTGATATTCTGATAGCGCTTGCCACCATTTCTGAGGTTATGACTTTCATCCACAATAATCAATCGATAATAGCGGGCAGCATCCACATCAATAGGCTTTGACATTGACATGATATCAGCTTTCAGATCATACTTCCTCACATACCTCTGCCACATCTCCTGCAGATTGGCAGGACAGATAATCAGTGTGCTGCTGGCGTAAGTCATTTCATATATCTTGGCAATGGCACAAGCTGTAATGGTTTTACCCAAACCTACAACATCGCCAATCATAGCTCCACCTCTCTTGTCATTATTCAGATGGCGTGCTGCTATTTTCACTGCATTCTGTTGAAAATCAAACAGCTCGTGTCTGAATTCGGGCGTTAAGGTGAACTCCTTGATACCATTACGGGCTTCTTCGCTCAAATGATAAGCTACCTTCAAATAAATATAATAAGGAGGAATATCTCTCTCAGCGGCCCAACTGTTATCTATCACATTGATCAGTTCTTCTGTGATGTCTTCGCAGAATCGGTCATCCCAACGGTCATCAAACCATTGACTGAATTTCCCAGTTTCATCCACATTGGCAAATTCAGCATTTAGTTCTCCTTGCTTTGTCAGACCGGCATAGGTAAGATTGCTACTGCCCATTACACATATTCGTTCAGCGCCATAGACGTCTGGTTGATGAGCAATATAGAGTTTGGCGTGAAGTGGTTCACGAAGATATAGTTTCACACATACTTTCTTCTCTTTCATCTGTGCAGAAAGTCGACGTAAAGTCCATTCATCCTGTTTTGTTGGAAGACCTAACAGAAGCTGCCTCTTGAAGTCTAGCGCAATCTGTAATTTGCATCGCTGAACCATCTCTGCGTCAGGCAGTTTATCCCCTTTACCATATAGCATTCTGACATATTCTTCATTAGGTCGATGCATACCAATCATCAATCTACATATACGGAAAACTCGTTCTTGCTCTTCTTCCACATAGTCACCAGGCAATTTGTCCACTTGGTCAACTATCAGTTTCCAACCACGAAGATTGAAATATCCCACACAAAAATCTACTCGTTTTACATTGGGACTAGTTATAATCTTATTTAAACCCGCCTCAAACTTCTGATCAATGTTATCGTATATTCTGGCCATATTATAATTTTATCTGTCGTGTAATACCCTTAAGCTCTTTCTTGCTCATTAATTGTTTTTTCCATAGGATTATCTTTTACCTTACAAAGATATAAAATAATTTTAAAATGTCTTGATTTTCATGTCAATAAAGTCGCTTTTTTGCAAAAAAGGACAGAAATGGACGGAATGGAGGGAGAGGGGAATGTGTAAAATTTAAAAACTTATAGTCTTTTCTTTCGTATCTGAAGATTATTTTCTACTTTTGCACCTTCAAAAAACTAATTGATGGAAAATCAAGAGAAATCATACTGTATCA
>NZ_CALMHT010000171.1 GCF_937863835.1 uncultured Prevotella sp.
ATCTCATGACAGGTACGAGCAGCGTTCCTTATGCAGGTATATTCGACGGTAACGGCAAAACGCTGACCGTGAACTATAATGGAAGCGCAGATATGATGGCACCTTTCTCAGTTGTCAACGGAGCAACCATCAGGAATCTGAAAGTGGATGGTACTGTAACCTCCACTGGTAATTATGCTTCCGGACTTGTAGGTGCAGCCGGTTCGGCTGTATTGACCATTTCCAACTGTGAAGTGTCATCAGGCATCAGCAGTCCTTACTGCGGTGGATTCATCGGGCACGGGCAAACCTCCACACCTACCATCACCAATAGTATATTCAGCGGTTCATTGACAGCAACCGCCTACAGCGGATGTTTTGTAGGCTGGGAAGAGAGCACTTGCAAGATCACTATTCAGAACTGTCTGTCTGTGCCTTCTGCTATAAGCGGAGGCACATCCAATGACTTCGTCACACTGAATGGAGGTACTGCCAATGTCAACAACAGTTACTCTTATGGCACATTCACAAGCACCCAAGGAACAGCCGAAGACGAGACGACCATGAAAGGCGGCAAGATAGCCCGTCTGCTCAATGGTGGCGACGGAACGACCGAGAATGCCACCAGCGTATGGGGGCAGGTTCTCGGAACAGATACACATCCTGTATTCATGACAGCCAATGATGCCAATGCCGTATATTGCGTCACCGTCAATAATACAAAGAGCTATGGCAATGCGAACAGCACAATCGCTCTGCCTGCAGGCAATCTGACCTTCAATGATACAAAGATTATCACAACAGCTGGCTATACCGACGGCACTGCAACCTATATGGATACTTATACTTTATCCAATGCAGACAAGACTCTTACATACGTGGCGAACGCTGAAGATGATATGTCCACGCACACGGAGACAGGCTCTGATGGCAAGACCTATTATCAGATATCAACACCTGTGCAGATGAAATGGTTTGAATATTATGTAGACAAATCTACCGACAATGTAGGTACCTGCGCCAAACTGATGAATGATATCAACCTATCTTCTGTTTGCAGTGCTACAGCGGGCAACTGGACACCAATAACACAAAATGAAAATTGGTATACAGGCACTTTCAATGGTAACGGAAAAACCATCTATAATCTCTACATCAATAATGCAACGACTAATTTTCAAGGACTGTTTGGAAATATGAATGGTTGTATCAAGGACCTGAATGTGTCAGGAAATGTTACAGCCACTACGTCCAGTTTTGTGGCATTATTGGATGGTTGTTGTTCTTCTCTAGGAAAAATTATTCGTTGCACCTCTTCGGGTACAGTGTCTGGAAAGATGAATATCGGCGGAATCACAGGAGGAAACAATCTAGGAACTATTATCCAATGCGTCAACAACGCTTCAGTGCAAAACGGTATTCGTGCAGGGGGAATTTCAGGATCCTGCAACACTGGTTCCATCATCGACTGTGTTAACTTCGGGACAGTCAAGACAAAGTCAAATGCTTATAAATATACAGGTGGCATTGTCGGTAATTGCTATAATAACAATCGCACCAACATCATCAGCAATAATCTGAACATGGGGCAGGTCTATGTGGCTGACGTACTGACAGAGGCATATCCGATTCTCGGATCAGAAGATACTGACTCAGACCCAAAATACACCATTACCGACAATTATTACCTGAGCGCATCTACCACCGCCGCCACCTATGGCACACCGAAGACAGCTGCCGAGATTGCGGCTACCGCAACGATGGCATCTCTGCTTCAAGGCTCGCAGACGGGCGAAGAATATTGGATAGCCGACCCCACACAGACGGCTTATCCTATGCTGAAATGCTTCGCTAAGGCTGCACAGGTGACGAAGAGCGACGACCTCGCCGCCACCTATTATAATACACTGGCATGGACCATACCGAGCGGCATGAAGGTCTATACCGTCAATTCCGCCACATCGGGGTTCGCAAATGCTACGGAATATACGACAGGCACGGTGGTTCCTGCAGGTACAGCCGTCGTCATCTCCGGTGCCGCCGGTGACTATCAGCTCAACTTCGACCGCACATCCGCAGTATCTGCCGTATCGGACAATCTGCTACGGGGCAGCGACCTCTCTGCCACCACGGCAGGCGACGACGCGACGAAGACATACTCGTTCTACAAGTTATCATTGGATGCCAACGGAGCAACCGGTTCGCTCGGCTTCTATTACGGAGCTACGGGCGGCGTTGCCTTTACAAGCAATGCGCACAAGGCTTATCTGCCGGTATCCTCTCAGGGTGGTTCCGCCAAAGGATATATACTCTCGTTCGGTGACGAACCGACGGGCATCTCTTCCCTACCCGACGACACGACTGAGAGCGGTGCATGGTACACCATCAGCGGCATCCGTCTGAACGGGAAACCGACCACTGGCGGCCTGTATATCAACAACGGTAAAAAAGTAATCATCAAATAACAGGATAGAAATGAAAAAGAAACAATATATCAAACCGAAATCCAACGTCTGTCAAGTAATGACATCCAATCTCATGGACAACCAGTCGGTCCCCGTCAATCAGACTCCAGGCGGCACTCAGCGAAGCAAACGTAGCATGAACTGGGAGGACGACGATTCTTTCGAAGAAGAAGATAATAATATATAAATCAAACCTTAACATTACGCCCCGCCGCCTTACTCTCCGTAGAAGAGAATGAGCGGC
>NZ_CALMHT010000172.1 GCF_937863835.1 uncultured Prevotella sp.
GCATACGTTTCGCATATCTGATACGAAGTTGAGCGATAAAATCACGGAAAGTAGTATTCGCCGACAGGACAAGAAGGGCGACACCCATAATCCTTCGAGATCGAAGATAGTTGACAAAGATGGGCTTGTCGGGTATTCCCGCCACTAGGAAATAAATACCGAAAAATATCATCAGCGCCAAGGCGCACAAGAGTGAGCATTCGTATAATTGAAGATCCATGGATGTAAATTGTTTTTTAGTGCCTGTCGTTTAAAGTCATGCAAATTAACAAAAAATAATCGTAACTACCAAATAAAAGCATTTTTAATTGATGAATGGAATCTGTATGAGATGAAAATGAGTCTAAAATATTTGGATAGAAGAAACTTTTGATGTAATTTTGCGGATAATATGCTATCGGCATAGTTGAACCAAATGAATTTAATGATGGAAATTGCAGAAAGATTCTTAAATTATACCAAGTTTGACACACAGTCGGACGAGGAAAGTGAAAGTGTGCCCAGTACGGCCAAACAACTTGTTTTCGCCAAATATCTGAAAGAGGAACTAGATGAGGAGGGGTTCTCTGACATAGAACTGGATGATATGGGATACCTGTACGCCACACTCAAGGCGAACACGAAGAAGGATATACCGACAATCGGCTTCATTTCGCATTACGACACAAGTCCCGACTGTAGCGGGGCTGACATCAAACCGCATATCGTGAACTGTTATGACGGCAGCGACATCTTGCTGTCGGAGGGCATCGTCTCTTCGCCCAAGAAATTCCCGGAACTGCTCGACCACAAGGGGGAAGACCTGATAGTAACCGACGGTCATACACTGCTCGGGGCTGACGACAAGGCGGGTATCGCCGAAATCGTGCAGGCGATGTGCTGGTTGCGCGACCACAAGGAGATAGAGCATGGCGACATACGCATCGCCTTCAATCCGGATGAGGAGATAGGCATGGGTGCGCACCACTTCGACGTGGAGAAATTCGGATGCCAATGGGCGTATACGATGGACGGCGGCGACCTGGGCGACCTGGAATATGAGAACTTCAACGCAGCTTCTGCCAAAGTGACAATCAAGGGTGTGAGCGTGCATCCGGGATATGCCAAAGGTAAGATGGTCAACGCCAATATGGTGGCTGCCGAGTTTATCGGTCTGCTGCCTAAGAGTGAGACGCCGGAGGAAACGGAGGCTTACGAGGGCTTCTATCATCTGCTGGGTATCAAGAGCAATATAGAGGGAGCGGCACTGTCGTATATCATACGCGACCACGACCGTGATAAGTTTGAGGACAGAAAGACCTTTATCCAAGAGCAGGCAGAGGTTCTGAACCGGAAATACGGCGAAGGGACTGTGTCTATCGAGGTGAAGGACCAATACTATAATATGAAGGAGAAGATAGACCCGGTGATGCACGTCGTGGATATCGTGGTGAGGGCTATGCAGGAATGCGGAGTACCACCGAGAGTGGAACCGATACGTGGCGGCACGGACGGCGCTCAACTGTCGTTCAAGGGTCTGCCCTGCCCTAACATCTTTGCCGGCGGCGTCAACTTCCACGGTCCTTATGAGTTTGTCTCTATCCAGACAATGGAGAAAGCGATGCAGGTAATCGTGAAAATCTGCGAACTGACGGCCCACTATAATGATTAACTAAATACGCTTTCCGACGTATGAACGAACTGCCTCATCTCATCAAAGACCTGGCCCTGATACTGGTTGTCGCCGGTATCGTGACATTGGTGTTCAAAAAACTGAAACAGCCTTTGATTTTGGGATATGTGGTGGCGGGATTCCTGGTCAGTCCGCACATGCCTTATACGATTTCTGTATTCGATAAAGCCGACATACAGACATGGGCCGACATAGGTGTCATGTTTCTCCTGTTCTCGCTCGGACTCGATTTCTCGTTCAAAAAGATTCTGAAGATGGGGGTATCGCCGTTTATAGCGACGGTCACCATCGTTTTCTTCATGATGATACTGGGCATCGTCGTGGGCTACGCCTTCGGATGGAACAGGATGGACTGTATATTCCTGGGCGGTATGATAGCGATGAGTTCCACGACCATTATATATAAGGCATTCGATGACATGGGACTGCGGCAACAGCGATTCGCCAGTCTGGTGATGAGTGTGCTGGTGCTCGAGGACATCCTTGCAATCGTAATGATGGTAATGCTTTCGGCTGTGGCAAGCGGCAATAATCCTGATGGCGGACAGATGCTCCAGAGTGTGTTCAGAATCGGTTTCTTCCTCGTATTATGGTTCGTCATCGGCATTTTCCTCATACCATGGTTCTTGCGGTCGACCAGAAAACTGATCAACAACGAGACACTTCTGATTGTTTCACTGGGACTGTGCTGTCTGATGGCGGTGGTTTCTACCAAAACAGGATTCAGCAGCGCATTCGGTGCATTCGTAATGGGGTCGATACTGGCTGAAACGATAGAGGCTGACAAGATAATCAAACTTGTGGAACCGGTAAAGAACTTGTTCGGGGTTATATTCTTTGTATCAGTGGGTATGCTGGTAGACCCGCGTATCATTGTGGAATATGCTTTCCCGATTGCGGCTCTAGTACTGACAATTATAATAGGACAGGCTATATTCGGAACAGTCGGTTTCATGCTTAGCGGTCAACCGCTGAAGACAGCAATGAAATGTGGTTTCTCGATGACACAGATCGGTGAATTTTCTTTTATCATAGCTTCTCTTGGCCTGTCTCTGGGGGTTATCGGGAAATTTCTGTATCCTGTAGTCGTGGCTGTGTCGGTGATTACAACGTTTCTCACTCCGTATATGATCAAGACGGCTCAACCGGCGTACAGAGGACTGGAACGCAATCTGCCGCGCAAATGGATAAGGGCTCTTAACAATATTACGGTAAGTCAACCGTCGACCAATAACAGCAAATGGAAGAGTCTGATAAAACAACTGATCAGACAGACTGTGGTGTATTCTATCTTATCGGCGGCGGCAATAGCTCTGATGTTCTCTTTCTTCCTGCCGTTTATCAGACATATCCTGCCCCACTGGTGGGCTAACGCGGTTTGCGGACTTCTTACCGTGATGATTATTTCACCCTTCCTGAGGGCGATGGTGATGAAGAAGAACCACAGCGAAGAACTGAAAGCGCTATGGAGCGAAAGCAGACTGAACCGTCTGCCACTGATATTCACCATCCTTGTAAGACTGTTTATCGCTGTCTCTTTCATCTTCTATATTTGCAATTATCTGTCGCGGTTTAAGAACGCACTGATGATCAGCATCGCCATCGTGGTGGTGGTACTGATGATTCTGTCGAGAAGACTGAAACACGGCAGTATCCGGATGGAACGACTCTTCATCCAGAACTTGAGGTCGAAGGATATCGAGGCACAGGTGCTGGGCAAGAAGAAACCACTATACGAGGGACATCTATTGGACAGAGATGTGCATATATCGGACTTCACCATCACGGATAACTCGAAATGGGCGGGGCAGACATTACGTCAACTGGCGTTCAGACAACGGTTTGGAGTGCATGTGAGCAGCATATTGCGAGGACGGCGGAGACTGAACATACCGAATGGTGAAGTGGCATTGTTCCCTGGAGATGTGATTCAGGTTATCGGCAGCGACGAACAACTGACAAATTTCAATAACGCCATGAACGGTGATACGTATTCGGAAGACCCGAACATAGAACAACGAGAGATGAAACTTCAGCAGATTATCATTACCGGCAAGAGTGAATTTATCGGCAAGACACTGAAAGAAAGTGGTATACGCGATAAATACAACTGCATGGTAGTGGGACTGGAAGAAGGTGAAGAAAACCTGTCGGCCATAGATCCTTCACGCTGTTTCGTGAAAGGTGATGTAATATGGATTGTGGGTGAAAAAGCTGACTTGAAAAGGATTACCGACTAAACTATCGGACAACTCTCTCTGTTAATACCATTGTACAGCATTGGAAGAATTGCTTCGCTTGTCGTACTTCAACGCATCGGTAAGTGTGGAAGCGTTGCAGCGGAAAGAGAAGTTGTAACTGGTGTATGGAGCCAACACGACAGAACAGCTCATATTGAAACAGTGCAGATCGCGCTGTAATGAGGCGGTCGTCATACTGATCTTGTGGTTCTCGAAGTCGTAACCGGATGAATAACTGATATTCCAACCATCACTGATTCTTATATTTCCACTGAAATTCAACGTTTGGGTAAACTTATACGGATAACGCATCGTATTGGTATTGAACGTGCCGCTGGTGTTCTCGGACATGGTGATACCGTAACCGATACTCATGGTCCAAGGAATAGAAAACTTCATATATCCGTCGGCATCAGCCTCAGCTTTGCCTTTTCCCTTGTCACCGGCCCCGCGCTGGGCTTTAGTCATCTTGTTATCTATGTTGCTCTCTATATCATTATCGTCCTCGTTATCCTTACCCTGCTTGTCGTCCATATCCTTATTTTTGTCTTCTTTGTCGGAAGGATGAAATATATCATGTATCTTCTTCAATATATTATTGTCGAGCGTAAACGACAAGTTCTGTGACATGCCCTGGAAACGGCCGAAGCGTCCCTTGCTATACTCGGTATGTGTGCCGACATAAGGTTTGCCGTTATCATCCAGTTCGTAAGCATAAGTAGCAAAACTGGCGTTCATATTAAAGGTATAATGTTTCCACCATTTCAGACGGAGGTTGGTGCTCAAGTCACTCCACGGACGGGTCTCGGCTGCGGTGTTGTAACTCATGCTGGCTCCCAGTTCATCAATGATACTTATTTTCTTGAAACCGGTGGAATCGTCGTCAGAACGGAACTTTGCCTCAATATTATTGGAGATACTCATCGAGATACTTCCTGTCTTTCCCTTTCCAGGTACACCATACAAGGCACTGGAATACGGTGAATACTCTACCGTAGACACATTACCGCTGGCATCAGTTTTCTGATATGTCTGATAATAGCCATAATGTGATGTACTGAAGTCTGGTGCGTAACTGTAACTTACCGTAGGTGTGAACACGTGACGGATGGCTACCATATTTCCCTTGAACAGCATCTTGTTGACAGCCTTGAGGGGCTTCCAGAATCCGTATAATTTAGTGGTGGCACCGATACTCAAATCCCAGTTGTACACATTATTAAAACCATATATCGTATCAGCGACTTCGGTCTGAGCGGCGGTATCCCACGAACGGTTGATCTTATTGGTATACATACGGTCGGTGAAATTGAACGACGGGGTGATATTGATATAATTGAACAACGTAAAGTTGCCGCTGATCGGTATTCTGTGCTGCATACCATTGCGCCAGTCCTTAATAAGGTTGGAATGAGTAAACTTATTCTCTGTAGTGGAAATGGAATTGCTGAACTGACCCGTATAACTCATTGATATTTTCTCGTACCATCTCTCCTTCCCGGCAGCATGCTTGCGCTTGAAAGGATAAAAACGACTGATGGAAACATTGAGGTCGGGCAACGTCATGGCAATGGTCGAGTCGCTCATATTCTGAGAGAGGTTGGCCGTGGAACTGAGTGACATTCCTATACTGGAGAACTGGGTACTCCAACTGACAGATGATGTACGGGTGGTCTGCGTGAGACTCTGCGGATTGTACATACTGTTGAGGTTACTTCTTTCGTATGCACTGGTGGCAAAATTGACACTCGCCGACAATGAACTGAACGGATTGGCTTTGGAATCCTGACGGTGGCTCCACTGTATCTTAAAACTGGTCGTCTTGGAAAAATCGGGCATGTTGGTTTCACCGGTTCTAGAATCCTGATAACTGAAATAGAAACTGCCGCTGTATCTGTAACGCTTGCGGTAATTACTTGCTGCAGATATACCCCAAGAACCTTTAGTATAAATCTCGCCCAACAATTTCAGATCCCATTTATCACTCATAGCGAAATAATAACCACCGTCGCGCAGATAGAATCCTTTATCAGTCTCATCTCCATACGTAGGCATGATGAATCCGCTCGAATAACTCTTCGTGAACGGAAAAAAGCCATAAGGAATAGCCAGTGGCAGAGGCACATCGGCTACAACGAGATATGCCGGACCAAAGACGACATCCTTGCCGGGACGCACCTTGGCACGGGACAACGCCAGATAGAAATCGGGATGTGGTTCGTCGCAGGTGGTGTAACGGCCGTGTTTCAGATACATTTCTCCATTGTCACCGCGTTTCGACTCGGCACTGCTGAGAAATCCATCCTGCTGTTCGGTATATACATTATTGATAAAACCCTTCTTTGTCTTAAAGTTGAAAGACATCGTATCACTCTCATACGTATCCGAACCCATCTTGAACACCGGAGTGCCTTTGAGTACCTTTGCAGTATCTTTCGTACCGGTGGCATGAACAAGACTGCTGTCCATAGACATGCTGATCTTGTCGCTCGTAAGGTCCATGTTCTCGTATTTCACCTCCGATGAACCGTAAAGGTGAGCCAGTTTGCTAGTGGCATCATATACAAGGGAATCCTTGGCAGAGTATTGCACCGGAGCATCTATGCCTTTCTTTTTCTTGCGGTTCAGACTGTCGAGCGCCAACGAGTCGTCTATAATCTTATTGTGATGATAGATAGCCAACTGTACTGAGTCCATCTTGGTGGTATCGACCTTAGCCAGACCTGCAATGGAATCCATACGGGTCTCTTGTGCCAATTCGGTGGAATCCCTGTCGACACGAACCTTTTTCTTGTTTTTGAAAAACGGGACATTGGTACTTGCCATCATAAAAATGAAGGCAAATAACAGGAACAATATAACGGTTCTCTTTTTCACGACTGCAAAAGTAGTGATAATATGCATAAATTCGGTCAAATCGAATGAATTTATGCTTTTTTTTAACTAATTATTCGAATATCTTTACCCATTTTTCAAATCTGCACTTACCATCATTTCCAAATCTAGATAGGCTGATGAGAACTTGCTCTATCGTTTTCTCCCTGTCCAGATGTGTCTTCGAGTAGAATTTGTCCGCATAACAGATTAGTTTTTCTTCCATTGTCTCGGGAAGAAAATCCTGATGCGGCAAAGGGAGGTTCAACTGTTCTATCTGATCAAGTGTGATGCCGGCTCCGGTATGGCGCTCACAGACACGGGCATGCAGGGGGAATCCTTCGGCTCTCAACATGTTAGCCCCCAATATTCCATGACGGATATACGGTTCGGAGCCAAAACATTGTATGCCAGGTGCATCGGCATATATGATTCCGATGTCGTGAAGCATGGCGGCTTCTTCGACAAATTCGGCATCGAGATGAAGTTCGGGATGAGCGGAAACAATCTGTAGCGCTTTTCGCGCTACAGATTGACTATGTGTAATAAGGATTTTCTTCAGTTCGTTATCCTCTGTATAATACTTGTCAATGATTGATTTCCAATCCATTATTCGTGGTTTCGTTCTATATAAGCAATAACCTGTCCCTTCTGAACTTTTGCGCCTTGTTTTGCATCAATCTCTACCAATTTACCTCCTAAAGCTGCCGGTACAGATACAATTTCACCCCAAGGAGCCTGAATGTAACAGAAAGCATCACCTTCCTCATATTCCTTTCCTATAAACGGTTCTACCGTCGGAGCGCATTCGCCGTCACCATTGAATTCCCAATATATCTGTCCCTTGACAGGAGCAACGATGGCATCAGCCTTCGCATGTTTAAATTCTGTCAACTGCTCTGGGGTTAATTTCGAACCGAGTTTGTCATCTTTTGCCTTCTGAAGGTCAGCGAGGAAACGTTTCTTAGCTACACCGCTCTTGAAGTCGCGATATTGTTCCGGATGCATGGCCAGTTCGAAAAGTTCTTCATCATCCTTACCGAAATCCCAATTATTCTTTTTCATCTCTTCCTTGAAACTGTCGAGATTGTCAGGATAATAGCTCTGCGGGTCGGCATCGACGAATTCACGTTTCTGTTTTTTGGCAAGCGCTACAAGTTCATCGTCTATCTTACCAGGTATACGACCGCTCTTACCAAGAATCATACCCCACATCGAGTCGTCCATCATCACAAAACGTCCCTTACCTTGTGCTAAAGTAAGAAGATTCATCAGAGAAATATTCTTAACATATTGGGAGAACGGTGTAACCAATGGTGGGTAACCTACACGAGGCCAGACATAAGCTACCTCGTCGAACAGACGGACAAGCATATCGTCCATAGACAGTTCTGCTTCTCCCTTACCTCTCAGTATGGAATTGATAGAACGCTGTATGCCACCCAGATCGGCCATCATGGAACCCATCATACCACCAGGGAGTCCGCAACCGAGGAGCAGAGAACTCATGTGCTTGTTAGCCGGATTGATAAAGTATCCGAGCCAATCATCTATAAATTCTTGCGTCAGTGAACGGGCCTTCATATAGGCGTTCATATTGATATCAGGTACATCGAAACCTTCGTTCTTAAGCATACTCTGCACAGATATGATATCCGGGTGAACCTTTCCCCATGATAACGGTTCAATAGCGGTATCTATAATATCGGCACCGTTGTTGCACACCTCCAATATGGAAGCCATAGACAATCCCGGACCGGAATGTCCATGATATTCTATAATAACCTCGGGATGACGGTCTTTGATAGCCTTCGTCAATTGACCAAGGAAAGCAGGCTGTCCAATACCCGCCATGTCCTTCAGACAAATCTCAGGAGCACCCGCTTCAACAAATTTATCTGCAATGGCAGTATAATATTCCACCGTATGTACAGGTGAAGTGGTAATACACAATGTAGCCTGGGGAGTCATACCTGCCTCCTTGGCCCATTTGATACTAGGTATGATATTTCGTACATCATTCAGTCCACAGAAGATACGTGGGATATCCACGCCCTGGGCATGTTTAACCTTATACATCAACTGACGCACATCGGCAGGGACGGGATACATACGCAGCGCATTCAGACCACGGTCGAGCATGTGGGTCTTAATTCCAGCTTCATTGAACGGTTTACAGAATGCCCTGACTGCATCATTTGGATTCTCGCCAGCGAGCAGATTAACCTGTTCAAAAGCACCACCGTTGGTTTCAACACGAGAAAAACATCCCATCTCAATGATTACAGGGGCGATACGCTCCAACTGATCTTTACGAGGCTGGTACTTACCAGACGACTGCCACATATCCCGATAAACGAGACTGAACTGAATTTTCTTTTTCATTGTCTTTTTATCTAACTACACTAACACGAATTTGAAAAACGAACGTCACCCAAACCCTCTTACAGGAGGGAATACAGGCGACGTATCATTGTTTATTAATTATTTATGGCGCAAATTTAACTAAAAAAATTCAATTATAGGGATTTAGTTGCCTTTTTTTTCAAATAATCACTATATTTGCAGTGCTAAAGACAAATATGCGAAACCCAATAATATAAAAGACTATGAATTTAAGATATTTATTTATCGCAGCCGTCATGGGCTTATCCTCTATCTCGGCTAGTGCTCAAGAAGCATCAAACAAGTCAACTGTCATCGTTGATTTCTTTTATGCCGGTAATGGTGTACGTAACAATGATCTGGGTTGGATTAATATGTTGCGCAATGATATTGTCAATGAACTGATGAATACAGGCAGGGTGAAAGTGATAGATGCCGCAAGCATGACTAAGTTGCAATATTCCCCTCAGGCTTATAATGAAACTAGCGAAAACAGTCGTCTGAGCACACTCCGTTCCAATGGTGCCACATACGTAGTGCAGGGCGATGTGGAATATATAGATATCAACCGCATACGGTTGGACAATTCAAAGGATTATGTCTACGATGCCCGCATAGGATACAACATCCGTTTTATTGATGCCAACACCGGGGAACTGCTTGGGCAGACGATTGCCGACCCCAAGGATGGTTCTGTACATTGCTCCACACCACAGAAATCCATGGAATCGGTCACAGGACGTGCAGCTACAGCAATGAGAAGGATACTGATCGATGACATTTCCATAACCGGTCAGGTACTAGAACTTATTGACACCAAAACCACTAAGAGAGGTGAAGAGGCAAAGACTATCGCTGTAAACGTAGGTTCAGACAACGGTGCCACCAGAGGCGTGAAATTTGATGTCTATGTTACACGTAACATAGCCGGTCATAAAGTTTCGGACAAAATCGGGAAAGTGAAGATTACAGAAGTGAAAGGCAGTGACATTTCTTACGCTCAGGTAAAAGACGGAGGAGCTGCCATTCTTGAAGCTATACATAATGGCGTAAAACTGAGCATAAAATCCAGTAAAGCTGGTTTTTGGGATTAATATATCATAAAATGAAATACAGACAATTAATATTTTTAGCCATGATTGCCCTCGGGATAACGGCATGTAGCAACAGAAAGCCCGAAAAGTCTAAAGACGTTGTACAACCTATTAATCCGGAGAAAAATGCGCCGGGAGACAAAATGGTGTATGGGCTGGCTTGTGAAGGGTGTACAGACTCTGTCATCGTTTTTCTCCCCAATTCGGGTGGCGACCCTGTAACTTTCGATATTCTGGATGCCATGCGTAATCATAAGGTCTACGGGCGTCCGAAAATAGGAGATACGGTGGCATTGCTGATGGACAAGGAAGAAAAGAATGCATGTGATATGGTGATCGACTTGAACGAGCTGCAAGGCAACTGGTGCTACAAGGTGATGCCCAAAATGCGCCCGATGGCCGGTATGCCTCCGAAAATGGCAAAGAGAATGATGAAAAACATGCCTGATTCGATGCGACAGACATTTATGAAACCACTCGAATACGGTATCACCCTGTCACCGCAATATATTGCCCGCACCATCGGTCTGAAACATGAAAGTCAACAGGAGGACAATATGAGTCCTGTCATATACCCGAACGCCAAGAGATATTCGGGATGGAGACTATATAATGGTAAACTTTTACTGATTTCTGGTGGTATGAAAATGCCAAATTCCAATAAGGTAATGAAAGAGACCTGCGACACGACGGAACTGATGATGATGATGCGAGATTCTCTTGTCCTCAGATTCAAAGACCACATACAGGGTTATTACCGTAAAGCGAATAACGCTATCAGATAAGTATAGTCTAGAATACAAAACCTAGATTGATAAAGAAATACAATTCTTTGGTACGACTGGCATAACCGAGACTGGCACCAAGAGGACCGAATATACTGTTGTATGCATACGATAGACTATATCCATGCATAAACGAATTGAGCATATTATGAAACTTGTCACCATGTGCAGCCAATGAAGCAGTAAACATAATATAATTGTTGTCTTCTATCCTCTGTTGTACTTTCATCCCTACTGCTGTGAAAGCATTCTCCACATATTCCAGATTGCCTATTCCGGCAAACGGCATCTGCTGGTCAAGATAATGTCCGAACCAATCTCCACCTATCACGTTGCTGTAACAGAATGGTACATCATCCGAATCGAACAGTATCCTTCCATATATCTGTGGCTTGAGTATAAGACAGTTGTTAAGATGAATGTTATACTGCCAACTGCCACTGATGATATTTAAAGGTCTGCTCCCTTTGTATTTAATCAGATTATCTGTATACAAGCCATACTCGGCACGAAACTTGGCTCCTTTGGTACTGAAGAACTGGTTATCTTCAGAGTCGTAATGCATTTTCAGATGATAACTGTAGTAATGTTCATGTTTGTTCATTCCTATATTCACATCAGTACCGGTAAGGATATCTCTGAAATCAAAATATTCCCATCTTGCCGTCAGGTCTACAAAATAATTCTTGCCACTAACGTTAAGCAAAGACAAATCTATATTGTGATAATTATACGTGAAGTTGAAATCTCTATTTCCGTTCTGATATACATTGATATCATTGCGACGGAACATATATGCCAAAGTGAATTTCTTAAATCGAAGCGGATTGAACGTAGCCTCAATACGTGCCATCATCCGTTTACCTAGACGGCCCGTAAATTCCAGATTCATCGGAGCTCGGGTATGCAACTTAAAAAGCGCATTAGCCTGTAATGCCACCATTTCTTCAGTATCAAACCTTACACCTAGATTAATCTGACTTATCTTTTTCTCCTTCGCTTCCAACTTCAACCAATATCCGCCGGGCATCTGTCTCAATACATACTCGGCATCGGCATAAAACAAGTCTCCACGTAAAGCTGTTATCGACTGGTCTATCTGTTCGGAACTGATACTGTCACCTTCGTTAAGATGATAGCGGCGTATCAGGAACTTCTGATCATTGACATCAATATTCTCAAAGTCGAGAGCCAACAATTTAACCTTCTGTTGCAGTCCTGAAGAATGCCATCTTAATATGGGTTTAGGACGATATGCGGAATCAAGTCCCAGTCTACGTTTAAGCGCCATCAGTTCTCCCCATTTATCATGGGCGGCTTTTTCTCCACGTAGGATAAGTGTATCAATGGCTCCCTTGGTAAAACTTGTTGATGAATATCCTTTGACATTAATCCACATCGGAATGTCGGTCATGGTAATATTGTCTTCATACTTGTTCTTACAGTTGACATCTATCAGTTGACCTATGATTTCTTTACTCGTATGCAACTGACCTGCCGTCTTTGCCTCACTCTGCACTAATACACCTATTATAATATCTGCTCCCATCTTCTTGGCTAGATCCACAGGGTAGTTATTACGCAGTCCACCATCGACGAGTACCATAGAATCAAGACGCACCGGTGTGAAAAAGGCAGGTATCGACATACTGGCGCGCATCGCTGTGGTAAGCCATCCACTATGAAAATCCACCTCACTGTTGTCCACTAGATTTGTCGCAACACATGCAAACGGTATAGGCAAGGCATTAAAATCTATCGAATCATGATAGCCAACTGTTAACTTCGAAAAAAGATTAGTCAGATTCTGTCCATAGATGATACCACCGGCCTGCTCGCTCCTTGTCTTATTAATAGACAGAGGTTTGGATAGAAGGTAGGTGTTCTGTTTTTGTCTTTCTTCCAGACTCTGATGTCTCGTGTCAACTTTGTCTGATAACAGAAAGGCCCAGTCTTGCGTACGTACCATGGAATCAAGCGCTGCTGCATTATAGCCGATAGCATACAGTCCGCCAACAATTGATCCCATACTCGTACCAACAATATAATCAATAGGAATACCTGCCTTTTCGAGAACTTTCAGCACACCGATATGCGCCATACCCTTTGCACCGCCACCAGACAACACAACGGCCACTTTTTTACGCTTTACCGGTGTAGACTGCTGTTCCTGGGCAGGGACGGGAACGACAAATAACAAGCACAATAGACACAGGATAATTTTTTTCATATCGCAAATGTACGAACAAAAAACATATCCCGCAAATTTTACTCCTTTATTTACACAAAATATGGTTCTTTTACTGATGGCGGGCAAATCGTTCTTCCGCCAGTTTCTCATACTTTGTGCCAGACTGCCCATAATTGGCATAAGGATAGATACTGATGCCGCCACGTGGAGAAAAAAGTCCGGTGACCTCTATATATTTGGGCTGCATCAGACGAATCAGATCTTTCATAATGATATTAACACAATCTTCATGAAAATCGCCATGGTTGCGGAAACTAAACAGATAGAGTTTCAGACTCTTGCTTTCCACCATCTTCTCGGCAGGAATATACATGATCTTTATCTCAGCAAAATCTGGCTGACCTGTAATAGGACATAAAGAAGTAAACTCGGGACAATTGAACTGAACCCAATAGTCGTTATCCGGATGTTTATTGGCAAAAGTCTCCAATACTTCAGGCGCATAATCCGACTTATACTGTGTCTTTGCCCCCAAAGCTTTCAATCCGTCATTCTTTCTATTCTCCGACATATCCGTATAATTATAGTTTCACCTTAAACACATTATAACTGATACCATTATCATAAGCATCTTCACCTTCTATCTCTTTCGTTTTCCGAACGACGCGTATCGTTATCGGTAATGCTATTACTTCATATAGTGTCTTGAGTACCACCTGTGATATAATAAGGGGTAGCATAGCGCTAGCAGGTATTACACCCGACAAAGCCAATGGAAAAAATATAACAGAATCGGACAATTCACCAAATACTGTACTAAGAATGGCACGGAGGGAGAAATTCTTCCCCTTGGAATCTATCTTCATACGACTCATCACGTATGCATTGATAAAAGAACCTACAAGGAAGGCGACAAAAGATGCGGCGGCGATACGGGGTGCCAGTCCGAATACAGCATGGAAACCTTCCTGATTGTGCCAATAAGGGGCACCTGGTATCATGTCAGCCAAAGCGCCGAATATCACAAACAGAAAATTCATTGCGAATCCAGTCCAGATAAGGAGTCGAGCCTTTCTGTATCCCCATACTTCGCACACACAATCATTGATAATGTATGATACGGGAAAAACTATCAATCCACCTGTAAGACTCAAAGGACCTACTGATATTTGCTTTGTTTCCAATACGTTTGCCGAAATAAGGCAAACACAGAATAGTATGCAGTAAAGCATAAACAGCACACTAACTTTGTTGTTGTTTCTTTCCATTTTCTTGTTTTTAAAGAGGTTTACCAAGCACTCTATGTATAAATTCGGATGCAAAGGTAATGCAAAATTCCGATTCAGCGAAGCAAATGGAAATATATTTAATAAAAAACCTCGAATACATCACGCATTCGAGGTTTTAAAACTAACAATCACACAATTAATATCTATAACTACACCTATTTGATTATTCTTGATTTACAATCTTTTACCTGATTAACTACTACCCTACTATAATCTGACGAGCTGTCTTTGAAGGTACTTTTTCAACTTTTGGTAAGTCGATTGTCAATACACCATCATTGACATTTGCAGCAATATTGTCTTTTTCAACATCATCAGGCAATATCAGTGTCTGCTCAAACTTAGAATATGAAAACTCGCGACGCAGATAGTGAGACTTTTTGTCTTCTTCCTTCTTCTCTTGTTTACTCTCCATCTTTATCATCAGATCTCCATCATCATTAATTTTGATGTCAAAGTCTTCTTTCTTCATTCCAGGAGCAGCAAGTTCAACAACATAATCTTTTTCTGATTCCTTTACGTTAATGGCTGGTGCTGTGGCATTAGCCTTAGACATGTAGTCTGTGTCAAAAAAATCATTGAACACTTCTGGTAACCATGAATTTCTACGAACTGTTGGTAACATAATCATAATCTCCTATTTTAAATTGTTATTATTAATATTTACTTGATCGCCTCCACTTTCACTTTGGCTTTCACTTAACAAAATGCAATATACGTACCAACAATAAACAAATGCCATTTTGACACAAAGCAGTGTCAAAATGGCATTTTATAGCAAATATAAGAAGAAAATTATTCTTCTTTTCTGTCATCTACATTCTCACCTTCTGTGGGTTTCATCTCCTCTTCAAAATTGGTAATACCATTTTTGATAAGGATATTATACCAGGAGAAGAGTTTCTTGATATCACTATCGTGAACACGATCTCCATCAAAGTTGGGAAGAACTTCACCAAAGTATGCGCGTAATTCCTTGCTGCTGCATTTCTTGAAGTTCAAAGAACATTCTTTGCCTTCTTCCTTATCACGCATTTTTGCAAGGATATCCATGAGAGGGACATCGTCCGCATCAGTATACATAGCTATATCCGCAAGACTGGTTACGCGGTCGGTTGCGAAAGCTGGTATACGATGATGTGTTTCGTCTAACGCTTCCACTATCAGGTTCATTTTTCCTCTTGAAACTAGTTTGTAAAGTCCGGGTTTTCCGGAAATTGCTAAAATTGTCTGTAACATAGTTGTTTCTATTGTTTATTAAATTATATTAAGTATATTCTTTATCTGTATATCAATATTCGTTTTTCCATCATTGACTATCTCAAAATCAGATTTGCTCAGTATCTTGTCCTGACTCCATTGTCTTCCCATCCACTGCAAAGCCTTTTCGCGCGAAATACCATCACGTTTCATTATCCGGTCTACACGTACATTTTCTGGGGAGGTAACACATATTATCTTATCAACAAGTCGATCAAATCCACTCTCAAACATAATGGCACACTCCATCCATTGTAGACCACTTGTTATAAAATCCCTTGCAACAGTTGGATGTACAATATTGTCAATCTTCTGTGCATTATCTTCTGAAGCAAGCAAAAATTCAGTCACTACCTTTTTATTAAGGGCACCATCTTTATATGCATCATTACCTATTAGATTGCACATATCAGTTTTAAGTTGACAGGAAGTCGCTAATAAATTTTTAGCTGCCGCATCGCAGTCATAGACATTAATGCCATAAGACTTCAGTCTATCGCACACATAACTCTTTCCGCTGCCTATTCCACCCGTTATACCGATTTTCATTCTACTCTTCTTCTATAAGATAGTCTACATTATTGATTTCAAGTCGTGCATGACTGATACCGTGTGGCATAGTACGCAAATACAAGGTACATTTATCAGAGGGATGATTAGCTAATTCGTTATAATTCACGACGACTGTGAAATCTTCAGGTCTCAACCGTCTGAAGTTGCTCATTCCTGTAACAAATTTTACCGTAACTTTAGCTGGGAAAGTACGCAAGACTTTACCTTCCGGCATATTTTCACCAATTATAGGAACATCAATATGCTCTTCGGTAAGTATATCAGTAAACATCAAAATCCTTATAGTCTGGGGAGATATTTTTGCCCCCCGTATTTTATGCAATTTACATCTTACAGATAGCGTATCAGAAACATTCTCATAATGTAAGTTTTCGGTACTTACATACTTTATTTTATCCAATATGTCCTGAGAAGCATACACTGTGACACTATCTGGTTGAATTACCATCTTAGATAGATAATATGTCTGTACAGGCACTATCTTTCCTGAGAAACGTACAGGCACTTTCTTTGATTCTCCAAAGCTATAATAGAAGTACAACTTCTCAGGTTTCATAGAAGTAACTCGTGCGGAACTGGATAACAATAACAGCAACTGTTTTTGTATATCGGACGGTGACACAATACATATTCCGTCCTTCTTTTGAGAATATTGGGAAAAATCTATATTGACTGGACGAATACGATCACCATATATCAAAGCAGCAATAAACCATCCTTTGTCCTTGACCGTCATACTCATCGTATCAACAGTTTCGCTCACTACCACATTTTTAGGTATATTTACCAAACGCACAGGTATCTTTATTTCTCTTTCATAAGTACCGTTTAGCGTCATCAATAACCAAAATATGCCAGATAGAGCAAAAAAGAACAAAAAAATCAGAAATTCCCTGTTCACTGAACTGAATAAGAAATTTCTGACTAAGCGGATCGTTTTAAGATGCTTTATTCCCATTTACTTTTTTACAGCCTGCTGAGAAGAAGACACATCATTATAGACATAGGCCTTGTCAACACGGATAATAACACCGTGGGCTATCTCTATCTCGACGATATTCTTTTCGAGGTCGATATGTTTTACTACACCATATACGCCACCACCTGTCACGACACTGGAACCTTCTTTAAGAGAGTTCTGGAAGTTACGTATCTCTTTTTGTTTCTTTTGCTGCGGGCGAATCATAAAAAACCACATAATAGCAAATATTGCTACCATCATGATAATGAAACTCATTCCACCACCTTGTGCCTGTGCGGCTAAAAACATTGATTGAATCATCTTAATAAAATGTATTTGTTGTTATTATTATTTCTTCTGACGTGGTTCACGCTCCGGCATCGTTTTCATCAATTTGCCTGTCTGTATCAAGTGGCGAGCTATACTGTCGAGCATGCCGTTAATATATCCGCCACTATTCGGCGTACTGTACAACTTGGCCAAATCTACATATTCATTGATAGTGACAGACACCGGTATATTGGGGAATGTCATCATCTCTGCCAAAGCTATCTGCATCAACACAATATCCATATAGGCAAGACGGCCGAAATCCCAATTGCGACTAGCCTCACTCATGAATCTCTGATAAACATCGGCATTCATAATGGTGGCGCGGAACAACTTACAGGCAAAATCACGGTCTTCGATATCATCATACTCAGGAAGTAGTTCTTCTTTGGATTTGGTTGAAGCCTCAAAACGCTTGATTGTCTTTATAACGAAAGTGTCTACCACTTCTTTGTCGTCATTCCAGTACAGGCTCTGTTCCTCCAGAACAGCATCAAGATCTTCGTTATACTGAATAAATGTCTTGTAGAGTTTCCTCCACAATTCTTTATCGGCATCATAACTGTCGACAAGATCCGACATGTAATCTGTATAAAGAGATGATTGTATTATCTGGTCATATAACTTACTTACGAATTCCGGTTCGCCGTCCCAAGTCTTTTTCTGCGTATCCATAAAAGAACATAGCATTTTGTTCTCTTCAAGCTGCACCGCAAAACGATTGAAAGCGAACTTCTGTGACGGAGTCTCTGTTTTTTCCCTTTGCGCACGAGCCATCTCTACATCAAGATGCTTACGAGCCTCATGCGTAACCGCTACTATTAGCGCAAGCATATAATTATATAAATCGTATGCTTTTGACAAACTGAACAGCAGTTCTTTCTCGGCAGCATCTAAATTCTTATTACCGTTCTGATAGTACGCATAGGTTAACTGAACTATCTTAATTCTTATAATTTCTCTGTTTATCATCAGTTGTTGACAATGTTTGTTTATCCTCTCGGTTTGTTTTTATTTGTTTCTTACCGCATACATATTGCAATAACATTTGCAAAGATAGCTAAAAATAACATATCACACAAGAAAAGACGCAAATTTATAAGTTTTTTTTAATAAACTTTGGTAGTTATGATAAAAAAGAGTACCTTTGCACCGCAATTTTAAGCACATCGATGAATAAGATTCTCGTGTGATGGCGAATTAAGCATTTTATAATTTACAACTTAATTTAGAGTAACACATTATGAAAGAGATTAATGTAACAGGTCAGAAGCGTACAGACCTTGGAAAGAAAGCTTCTAAAGCAATGAGAAAAGAAGGAATGATTCCTTGTAATCTCTATGGTGAGAAAAAAGGTGAGAATGGTCTTCCAGAGGCTTTGTCTTTCGCTGTTCCTATGTCAGAACTTCGTAAGATTGTCTATACTCCTCACATTTATGTAATTAACTTAAACATTGATGGAACAAGTCATACTGCAATCCTTAAAGAAATGCAGTTTCATCCAGTAACAGATGCTCTGCTTCACGTAGACTTTTTTGAAGTAAACGACCAAAAACCTATCACTATCGGTATTCCTGTTAAATTGCAAGGTCTTGCACAGGGTGTCCGCGATGGTGGTCGCATGAACCTTTCTATACGTAAGATTAATGTTACGGCTCCATATCAGCAGATTCCAGAGCACCTTGATATTGATGTCACAGGACTTAAGCTCGGTAAAAGTATCAAAGTTGGTATGTTGAGTTTTGAAGGACTTGAACTTGCTACGGGCAAAGATGTCGTTGTATGTTCTATCAAGTCTACACGTAACGCTGCTGCTTCTGACGAAGAAACAGAAGAAGCTGCCGCTGCAACAGAAGAGGCTGCTGCCGCTCCTGCTGAGGAAAGCAAATAATATTTTTCTTATTATATAAATGGATAAATATTTGATTGTCGGTTTGGGCAATGTCGGTGATGAATACGACGGCACCCGCCACAACACAGGATTTATGGTATTGGACGCTTTCGCTAAAGCGTCCAATATTGTTTTTGATGACAAGCGTTACGGATTCGTCTGTGAAACAAGCATTAAAGGACGTAAAGTAATACTGCTCAAGCCTAGTACATTTATGAATCTTAGCGGTAATGCAGTGAGATATTGGATGAACAAAGAGAATATATCCATTGAACATCTTCTGGTGATTGTGGATGATCTGTCATTGCCTCTCGGTTCCTTACGACTAAAACCGAACGGGAGCAATGGAGGGCACAATGGTCTAGGAAATATCGAATCTGTTATCGGCACTCAGCAATATGCCCGTCTGCGTGTCGGTATAGGCAACGAATTTCCACGGGGAGGACAGATAGACTGGGTACTTGGCAAATACGATGATGACGACTTGGCTATATTAAAGCCCAATATTGATACAGCCGTAGATATTATCAAGAGTTTTGTACTGACCGGTATAGACTTTACAATGAACGCATTCAATAAGAAACATCAGTAATGGAGATGAACGAAGCAAGAATAGACAAATGGCTATGGGCATCACGAATATTCAAAACCCGTTCTGTAGCTGCGGATGCTTGCAAGAATGGGCGCGTTACGATTAACGGTGTAAACGTCAAACCATCACGCAATATTAAGATAGGTGATACTGTCAGTGTGAAGAAGCCACCCATAACTTATTCTTTCCGTGTACTTCAGTGTATTGAGCAACGTGTTGGTGCTAAACTGGTTCCGCAAATCTATGAAAACATTACCGACCCCAAACAATATGAATTATTGGAAATGAGCCATATTAGTGGTTTTGTAGACAGAGCACGTGGAACGGGCAGACCGACTAAAAAAGAACGGAGAAGTCTGGATGCTTTTGTAGAACCGGCAGAATTCGGGTTCGACTTCGACAACGACGATTTCGATGATGATGAATAATAATTAATATCGAACACATAAACAAAACAAAAATGACAAACATAGCTATATTCGTTTCTGGTAATGGAACCAATTGTGAGAACATCATCAGATATTTTTCAGGTTCTAAAGACATCAGAATTGTTATGGTACTAAGTAATCGTGCTGATGCTTACGCCCTTGTACGTGCTCAGAAATATAATATTCCTACCTTGGTCGTACCGAAAGAGGATTTTAAAAAAGAAGAAGTTCTAATGCCTATATTAGACAAATATTCGGTAGACTTTATCGTATTGGCTGGTTTTCTTCTTATGGCCCCGGATTTTCTCATTAGAGCATTCGATCACAGAATGATTAATATTCATCCTGCCCTACTGCCCAAATATGGCGGGAAAGGAATGTACGGTCATCATGTACATGAAGCAATTAAAGCAGCGGGAGAGAAAGAAACAGGTATGACTGTGCATTATGTCAGTAATGTATGTGACGGCGGTGAGATTATAGCTCAATACCGCACGCCTATCACCACAGAGGACACACCTGATAATATCGCTGAGAAAGAACAAATATTGGAACAAAAATATTTCCCCAAGGTTATCGAGAAAATTATTCTAAACAAATAACTTGCTAATTAGATAAATAGAATCCCTACTTTCATTTAAAAGTAGGGATTTATATTTTATCACATCATAGGACCGCCGAAGCCTCCGCCACCGCCATGGTTGCCGCCACCGCCAAAGCCACCACCGGGTCCTCCCATACCTGGGCCACCGTCTCTGCCACCAAAACTCCGTCTGTCATCAGGACCATCATGCATACCTTGACGGGCATTTTTACCTCCAAACATATTAATACGATATATTACGTGGAGCATACCATAACTATTGATGTTATTGCTTTGGGTATCGCTACGCATCATTGCTGATATTGTACGACTGAAATTACTTTGATTATGTAATATATCAAATAATTGCAATGATACAGTAAGTGTTTTCCCCTTCAAAAAACTCTGACTAACCTGCGCATTCCATATAAATTCGTTGGTATTCATAGATGCGTCACTGAATCCTCTTCTGCTATTCTCATGAACGTCTGTGCTCAATGACGTACCCCAAGGTGCATACAGTGTAAGATTCATTCCATAAGCGAACTGCCAGGTATCCAAATTTCCTGTACTTTGCAAATCATTACGGGCGTGGGTAAAATCAACACTTCCATTTGGTTCAATCTCGATCCAGTCATTGCGATAACTTACTGACAACCGCTCTGAAACAGACGTGCTACGTGTTGTATTCTCTGTGGATGCCAACAATTGTTGCTGATACAAATAGGCCACCTGATTCTTGTAATTAAGAGTTGTGAACGTATTTACATTAAAGTATCCGGCACTGTCAATAGATGAATTAAACATCAGCATACCGAAAGCATTCCAATTGCCATTGATATTTTGTGGTTTCGTTATTTTTCCACCTGTCGTGGCATTGTATGTAACCTCATCACTTATACTGTTTCGTGTTGTATTAAATGAGATGTGCGCCATAATACTTTTTTGGTGGTTTACTATATAATTGTTATAAAATAAACGGAACTCATTGGTAAAGGACGGTTTCAGCCCAGGGTTACCTTTCGTAATATTCAACGGGTCACTGTCGTCTGTTATATCCATAAGGTCTGTCATACTCGGTTGTGATGAACTGCCACGGTAATTAATACGTAACTGACTTCTGTCCGAAAACTTATAACGGAAATCCAATGTCGGAGTAAAATTTGTCACATTACGTATTGTGTCAGAATGTACATTCTGATAATCTTGTATAAAATGAGTCTTCTGCGGTTCCAGTTGAACACCGATGTTGAAATTGTAATTAGGTTTTATAACTCTCAACATAAGTTCAATATCCTGAATATAATTTTTATACTCTGAATAACGGCTCAGACTTTCATCCTCATAATTCTCTATCGGATTAGATGATGTTACAAATCTGCTGAAATAACTATCCCAGCCACGGTAAGACGGAACTATATCCTGAAAAGATATTCCACTTAAATCACTAAAATCGTATGTAGTACGGTCGCTTTTACTATAATTATATTGATACTGATAACTAGCCTGTAAAAAGACCGACTTTGCAAGAGGCTCACTCCATGTTCCTTTCAAACTATAATTCCAGTTCTTTGTGGGGGTCACATTATACCTATCTGTCTGATATACGGAGTCGGTTCCCAAAGCATTCTTTATCTGATACAATGTTACAGAAGAAGCAGACAAAGACTTGCTATTGGAAGATGAATATCCACCACCGGCGACAAGTGTTATACTGCGTCCGCGATTATTCAGTCGTCTGTTTATCTGTAATGTAGCATTGACCTTTTTGCTGTCACTGTAACTTAACGAATTATTATATTTGGTATTCACCATCAGACTATCGCTCGCCAACTGTTTTATAGCATCTACAGACAAAGGGTCTGTGACATATAAATAAGGATCTGCATTATAGGATGCCGAACTACTTACATTTCGACTGTCACTTGTTGAATAGCCGAAAGTTGGTCGGAACAAAATATTAGTCATCGTATCGGGTTTCCATTCTAAGCGGGCATTAAAATTCCAATTATTTCCACGGGAATATTGCTGTGACAAACTATTTGAAAATGCGCCTGTAGTATTGACGAAATTCTCAGAAGACGTTTTGGTCTGTTGATCTCCGTCACTATGATTCCATCTCAGTCCACCATTAATGGAAAACGTAGTACCGTTATCATAATTCAAGTTCAGGCCCAACATCTTTGAAGCATTAAGTCCTGTATTGTTTCCACCGAAACTGCCGCCACGACCACCTCCAGGGAATCCCTTATCATTGGTATTATTGGCATTCATTAATCCCATATACCTCATATTATTATCCATCTTGGCACCCATCAATTTCTCAGAATACCTATCATTTGTACCAGCAGAAACATCCGCATTAACAAAGAAGCCTTTCTTCATACCTTTCTTTACACCAAAATCCAATACGGTCTGTTCATTTCCATCATCTATGCCCGTTACCTTAGCCATGTCGCTTTTCTCATCATAAGCCTTTATCTTTTCAATCATAGATGTTGGTAGATTTTTCATTGCGGTTTTTGTATCACCCGTAAAGAATTCCTTGCCGTCAACAAGAATCTTTTTCACTTCTTTACCATTAATAGTTATTGTGCCATCATCACCTACTTGGGCACCCGGCAGTTTCTTGACAAGTTCTTCTATTGCAGACCCCTCTGGTGTACGGTAAGCGTCAGCATTATAAACGAATGTATCTTTCTGAACTTGTACTTTGGCAAGATGAGCCGTTACGGTAGCACCTTTAAGCATAATGGTCTTAGCTTTATAAACAATGGTACCCATGTTAGTGTCCTTGTCACCAATCACTGATAACCGTTTATAAAGTGTTGGATATCCGACATTGGATATCTTTAAAAGATACTTACCATTCTGCGGAGCGGAAACGCTGAACACGCCTTCCTCTGTAGTTACTCCTCCACCTACATAAGAACTATCATTTTTAAGCAGTTGGACAGTTGTCTGCATAATAGCTTCTTTTGTGTCTGAATCAATGATTTTACCAGTTATCTTGCGTTGTTGTGCAAGAACGTAAGTTGTAGAGATTAAAACAATCACTATAAGTGTAATAATTCGTTTCATTAATTGTCTGTTTATTGTTTATTCTGATTTTTAGGACGCAAAAAAAATTAAATAGTTTAACCTTAAAATCAACATTAAATGTCAAAAATACATTTTTTACTTATTTTATTCCCATAACCATCTTATTCAATATACCAATTACGAATTCATAACACATTTTAAGTTTTACAAAAAAATGCGGAACGCCATATTAATATGTCATTCCGCATAACGATCAATTACGTATCGTAATTATTTCTTTTTAGAAGATTTCTTTGAAGACTTTTTAGTTGACTTCTTTGTAGACTTCTTAGAAGTAACAGTTTTACTCGTTGCGGCTACTGTCTTTGCTGTAACAGCAGGAGCCACATACTTAGAGAACTGTAATCCACTCTTCATACCATCAAAACTTTTAGCAAGCGACGCTACGGTACCCAGAGTTCCACTTCCTGAAACGGAACCCAGTTTACCTATTACGCCCAACAACTTTGAACTATCAAATGTCAAAGACAAACTTCCATTATCAATCTGAGCATATCCTGAAACATTTGCAGTGCCTTGCAGATAAGAGAATGTTATTTTAGAACCATCTAACGAATATGTACCAGATGTGCTAGTCTTGCCATCCTTATAAGTTGTAAATGTACCATCAGCAGTAAAAGCAATCATAAACTTACCCGCTGTTATACCAACTTTAGCAAACTGTGTAGCAAGTTTACTCTCTATGGCAGAAGCAGCCAACTTACCACCAGCCTGCTTCAGCAGATTACTACTCTCGAAAATAACAGATGGCTGCTGGTAACTCCATGTCCCTGCCAACGTCTCTTGAGTAACATTGTTACTACCGGTTATGACAGATGCGATGTCGCCACCGACTGCCTGGCCTAATACTTTACCTAGATTACCTAGATTAATTTGCGCTTGTACGCTAACTGATGCCATAAGCATAACACCTATGACTGCTGACTTAACAACTGACTTTTTCATTTCCTTATTATAACCTCCATTAATTAAAAATATAATACAAAAGTAACAATAAAATAAATAAGATACAATTATTTTGGTTTAATTTATTAAATAAAATTTCAAATATTTGGTATTACCTTCTAAAAATCGTAATTTTGCAAGCAACAACAAACAAAAATATTATGGACAACGAGCAAAGAGTCATTATATCAGACAATTTAAAAAAAGACTTATCCGAAACCATCAGCCAATGCGAGCACGATAAGATTTTTATCCTTACAGACGAAAACACATCAAACGTTTGTATGCCTCTATTGAAAGGTATAGAATGTTTAAAAGGCGCTGAAAAGCTTATTATAGGTGTTTCCGATACAGCAAAGAATTTCGGTACTCTTGGCAAAGTTTGGACTAGTCTGAGCAATGGCGGAGCTTCAAGACATTCTCTAATGATTAACTTAGGTGGAGGTATGGTTACAGATCTGGGTGGTTTTGCGGCATCAACTTTTAAACGCGGCATCAACTTCATCAATATTCCGACCACTCTACTTGCAATGGTCGATGCATCCGTTGGTGGCAAAACTGGTATAAATTATAACGGGCTGAAGAATGAAATCGGTGTGTTCAATGATTCCAAATTTGTTATACTCAATACTAATTTTCTGAAATCTCTTGACGACACGAACCTGCGCTCAGGATATGCTGAAATGCTCAAACATGGACTTATCAATAATGAAAATATGTGGGCAGAGCTTGTCAACTATGATATCTTTCATCCAGACTTGATGAAATTGCAGGTTATGGTCGCAGACAGTGTAAAAGTAAAGGAGCGTATCGTGAAAGAGGATCCTTTGGAAAAAGGTATACGTAAAGCCTTGAATTTGGGACATACAATCGGCCACGCTTTCGAATCCTTCGCGATGAAAGAAGGACATCCTATATTACATGGCTATGCTGTAGCTTATGGATTGGTATGTGAATTATACCTATGTTCAATTAAGACAGGATTCCCTTCTGATAAGATGAGACAAACAGTTAGATTTATAAAGGATACTTATGGTAAATTCGATTTTACATGTGATGATTATGACATACTGCTGGAACTGATGAGACATGACAAGAAAAATACAGCTGGTATTATCAACTTTACTCTGCTTGGTAACATTGGTGATATCAAAATTAATCAGACAGCCACAAAAGATGAAATATTCGAAGCTCTTGATTTTATCAGAGAAGGATAATCATATTATCACTGGTTCTTATTAGAAATTACATCATTGTTCTCTGCTATCGTCTGAGCTTCCGCTCTGGCTACCTTTCCTGTTTCTGTTAATGGTATTTGATCTATAGGAATAAACAATTTTGGTATAGAATACTTTGGAAGAATCTGTTCGCATATCCTTTTTATTACTTTTATGTCTACTTCTTTTTCTATAAGCATTACCACAATCTCACCAAATCGAACATCTTTCTTTTTTGTTATGACATAAGGAACATGTATATATTGCCTTAATGATTTTTCGACATCCTCTATATGTATCTTGATACCTCCAGAATCTATCACATTATCCTTACGACCTATCACTCGAAACATAGTTCCATCTTCTGAAATCTCTGCAATATCATTTGTCACTAAGGTTTCCCTGCATACAACAGGAGCATTAATAACAAGACATCCGTCATCATTAAGATATACATTGACAGAAGGAAAAGGTTTGTACCATTCACTGGCATTTTCACCACTCAAACGTCTCAAGGCAATATGAGAAAGAGTCTCTGTCATACCGTAAGTACTCCAAACCGCATTAGGAAATTCTTTTAGTTTTTCTGACATGCTATCTTCTATGGCGCCACCGCCTATAATCAAATTCTTGATTTTTTTGAGTATATAAAGGTCTTGCTCTTCTTTCATACTATTATATACCTGCATTGGTACCATTGCTACAAAATCAGGAGCTTTATCAAGAAACTGGAGAGGACGACCTGATGGTTTAACTTCTATAAGTTGCAAATGACGAACGATGGAACGCACCACAACCATTTTACCTGCTATATAATCTAACGGCATACACAAAAGGATGGAATCACCTTCTTTCAATCCAAGGAAATCGCAAGTAATCCTCGCAGATGCTTCCATCCTACATTTTTCTACCAACAAAGTCTTTGGCTTACCGGTAGAGCCACTTGTATGTACCTGCATTTTATCTGAAGCATTATACCATTCGTTCTGAAATTCTTTTAGTGTCATTTGTCTGCAAACCACAATTTATCTCCACGTATCTGTAGTGACATCTGTATATTATCTGTAAAGAGCTGTCCTGTACCTAGTCCCTGGGGCATCTGTATATTATTTCCATAAGTCTTTGCCGCATAGTGGGCGATAGCATTTAGGCCTATATTACTCTCTAGTGCACTAGTTATCCACGAACCGATACCACGTTCACGAGCTAAAGTTATCCATTCGTCACATCCATACATACCACCATGCAGTGATGGTTTCAAGATAATATATGCAGGATGTATCGTATCTAACAAACGTGATTTCATCGCGTATGTATTCACTCCGATTAGTTCTTCATCCAGAGCTATTGGCAATGGTGACTCTTTACATAACAGTGCCATATCATTCCATTGATGCTGTTTGATCGGTTGTTCGATTGAATGTATATCATACATGGCAAGTCGTTCCAATTTATTCTTGGCATCCTGTGGTGTAAACCCACCATTTGCATCTACACGCAATTCTATCTGCCGCTTAGTGAAATGCTCACGTATATGACGTATCAGTTCTATTTCTTTTTCAAAGTCGATAGCTCCTATTTTCAACTTAATGCAATGGAAACCTGCATTCAGTTTTTCTTTTAATCGGAGGTACATCTCATCAAATGACCCCATCCACACGAGTCCATTAATTGTTATGCCTTCTTTTCCTCGCGAAAAAGGAGTATCGAACAACGCGGCGGAGCCGCCTGCATTCAACTGAGCCAGAGCTGACTCCAATCCGAACAGGATAGACGGATAAGGACGAAGCATGTCATAATCAATTTCACCTGATTCCTCAAAATTCTGACAAGCACCTTTCAATATGCTTTCATATTCGGGGATAGCATCACAACTAAGATCAGGCAAAGTGGCACATTCACCCAATCCTTTAATCCCCGGATGCTCGTCAGACGTAAGTTCCAGATACCAACTATGCCTCGTTTTATATACCCCACGTGATGTACCTGCCGGCTGTTTAAAATGCAGGGTCCGTTCTGATATAAAAATATGATATTTCAATTTTTCTCTATTTCAATTCTTATGAATCAAGGAAACTTTGGATACTTGTCAAAGTCTGGTTTGCGTTTCTCTAAGAAAGCCTTACCGCCCTCCTGGGCCTCATCCATTGTATAATAAAGCATCGTAGCATCACCTGCCAGTTCCTGTATACCGGCCTGTCCGTCAAGTTCGGCATTCAGTCCGGCCTTTATCATACGAAGAGCGAGTGGCGAACGTTCCATCATTATCTCAGCCCATTCCACACAAGTATCTTCCAATTGGTCAAAAGGGACAACCTTATTAACCATTCCCATCTGTTCAGCTTCCTTTGCTGTATATTGTTTGCAGAGGAACCATATTTCACGCGCTTTCTTCTGCCCAACCATACGGGCAAGATAAGAAGAGCCAAAACCTGCATCAAACGAACCGACCTTCGGTCCCGTCTGGCCGAAGATAGCATTTTCACTGGCTATTGTAAGATCGCACATCACATGAAGTACATGACCTCCGCCTATGGCATAGCCGTTGACCATCGCAATGACCGGTTTGGGCAGTCGGCGTATCTGCATCTGAACATCCAGTACGCTCAAACGTGGTACACCATCATCACCTACATATCCACCACGTCCTTTGACATGCATATCACCACCTGAACAAAATGCCTTGTCACCAGCACCTGTGAGTATCACCACTCGGATGTTTTGTGCTTCACGGCAATACGAAAAAGCCTGTGACATTTCCCAAGTGGTTTTGGGAGTAAACGCATTACGGTATTGTGGACGGTTTATCGTTATTTTAGCGATACCTTCATATTCTTCAAACAAGATTTCTTCAAATTCCTTGATCGTTTTCCAAGTTCTTTGTTCCATATTATAGTTCTTTAATTAATAATTGCTGATAGTATTTCTCATACGCTTTGGTGTCTTCATCAGGATCAGTGAATACTTCAAATAATAAAGGGCGTTCTGTTTCTGTCGTCAGAAAATGATACATTTTCCGTTCCATATCGTTTCCATCATACGCACAAAGATAATCAATATTGTTTGCTTCGCATATACCGCGGGCGTTCACTTCATGACGGGCAGAGACCATTGTCTTGCATACAGGGCTGTCTTTTATACCTTTCAACTGATGGAATATACCACCACCATGATTATTAAGCAAGAGGATTCTGAAGTTGGCTCCAAGATTCTGGTTCCATAACGCATTCTGGTCATAGAAAAAACTAAGATCACCAATCACACAAAACACAATATCGTCTGACACCAATGAAAATCCGGCAGCGGTAGACATACTGCCTTCTATTCCATTGACACCTCTGTTAACATAAATATAATGATTTGCATAGATATTCCCTAACCTCACTGCCATACTGTTTGCGTAATGCACTTGATAGTTATACTCCACACAATTCGCTAATATATGTTCAAATTCTTTCACAGCCATCATTTCCGAGTATGCAGGTAAATAATTCTGCACATTGTCCGTAGCACTTTCCAACTCATTTATCCACAACATTCTATAGTCGTGAGATGCGCACAGCAACAACTTTGAATCTTCTATATACTCCGTTCTTCCTCCATCCATCAGGGCCTTTCCCATGATTTTAAGCATCTCATAAGGATCAGCTTGTATTGCACCTGTAAGATTCATGAAAGTATCATGAAGGTCTCCATCTACGGATACAGTCCAACATTCCGCATCTATCGCCTTACGCAAAAAATTTTTAATCCGTTTACTAACCAATGTGCCTCCCAGGTATAAAATGAAATCAGGCATATAATCGGGGTCGGGTCCAACTTTATGTAGCACTTCGTCAAACGGAACAACGATACCGAACGGAGATAGTGGTTCTCTTATCGTAACGGCATACTGCCCCAACATCTCTAATAGAGGTTCAGCATCATCCCTGTATGAGAGTTGACCTATAACAATCATCGGGCGTATCGCTTCAAAGAAACCTTTTATCATCTTCTTTGACACCTTTTCGATATCTATCATTGGGGGTACATAAGAAATCTGTCTTTCGAAAGGATGCCCTTCGGCTGTGAATTCAAATAACGGTTCACTGACAGGTACATTGATATGTATTGGTCCACCGCCATCTTTCTGCATATTAATCAGAGCTTCATTAATCAACCGGTTGCAATACCAATGTTCATCATCGTCACGAGGTTCAGGTAAGGATACACTATATTTAACGTATCTGCCCAATGCCCCTAATTGTTCCAATGTCTGTCCATCCTGTTGACCAATCCACGCCTGCGGACGATCTGCGGATATCACGACAAGCGGCAAATGCTGATACATCGCCTCTGCAACGACAGGCGCGAGGTTAAGCAGAGCCGTTCCTGATGTCACGCATACAGCAACAGGGTCACCCGATGCCTGTATCATACCTAAAGCGTAAAATCCGGCACTGCGTTCATCTGTAACCGGATAACATTTTATCCATGTACTCTCATTCAGATTATGTACTATGGCTGCATTCCTTGAACCAGGACATACAACCGCTTTCTTTACTCCGTGCAACCATAGCAGTGACGTGAGTATACTTATATTTTCTTTATTACTAAACATTTTCTCATTGTTTCCATTTTCGATTCGGTTTCCTTCCATTCGGATTCCATTTCACTTTCCCTGATAAGTCCCCCTCCTGCATACAGTTCATATTTTGCATCATCTATTTTCATACATCTTAGCGACACATAAAGATGCGTTTCACGTTCAGGATACAAGGGCCCCATAAATCCACTGTAATAGTGGCGGGGGATATATTCATTATCAATAATAAATCGACGGGCCTTGTCTTTGGGTATACCACACACGGCAGGAGTAGGATGAAGTGTATTGATCAAATCTCCCAGTTCAGATGTCTTAGGTAAAGTAAAGTCGAAATTACTTCTAAGATGCACCAGATTACCGGCTCGAACCGTTATTGGTCCCTCTTCTGCAACATTCTGCGAATACTGTTCTAGACACTCCGTAATATACGCAGCGACGAAACGTTGTTCTTCCCGGTCTTTATCACTCCATCTTATTGTCTCCTTACTTATTGTCTCCTTACTTATTGTCTCTGACTTTTCATCAAAGTCGAGTTGTCGTCCTTCTAATTTCATTGTCCCCGCAAGGGCAATCGTTCGCCAATGTCTTTCACTGCCCTCTAATAATATCTCGGGAGATGCTGTAAGCCATGTCCCGCTCTGTTCTGTATGAACTAATGCCACAAACATACGCGGATACAGATAGCAAGCTCTTTCAAACAAATCCTCTGGTGATATAGGATCATAGCTATTCTCTATTGAACATCTCGACAATACTATTTTGGAAAATTCATTTTCATTGATTTGCGAATGAAAATTATCAAAATCAATAATGTAACGTTCTTTTTCTTTCTCTGTATCTCGTTCTGCAAAGATACTTTCATTCATCACAGAAATAGAATCTTTCAAAAGCATCTTCTCGCTACGGTCAGGATGGAGTAATAGTATGGGATCTTCGGCGGATAGAGAAAAGGGAGCTATAACAAACCCTTCCTTTCCACTCAGTTCATTATAAGAATACAATTCAGAAGGTTCACCGTTCTCTTGTATCAATAATGTGCAAGAATCCTCGTATGGAAGACGGTATATTGCAAAAGAAAACATTATTTCGGTTTATTGATTATATAGTTTGTAACATTTATCAAAGAGACAAGCGAGCCCATTTCGTTTTTTATTTCCACACTCCACACATGAAGTGTACACCCCTTATGTTTCAGACGGGCAATAGCCGTAACCGTTTCACCTTCCGTTACAGCCATCACATGTTCTCCATTTACATTTATGCCCATACATATCTTATCCGGACATAATGCCAAAGAACCGACACCTGCCAAATGTTCTGCCATTGCCATAGACGCCCCACCGCTCAGAAAGCCGAATGGTTGTCTGTTACGTGAATCGACATGCATACGGGCCATACAAGTATCGTCCTCGGGAGTAGATATAAATTCTATCCCGAGGGCGCTTGATAAATCTGGAGTCTCCCCCAATTTTTTAATGATTTTATCTACGTTCAATTCTTGTTCTGTTTCCTTTTATTTAAATAAAGAATACTCTTTCACATTCCAAGCCAAAGCGCTGGCACCCAACACATCGCGTTCCTTATCGTTCAGAGAGGATCGTATCAGTCTTACTTTGCCCCTGATATTATGGAACAGATGTTCCTGGAAACTAGCATAAGTAGGTTCTATAAGCCATTTTTCCGCATGCACTATACCTCCAGCCAATATTATAGCTTCAGGATCTAGAATAGCTGCCAGATTTGCTAGAGAAACACCAAGTATTTCACCGGTCTTACGATAAACCTCCTGTGCCATTTTGTCTCCACGGCTACAGCAGGCTGTAATTTCTTTTGGTGTCAGAGTAGCCGGTGTATATTCACGCATCAAGGATGGCTCGTCTCTTTCTTGCATCAATTCCTTCGCCGTACGTAATATACCTTTTTCCGCTACGTATGTTTCCAGACAGCCTGTCAGTCCGCATTCACATTTCCGTCCTTCAACGTTTATACATGTATGACCTAATTCGCCTGCAAATCCACTATTTCCGCTAACCAATTTTTTGTCACTAAAAATAGAACATCCCAGACCATGCCCTATCGTAACGATAGCAAAATTACTCAAGCCGTGGGCACTACCGAAAGATAATTCACCAAGAGCTATAGCTACACTATCATTTGTTATTGCTACGGCAATACCCAACCTATCACGCATCATTGCAGTAATCGGTATAGATCCTTTCCATGGCATATTAGGTGAATTCTCTATACTACCTGTCTTAAAGTTCCCACTTGGGCAACTCATTCCGACAGATCTTATAGTTTCTATTCCGCCATTATCCTCAACTAATTGAATGATGGCATCACAAAGTGCGGCAACGAAACCTTCGATGCCAGGATAATCTCTTGTATTGATTTCAGAACTGGCAACAACGTGCCCTCTGACATCCACAATAGCAAAGGTGGTACGTTCTAGACTAATATCCACCCCTACGACTCTTGTTTTATTTGTATATAAATCCATAACTTATAGTTATTAATTTTTAACCTCGTAACATTTCATTCACAAATATAATGAATTTTATTTATACTAGCACAGTTTTCATCGATTTTTTATATAATTAACATTTTCAGCTCTTTATATTTTATGATTATATATTTTGGGGTATCCGCAACAAAGGTATAATAAAAAAATGAAAATACGATGTGATTTCAGATTTATTTATTAAATTTGCACCCACTAAAGTGAATATATTCAATAAAGATGAACGTTTTAGAGTTAAGTGAACAGGAGATTGTAAGACGCCAAAGTCTTCAGGAGCTGCGTAATATGGGCATTGACCCATACCCTGCAGCAGAGTATCCAACCAATGCTTTTTCTACAGATATAAAAGCTGAATTCAAGGATGATGTAAAGCGGGAGGTATGCATTGCAGGACGGTTGATGAGCCGCCGTGTTATGGGTAAGGCTTCCTTTGCTGAATTGCAGGATTCCAAAGGCAGAATTCAAGTATATGTTACCCGTGATGACATTTGTCCTGACGAAAACAAGGATTTATATAACAATGTCTTCAAACGTCTTTTGGATATCGGTGATTTCATTGGTATAAAGGGTTTTGTATTCAAAACACAGACCGGTGAGATTTCTGTACACGCCCAGACCCTTACTTTGCTGTCTAAAAGTCTGAAACCACTACCCATCGTTAAATATAAGGATGGTGTAGCTTATGATAAATTTGACGATCCTGAACTTCGCTACCGTCAACGCTATGTCGACCTGATTGTCAATGATGGTGTCAAAGATACTTTCCTGAAGCGTGCCAAGGTTCTTGAGACGATGCGCAAGTATTTCAGCGATGCAGGATATACAGAAGTGGAAACACCTATCTTACAGTCGATTGCCGGTGGTGCCAGTGCGCGTCCTTTTATCACCCATCACAATTCCCTGGATATAGACCTTTACCTCCGTATTGCCACCGAACTTTATCTGAAACGTTTGATAGTCGGCGGTTTTGAGGGAGTTTACGAAATCGGAAAAAATTTCCGTAACGAGGGAATGGACCGTTTCCATAATCCGGAATTCACGTGTATGGAACTATATGTTCAATACAAGGATTATAATTGGATGATGTCGTTCACTGAAAAACTTTTGGAGACTATCTGTATAGCTGTCAATGGTAAGGATGAAAGTGTTTTTGATGGCAAGACCATCAGTTTCAAGGCACCTTTCCGTCGTCTTCCCATCCTTGACGCCATCAAAGAGAAAACCGGGTATGATCTCAATGGAATGGAAGAGGCTGAGATTCGCGAAGTTTGTAAAAAACTGAATATGGAGATTGATGACACTATGGGTAAGGGAAAACTGATCGATGAAATTTTCGGCGAATTCTGTGAGGGTACATATATTCAACCTACATTTATCATCGATTATCCTGTAGAAATGTCACCTCTGACTAAGATGCACCGTTCTAAACCAGGACTTACAGAACGTTTCGAACTGATGGTTAACGGCAAGGAGCTTGCTAATGCTTATTCTGAACTCAATGACCCTATTGATCAAGAAGAACGTTTTAAAGAACAGATGAAACTTGCCGACAAGGGAGACGACGAAGCCATGATCATCGATCAGGACTTCCTTCGCGCCCTACAATACGGAATGCCTCCTACCAGCGGAATCGGAATCGGTATAGACAGACTTGTCATGCTGATGACAGGACAGTCTACTATACAGGAAGTGCTTCTCTTCCCACAGATGCGCCCTGAGAAAAAGACTCCCAAAAGCAGTATTGCTGAATGGGCAGAAATAGGCGTTCCCGAAGAATGGGTTGCCGTATTCAACAAGAGTGGTTACTATCTGGTTTCAGATATTAAAGATGTCAATCCACAGAAACTCCAGATGGATATCTGCGGAGTGAACAAAAAATACAAATTGGGTTACGAGAATCCTAAAGTTGAAGAAGTATCAGCGTGGATAGAAACGGCAAAAAAATAATTATTAATTACTGATTATTCTTTAGTAAAGAAGAAGTGTTTGATTGCGGTAAAATAGCAATAATTGGTGGAGGCAGCTGGGCTACGGCTGTTGCCAAAATCATAATACAACATACACATCAGATAGGATGGTATATGCGGCGGGATGATCGTATCGAAGATTTCCGCCGTCTGGGACATAATCCCGCTTATCTCATAGGAGTGCATTTTGATGTCAATGAGATAGACTTCTCTTCCGACATTAATTATATTGCCGACAAATATGATACATTGGTATTTGTGACGCCATCACCATATCTTAAGAATCATCTTAAGAAATTGAAGACGCGCATCAAGGAAAAATTCATTATCACCGCTATCAAAGGTATTGTACCTGACGAGAATCTTGTGTGTAGTGAATATTTTCATCAGGTATACGATATACCCTATAACAATCTTGCTTGTCTTGGAGGTCCTTCCCACGCAGAAGAGGTGGCTCTCGAACGCCTTTCTTATCTAACTGTCGGATGCGCTGACAATGAGAAGGCACACGCCTTTACAGAAGTGCTTGCCAGCGAATACATCAAGACAAAGACAAGTAGTGATGTCGTAGGCATCGAATATTCTTCTGTACTCAAAAACGTTTATGCGATTGCCGCAGGTATATGCAGCGGACTAAAATACGGTGATAATTTCCAGTCTGTATTAATGTCAAATGCCATTCAGGAAATGTCCCGTTTTCTTAAAACAGTACATCCCATTGACCGTAATGTTGACGATTCCGTGTATCTGGGAGATTTGCTTGTAACAGGATATTCCAATTTCTCACGCAACCGTGTCTTCGGTACGATGATCGGAAAGGGATACAGTGTGAAGAGTGCGCAAATAGAAATGGAAATGATTGCCGAGGGTTTCTTTGGAACGAAATGTATGAAGGAAATCAATCGTCATTGTCATGTCAACATGCCCATTCTTGATGCTGTATATAATATATTGTATGAACGCATATCACCACAAGTAGAAATCAAACTTTTGACAGACTCATTTAGATAGAATTCATTATTAAAACATAGAATGATTATGAAAAGTATCAGCTTAGACATTACTAAAGCCGCCCAATTTCTTAATGAGGGCGCAATCAAAGCGTATGAACCACAGGTAAAAGCCGCTCAAGAGGCTCTTGAGAATGGTACTTGTCCTGGCAATGATTTTCTGGGATGGCTTCATTTGCCATCTAGTATCACTCCTGCCTTCATCAAAGAGATACAGGATTGTGCCGATGTTCTACGCGCCAACTGCGAAGTGATTGTCGTTGCAGGTATCGGTGGCAGTTATCTTGGTGCCCGTGCCGTGATAGAGGCATTAGGTAACGCATTCTCCTGGCTTGTAGCAGACAAGAAGAACCCTACTATCGTATTTGCAGGTAATAATATCGGTGAGGACTATCTTGCCGAACTCACCACTTATCTCGCTAACAAGAAATTTGGTGTGATCAATATATCAAAATCAGGTACGACCACAGAAACAGCCCTTACGTTCCGTCTTCTCAAAAAACAATGTGAGTCCCAGCGAGGAAAAGAAGAGGCAAAAAAGGTTATCGTAGCTGTAACTGATGCGAAGAAAGGTGCAGCCCGTGCAGCTGCTGACAAAGAAGGATATACCACATTCATTATCCCAGACAATGTCGGTGGACGTTTCTCCGTTCTTACTCCTGTCGGTCTGCTTCCTATAGCTTGCGCAGGTTTCGACCTCATTCATCTTGTTGCAGGTGCTGCCGAAATGGAGAAGGCTTGCGGTAAAAATGTTCCTTTTGCAGAGAATCCGGCAGCCATCTATGCTGCTGTTCGTAACGGTCTGTATTCACAAGCTGGAAAAAAGATTGAGATTATGGTTAACTTCCAACCTAAACTTCACTTCTTCAGTGAGTGGTGGAAGCAGTTGTATGGTGAAAGTGAGGGTAAAGATAATAAAGGAATATTCCCTGCTTCCTGTGATTTCACTACTGATCTTCACTCCATGGGACAGTGGATTCAACAGGGTGAGCGTACTATCTATGAAACGGTTATCAGTGTAGAAGAAACTAACGAAAAACTTCTGTTCCCTAACGATGAAGAGAATCTTGACGGTTTAAACTTCCTTGCAGGTAAACGTGTTGACGAGGTTAACAAAATGGCAGAACTGGGTACCCGTCTCGCTCATGTCGATGGTGGTGTACCTAACATCCGCATTTCTGTTCCTAAACTAAATGAATATTATATCGGTCAATTGATTTATTTCTTCGAAATAGCATGCGGCATCAGCGGTAACATCCTTGGCGTGAATCCTTTCAATCAACCAGGTGTAGAAGCGTATAAGAAAAACATGTTTGCCCTACTTGACAAACCAGGTTATGAGGCAGACAGTAAGGCTATTAAAGAACGTCTTAATCAAGAGGCTTAAATATTAAGGCTATATAAAAAGGTCGGAATTCAATTATCTGGATTCCGACCTTTTTTATTTCATTCATTACTATATAATCAATCATTTTGATCCTGCAACAAGTCTTCACCCAAATGGGTGACAGCCTCGCGCGCTTCACGTTCACGCACTTCCTTGGCCTTTTCGGGATAGAAAATCATACGGAGAGACTGATTGTAATTGAAGTAGTTCCATATCCAGTTGAGCAGCACAATGACTTTGTTGCGCACACCCAGAATAGAACGCAGATGCACTACAAGCCACAACATCCAAGCAACAAAGCCCTGCATCTTGATTTTGCTGAACTCTGCCACAGCCTTGTTCCTACCGATAGTCGCCATAGAACCGAGATTTTTGTATGAGAATGGTTTTAGACTTTTGCCCTTGACTAGACGGCGGAGATTTTTGGAGAGCAACTTACCTTGCTGAATAGATACCTGAGCCAACTGCGGGTGACCATTAGGATAATTCTTATCACCGGTCATGATACATTGGTCGCCGATAGCAAACACATTTTCCATACCGGGTACACGATTATATTCATCAACCTTGATACGTCCACCCCTACCGAGGAACGACTTATCCATATTACCTATCTGCACACCAGCAATACCACTGACCCATATAAAGGTACGGGTAGCGATCTCACTGCCATCAGCCAACACCACCTTATGGTCACGATAGTCGGTAACCATCTTATTTAGTAATATATTCACACCCATTTTACGCAAAAACTCTTCCGCTTTGGCTGATGATTCGGAAGACATAGCCGAAAGCAGACGGTTACCTGCCTCAATAAGGTATATATTCATCAGACTGCGGTCCAAATCAGGATAATCGTGAGGCAAAATAGTACGTTTCATCTCTGAAAGTACACCTGCTACCTCTACACCTGTAGCACCACCGCCTACAATAACGACATTGAGAAGTTCCTGACGTTCCACTTCGCTAGCACTTGTGATAGAACGTTCAAGATTGGAGAGGATAGCATTCTGCAAGCCCATAGCCTCAGCCACATTTTTCATCGGCATTGCCTCTTCCTCTATATGTTTATTGCCATAAAAGTTGGTGGTTGCTCCAGCTGCAAAGACCAAGTAATCATATTCTACTTTACCGATAGATGTCTGAATCAATTTTTTGTCAGGGAAAACGGCTCTCACTTCAGCCATACGGAAATAAAAGTCGTTACGATTCTGAAAAATCTTTCTGAAAGGGAATGAGATAGAACTCGGTTCCATACCTGCTGATGCCACTTGATAAATTAGAGGTGGAAACTGATGAAAATTATTTTTGTCTATCAAGACAATCTGCATACCTGAATGACGAAGACGGGTTGCCAATTTCAGTCCACCAAATCCTCCACCCACGATAACGACACGCTTTTTGTTACCTTTTTCAATGTTTAAACTCATAAGAAAATTAGATAATGAATACTCTTTATTAATACCTTAGTTAGAAATCTGCTGCAAAGGTAGTGATTTTTTATTAAATTAGCCACTTATTCAACTTCTTTTTAGGTTGAGTGGAATAAAATAGTTAACTTCGCAGTCTGAAAAAAGACAGTTACTTTATGTACGAGGAAATTATTAAAAAATATCTTGATAAAACGGGATTTACATGTTTCAATCCCAAGGCGGTCTTGTTTGATATGGATGGTGTCCTATACGATTCCATGCCTAACCATGCTCAGAGCTGGCATCATTCCATGGCTAAATTCGGACTGAAGATGGCACCAGAAGAAGCTTATGAATATGAGGGGATGAGAGGTGTTGAGACTATCAAGGTAATTGGCAGCCGTCAATGGAATAGGACTCTTACCGATGAGGAAGCTGATGAAATCTACAAAGAAAAATGCCATTATTTCAGGACTTGTCCCAAAGCGAAAAAAATGGATGGCGTAGAACAACTGATGCATAAGATAAAGGATGCCGGACTCAAGATAGTGGTGGTAACAGGAAGTGGACAGAAATCCTTACTGAGTAAATTAGAAGTGGAATTCCCCGGACTTATCAGTGAAGACCTGATGGTGACTAGTTTTGATGTCAGCAGAGGAAAGCCGAATCCCGAACCCTATCTTCAAGGTTTGTCAAAAGCGGACATCCAGCCCTACGAAGGTATTGTTGTAGAGAATGCTCCTCTCGGTGTACAAGCCGGCGTAGCTGCAAAGATTTTCACGGTTGCTGTCAATACTGGTCCCCTGTCCGATAAAATGTTGGCAAATGAAGGTGCCAATCTTATCTTTGACAAGATGACCGACTTTAGGGATCATTGGGAATCCCTATTGAAAGCGAAACGTTAGTTAGTGTCAATTCGAATCGTCTTGTTCATCCTGCGGAGCCACATCACTTCCAGTATCCATCTGCGTATCCTTCGATATGGAGACTGAACCGCTTCTTGATATTGTAACGACAAATGGGATATACTCGTCACTTGTCTTATCAGGTGAACCGATGCTTGCACCAAATTTAAGATTACCGCCATCTATCTTATCAAACACCACACCCAGCAATGCACCCTTCTTACCATAATCACCTGTAATATATTCAGAAAAATCAGATTTTGAAAATATTTTCTCCAAAAAGACGGAACCGTCACTACGCTTGACGAGCAAGTTGATTTTATTGTCATAATACTTCTGTCCGTTTTCATCTTCCGTTACAGGTAGGCTGCGGTCGACAGTTCTAGCGACAGTTATACTATACGTATTTCCGCCCCAATTTTGAGTGGATGTATTATGATAGTTTTGCATGGAAAGAATCGCATCCGAATGCTTCTCTACAGGTTTAGGAGCAATAATGTCGCCATTATCTTTTTTACCGCCGCATGAGGTCAACAATAATGTGCCAAATACAAGCAGACTTAACACTTTTGTCTTTTTGTTCATAACTATTGTTTGGATTGGGCTACAAATTTAAGAAAAAATTATCGACAAGACAACATTTTCGCATAAAAAAGTAATACAATAATTATACAAGACAAAATAGCCACCCTTTTCAGGATGGCTAAATGCGTTATCTCAGATACTTTTCTTTTTACGTAATACCTATTTCTAGTCTTGTTTTGAGTTGTTATCTTTATCCATACGCGGACCAGGTCCCTGTTGGCGTTTGGCCTGTTCCGACTGGTAGGTTTTGAATTGGTCAGGAGTCATTATTTTCTGAAGTTCTGTTTCATAAGCTGCACGGTTGGCTTCCATTTCAGCTCTCTGTTTTTTCATTTCAGTCTTCTGTTCATCAGTCAGTTCAGGACGTTTGCGGGACATTGTAGAATCCGGTTTGAAATTACCGTCTTTCATCTGAGGTCCATGTCCGAATCCTGGGCGTCCACCCGGGCGTCCCATCTTATGGCCTCCCATCTTGTCTGCATAAGTAGTGTTGAGTGCCAACAATTGTTTCGCCTGTTCGTTATTCAGTCCGAACTCCTTCACCATTTTATCCGTACGTTTCTGAATCATCTCAGTCTTGTCGAATTTCTTTGGTTGTTCACTACTGTTGTTTCCTTCTTGAGCATTTACTGCTGTTGTAATCATTAACGCGGCTGCGATAGCCATAAAAATCTTTTTCATCTTGTTTAATTTTAAGTTGTTGTATATGTTTCTGTTTTTTTTTGTTTCAACTATCAATATGACGCAAATATCAGGATAAAGTTTAACTTAAAGTGAAAAAAACGAATTAGAAATCAGCAAAACGGCTTTTTTTTACTACCTTTGCCAAAAATATTTCAACAAAATGAAGAAGGCATTATTATGTTTTAACATGATTGTATTAATCTTTTTCTCATGTTCTGAGAAAAAGACTTCAGGAAATATCAATAATCAGCACTTGGATACGATACCTATGATGATCATGCAGATACAAAAATGCTCCAAACTATATACGGCTGAATATCATATCCACAAAATCATAACTCATAATGACGTCATGAAACTGCAAGGGTCTTTTCTTAGTCGTGATTTCAGTCTCAACTTACCTCTTGGAAACAGAAAGATAGCAATACCGATAAATGCGACTCTCAAAGCTTATATCAACTTCAAAGACTTCTCTGATAAGAATGTAAAAAAGAATGGTGAAAAAATAGAGATCATCCTTCCCGACCCTAAGGTAACCCTGACAAGTAGCAAGATAGACCATAAGGACATCAAGAAGTATGTGGCACTGACGAGAAGCAATTTCTCTGATGAGGAAATGACAGAATATGAAAAGCAGGGACGCGCATCTATCATTCAGAGTATCCCCGAGCTCGGCATTATCGAACTGGCACGTGATAACGCTGCCAAGATTCTTATACCCTTATGTCAAAGTCTGGGATACAAGGAACAGAATATTACTATCACATTCCGGAAGAACTTTAAGATTAGTGACTTGCCTGAATTACTGGATAAAACAACAATAGAAAATGCGAATACCAAAGATTAGTACTCTGAGATGGATGACTATTGTCGCAATACTTGTTATTGTGATCATCATATTGGTGTATATTGTCTGTTGTTCACACAGTAACAATATTGATATCAGTACTGATAAGGCCATAGATATTACTCCAGAACAGATAGCGTCTATCAAAGACATAGGTGAATGGGAATTTTTGTCTGTGAATGATGAAGAAATGGTTGACACTATAAGAAAAGGTTTTTTCAGTGATGACGAACTCGTCAGAATATATTATGGCACAATACGTCTGGGTGTGAATATGCACAACGTGCAACCACATTGGATAAAGAAAGCTGATAGTGTTATCTATGTTTCATTACCCGAGATTACATTACTCGATAATGATTTTATAGATGAAGCCCGTACCACTTCATTTTTTGAAAGTGGGAGGTGGAGCGAAACCGACAAACAGAAGATGTACGACAGGGCATATATGCTGATGAAGACGAGATGCCTTACAAAGGCAAATGTACAAAGTGCCAGAAACAATGCCTATAAACAGTTTACAAATCTGTTTAAAAGTATGGGGTATAATAATATAAAAATCAATTTTGATGATAAATAACGACACATGGACTTTATTAATGACTTTTTTTCTCAACTAAGCGGTTTTCTATGGGGATGGCCAATGATTATCCTCCTGTTAGGTACTCACATATTTCTTACAATCCGACTGAAATTTCCACAACGTAAACTGTGGACAGCAATCAAACTGTCTGTCAAGAAAGACAAGGGTTCTTCCGGCGATGTATCGCAATTCGGTGCACTAGCCACGGCTCTTGCTGCAACAATCGGCACAGGTAATATTATAGGTGTGGCCACAGCGGTGGCGCTTGGAGGTCCCGGTGCCGTACTGTGGTGCTGGCTAACCGGTGTTTTCGGTATCTCTACAAAATATGCCGAAGGCTTGTTGGCTATTAAGTATAGAGTAAAAACCAAGCACGGAAAAATGCTTGGCGGTCCTATGTATGCACTCGAAAAGGGACTTCACTGGAAATGGATGGCCATTCTTTTCGCCATCTTCACAGCGTGTGCATCCTTCGGTATCGGCAATACGGTTCAAGCCAACGCTATTGCCACCTTAACAAAGGAAACATATCATATATCACCTTATATTACCGGAGCCGTATTGTGTGCCCTTACTGCTGCTGTAATCTTAGGAGGTGTGAAAAGTATAGCAAAAGTGTGCGAGATGCTTGTTCCTTTCATGGCTTTACTATATGCTATCGGATGCATCGTAATACTTTTCATCAACGGGGCATACGTTTGGCCTGCCCTTCGACTGATCTGCGAGTCGGCATTCAGTCCACAGGCTGCAGGCGGCGGTTTTGTAGGTACGTCCGTTATGATGGCCGCCCGATTTGGTATTGCCAGAGGACTATTCTCTAATGAGTCAGGACTGGGTTCGGCACCTATTGTGGCTGCTGCCGCTCAGACACGCAATCCTGTAAGACAGGCATTGGTTTCATCTACCGGTACGTTTTGGGATACCGTTGTCATCTGTGCTCTGACAGGACTAGTCATTGTCAGTAGTGTCATCGCATATCCGGACATCAGTTATACAGACGGTGCCGTACTGACCAAGCAGGCATTTGGAAAGATTCCATACATCGGTGCGCCACTGTTGAGTTTCGGACTGCTCACCTTTGCATTCAGTACCATATTAGGTTGGAGTTATTACGGTGAACGTGCCGTAGAATATCTGAAAGGCAAGAAATGGACATTCTATTACCGATTGTTATACATTGCAGCTGTATTCATCGGTAGTATCATAAGTCTCACAACAGTTTGGAATATAGCCGACTGTATGAATGCCCTGATGGCAATACCAAACTTATTGTCCCTCTTATTCCTGAGCAATATTATCGTACATGAGACACGCAAATATTTATGGCGTGACAGATTAGATAAAGATATGTGATTATAATCAAAAAACCCCGATGAATTTATTCACCGGGGCCGAGTATTATCCCTCGTAACATATAAACCAATTCTAAATTAATCAACGTAACTTTTATATCTTATTTTGCAAATATAAGAAAAATTGGAATAAAAAACAATTGGTTTGTGTAAAAACGCACAGTCTCGTCATGCAAACGATTGTGCAATTTTTTTATCACAAAACATACATATTGTTTGGCAGAAAATAAGTAAGTAAAAGCACATTACTCTGTGCAAGAATTTCTCTTGAAGGGAATTTTTTTATTCTTCAAGGAAAATTAATTTCCCTTCAGCGCAAATTTTCTCGCACGACGGGCAAAAAAATTGGGAACACTACACGTATTCCCAATTTCTGATAGATATATATTCAGATACTATTTCTGATTGAATCCATAACCATTTGTAAATCCTGATGTCGTCAGAGTCTCAGAAGCCATTGGTACAAGATAAATAGGAGGTTCACCTTCTTTGAATCCACTCAATACGTATGTATTATAGTCAACCGGATAACTTAACAATGTCTTACCCCACTCGGTCTTTGTATAACCATCTGCCTCAAGAGCTGCAGCCTCAGAACCACTAGGGTCTATATAGTTGAATAGACCTTTGATAGCAAGGTTCGTCTTTGTAGTTGTAGCTAATGCAGATGAATAAGAATCCCAATTATCATTCTGGCCTCTCCATCCCGGGAACAAAACCGGGTCTGTTGTGTCGGTGCACTGACCTGTAAGGCGATATCCCTTGGATGTCTTCTCGTCAACCAATTTGGTCCATACATATAATGATATTTGGTTTCCGTTAGGGAATGTATAGTATCCGTTCGTTTTCAGACCGTTAAGCATAGCTGCAGTCTGTGTATGGAACTCACTGATAGCTGTTGGCAACATACCAGTTCTGATGAGGTCGTATCTACGCAATCCTTCACCTCCGAATTCAAGTTTACGTTCCTGGGCAATGGCTTTCTTTAAACTACCGCATGATGTGATAAAGCCGTCAACATTGGCTAATGCTGCTGTCTTAAACGCACGATTGTGGACTAAAGTCAGATACTGTTTTGCAGAAGCTTCATTGTAAACAGATGTCCCGCTTTCAGCATAAACCTCCGCTAGCATCAAGATGATATCAGAGAAACGCATATAAGGATCGTTGATACCCGACTGACGTTGTTTTGTCGTATATGGATAAGTCATTCTGTTTTCATCCCATTTGTTTAATACAATACCACCACCATCGGATTTACTGCCTGGTTTGAATGTAATTAACTTTTCCACACCTTTACCTGTACTACCTGTAACGGTACACGTAACATCACGGCGCATATCATTAGGATCAAAATCACCATAATAGTATATTGGATTAAAACGGCTTTGACCATAACTCTTACATGGATATCCGTTGCTCGAACCACCACTTGACGGGCGACCAAAAGCATAAGGACGTTCTGTCTGCACACCTTGAGTTTCAGATATTTCATATACGCTCTCGGGTGAATATGTTTCACTTGAGGCATTATCGACCATCATCTCCTGGAATACATACTGATATGGATTACCTGAACAAACACCACTTCTCGGGTCTGATACGCACAATGATGCACCGCCTGGATTATCATAGCATTTCTGCAAATATGTAGCTGCTGTAACATAGAATTTTGCATAGTCTGTCCTACGTCCATAGGTACTCTGTGTGGTTGTAGAAGTATACATATTATCAAAAGAAAGAACATTACCATCTTTATCTTTGTAGAAATTAGAACCTAAGTCTGTTCTTCTTGTCGCATATCCACCTGCATAAAGACAGATACGACCGATAAGTCCATCCACATAATTACGTGTCATCTGATTCTTTGTTGTGGTTGTGACAGTGTACATGTACGGTTCAACACGTTCCAAGTCACTAAGTAGACATTCATATATAGAGTCGCGCGGAGCCTGACTTGTAGCAGTCTGCCCTGTAACAGTGGTATAAGGAACATCACCGAAGAAACGGCAGAGTTCGAAATACATTGTTGCCCTTAAAGCGATAGCCTGACCGTATAAGTTAGACATTTCACTGGCTGAACCAGATGACATATATTCCTTATACGCCTCTGTTGCTTCAAACTGATTGATAAGAGTATTACATGTAGAAATGATAGAATAAAGATTGTTGTAAGCAGTCTTAAAGTTTCCATCAACGTCTATACCGTATGCACTTGTTCCATCTGGATAAAGATTTTCAGGAACTTGACGGGCAGCCTGTGCATTCCAAGCTTCTGGATGGCGTTCTGAATCAGAACCACCGATTACTACATCATAGAACGTTCCGTTAGAGTGAACAGAACCGCTGGCTCTCCATAATTCATAAGCGGCATCCAATGCCAACTTTGCTGTTCTAGGGTTCGAATATACGAAGTCGGGTGTGGCTGTAGAAGGTGAAGACGTATCCAAATAGTCTTTACACGATGTACTCATAGCAATGAGAGCTACACCCAATATTGAATATAATATATTTGTTTTCATGTCTATTTGCTTTAAAAGTCAAGATTTATACCAAATGTAAATGTACGAGAGCGAGGATAAGAACCGAAATCCAATCCTACTGTAGGATAATCTGAAGAGTTCATGTCTTCCTTAGAACTAACCTCAGGATCTAAGCCTGAATAACCTGTTATACAGAATACGTTTGTTGCTGTAGCATATAAACGACATCTTTCGACACCGATTTTCATTGTTAATGACTTTGGCAATGTATATCCCAATGTTATTGAGTTCAGACGAAGATAATCCGATTTTTCCACAAAGGTAGACAGTGTTACACCATTTTCATAATAGGGCAACCAGTATTCTGCGCCTGCATTGGCTGCATCAAGTTCTTCAGGAGTTGTCAGTGCATACAGATCGCCAGTTGAATTGACGCCATATATCTTATAACAACTTGTGGCCAAAGACAAACGGTTAGAACCGAATGAGTTATCTTTATTACCATACAACGATGATAATGCTGTAGCGTTATATACATGTCCTCCGAACGAATATGCGAAGCCGGCTGTAAAGTCGAAACCTTTATATGTGGCATTGATATTGAAACCTCCTGTATGAGGTGGCGTTACTGTACCTAAGTCAGTGATATCATTCTCATCGATAGTACCGTCACCGTTCTCGTCATGTATCTTAACAGCACCTGGGAAAGCGTTTGCATCTACCGTATTGCCGTTTGCATCTGTCTTCTTTACAGTGAAATTCTTACGACCATAATATGTGCCCATGAATGTTCCTTCATCTGCTACACCGCTTTTCAGAGTATATGTGCCTGTTGAAGAATCATAATTAAAATCGCTTGTTGTATAGAACCCATCACATTTATATCCACGGATCACTCCAACCGGTGAACCTACACGGAATGCATAGTCATACGTTGGTTGTGTGGCTGAAGAAGCCCATTTAGAAGAATATTGTCCTGTAACAGCATCAGACAGTTCGTCGATATTGTTCTTATTATAGTTGTATGTACCTGAAACACTCAAAGAGAAGTCTTTGGTACGGATGATATCATAATTCAAAGCTACCTCGACACCCTTATTAGATGTCTTACCGATATTCTGATACTGATAAGAATATCCTGTTGTTGCATCAATAGGAATCTTCATCAACAAGTTCTTTGTGTAATTCCAATACAAATCAACAGTTCCAGACAAACGGTTGTTGAACAATCCGAAGTCAAGACCGATATTTCTAGAAACGGTAGTTTCCCATTTCAGATCAGGGTTCGATTTCAGTCCTGTAGAAGAGAATACCAATCCTGTTTCACCGTCTACGACCTTCTCTTCAGCATCATAAGTTTCCTGCCAAAGACTTGAACTGATATTATCAGAACCTGCCTCACCATAAGAGAGACGCAATTTCAAATTGCTCAACCAATTAGTTGTTGACTTCATGAACGGTTCGTCGATGATACGCCATGCTACAGCGGCAGCTGGGAAGTATCCCCATTGATGATTAGGCGCGAACTTGGAAGAACCATCGGCACGTAATGTAGCTGTAAAGAGATATCTGTCAAGGAATGAATAATTAACACGACCGAAGAAAGACTTCGTCTTACTAGGGATACCTACTGAATTATTAAAGTATGTATATTGATCATTCTTTGCATACATGCCAATCATACCGAAAGCCTGATCCATTGTAAATGTACTAGGATAGTTAGCTCCGACCATTGTCTCTGAATTTGACTTTGACGCTAGAAGTTCATTACCCAAAAGGAAAGACAAGCTATGTTGTTTGTTTAGGCCTTGAACAATATAATTCAAAGTAGTAGTGGAAACGACATCCCAACTGTCACCTAAAGACATTTTTGCATAAGTGTAACCTTTGGTCCAGTCGGAAACAAGTCCACCATCCCAATATTTACCTTTGCTCCAACCACGACCGAGTCCTAATTCTGTTTTAGCTGTAAGACCCTTAATGATTTCCCATGTCAAAGAGAATGTACCTCTCAGGTGCTGTCTATTGGTAATACTTGTAATGTCATTATTAACAGCAACTGGACTTAACGATGTATTCATCAAGTTACCACCACCATTACCGAAACCGGTGTTATAATCACCGTCGCCAAGGAAATTATCTATAGGACAGAAAGCATAAGCATAAGACAATGCAGATCCTCTACTATTATAGACACCGTCAGATCCTTCTATTTTAGATTCACTGTATCTGATATCGGCATCAAAAGTAAGATTCTTGAGAATTTTCTGTTTTAATTTCAAGTCAGCATTCCAACGGCTGTAACCTGATTTTTCCTTAATACCCTTGTCATCCAGATAGTTGACATTAAACAACACTTGTGTCTTATCAGTACCTCCTGAAATTGAGAGGTTGTGATTCCATGATGTTGTAGTTCTGAGCAAGTCGTCTGTCCAGTCGTGAGTAGAAGCATTGGCATATTCAGAATAATGATTACCATAAGTGCTACCCAAGCCGAAACATCTTGCCACTGCGTCACCGTAGATACCTGATACGGTAGAAAGAGCCGTACCATAAGCCCACAAATCATATACATAATCCTGTGCACTTTCACCTTTCAGTGTCTTTGCAGCTGATTTGACCTGCATGTATCCGCTATAAGATACTTTTACCTTATCAACGCCTTTTGTACCTTTTGTCGTTACAAGAATAACACCATTGGCACCACGGGCACCATAGATTGCAGTTGAAGAAGCATCTTTCAGTACATCAATCGTTTCTATCTGTTCTGCAGGTATATCTGATATACTGCTTACCGGTATTCCATCAACGATAAACAGCGGGTCGTTGCTTTGAGAAATAGAACCACCTCCACGGACGCGTACACTGACATTGGCGCCTGGACGACCATCCTGAGATGTGACAGACACACCAGGAAGTTTACCCTGCAAAGCCTGTGAAACGTCAGCAACCGGATATTGGGTTAGTTTTTCATTGTTGATGGTAGCTACAGAACCTGTTAAATCACGTTTTTTCATAGTTCCATAACCGATTACAACGACTTCATCAAGAGACTTGTCTGTCGATTGCAGTATGACATTGAAGTCTGTTTTATTGCCGACTTTTACCTGTTGGTTTTTACATCCAACATAAGAAATGGTCATTACCGAATTGGAATTTACATTAGAGAGAGAGAAGTTACCGTCCATATCTGTAACGGTTCCCTGTCCACCACCTAATGAAACAGTTGCACCAATTAAAGGTTCACCAGACGAGTCCTTAACGGTACCTTTAATCACTTTCTGGGCAAAGCCAGTTAGCCATAGCGTACAAAGTAGCATGACTAAAAAGATTCTTTTAATCTTCATGTTCATAATTTTAGGTTGTTATTAATAGTAATTTGTTTCGATTAGTTCTAGGGTACAAAAGTAAGCAAAGTTTTTATATATTTATCAAAAATCACGAAAAAAATATCAAAAAACAATATTTTTCCGTGATTTTCTTTAAAAATGTATGTTATAAAACATACAAATAATTATCTTGTAATAACTTGTATCGATTTGTCGCCAGGTTTGTACAATAATCCGGTGCATGTTTTGGCATCGGCTTTATATTCTTTCATATCCACTTTGTTCCAGTCTATCTTGTCTGTTCGTTGTGCCAATGGTGCATGTGGTATCAAACTGCCGTCTCTGACCAGAATCACAGCGGGTATCTTTCCTACTTTTATAGTCTGATATCCTCCTTCATATACCACTCCGTTCTGATAATCTATCCATTTCCCTTTTGGAAGATAACAACTACGGGAATCTCCGCTTTCCAGCAATGGAGCTACCAATATCTGACTGCCGAAAAGGTATTCATCTTCTACAAGCCATGCGCCTGGATCATCAGGATATTCCACAAAGAGAGCACGGACCATCGGTAATCCTTTTTCGGTACAGTCTTTCGCCTGCGCATAGACGTAAGGCATCAACTTATATTTCATTTCTGCACAATCACGGAAGGCATCGGTAAAACTTTCACTTATCAGCCACGGTTCTGTAGGAGGCGCTCCATGTGCGCGGGTATGGGATGAAAGAAATCCAAATGGTAACCATCTGCGGTATATATCTTCGGGGGACGCTGTAACAAAGCCTCCCATATCGTGACTCCAGAAAGAGAATCCACTGAGTCCGAAACTCAAGCCACCTCTCAAGTCACCTATCATACCTGTATTGGTGGTGGAAGCATCGCCTCCCCAATGTAACGGATAGCGTTGGGAACCGGCCCAGGCACTGCGAGCCCAGATGACACCGTCACCAGCATTCTGCTTTACAGCTTCCCATAAAGCCTTGTTGTATCTCAAAGGGTATAGGTTATGTTCGTACAACCCACCTTTGCCACTGTAATAGACACCATTATATGGAGCAGCTTCGCCGAAATCGCATTTTATCGCATCCACACCCTGTTTCACAAGTCCGGCTATTTTATCCTGATACCATTTTACAGTCGACGGATTGGACAAGTCGAGCACAGCATCTTCATAAGGCATCCCTCCTGCTGCATTCTTCACTTGCATATTGTTATCTATCAACTCCTTGAAAAATTTATTCTTCGGTGTGAAATATGGCAACTGCCACAAGTCTACATGGAACCCCATTTCCTTCATCTGCTTGAGCATCGCTACGGGATTAGGGAAACGGTCTTTGGCAAACTGATAATCACACTGCCAGTCGGTACCGAACCATCCCGTATCGAAATGGATTACATCTGCAGGAATCTGATGTGAACGGAGATTCTTGGCGATATCCAGTCCTTCTTTCTGTGAGAAATATGTGATTCGGCTCATCCACGTACCGAATGTCCATAATGGCAGCATCGGACTCTTACCTGTGATATCTGTATACTCATTAAGTATCTCCTTCGGTTCACCGAAGAACACAAAATAATCCATGTTTTCATCACCCATATACAGATTTTGCGTCCCGATATATGTTTTACCGAAATCACAAGTTACAGGTGCAGATGTGTGCATAAAAATTCCATATCCTCTATTACTGAAATAGAACGGTACCGGTTTGTATTGTCCTTCGGTTTCCGGTCCTTGCGGATCGGTGACATATAACAACACTTTCTGTCCTGCCTTATTAAGTGATGTGAACGATTCGCCACATCCATATATTCTTTCTTCTGGAGCGAAAGAGAACACGGGATTGATACTGCGTGAATTGTCTGAACCTCTCTTGATAAAATTGAACGGCAATATCTTAACCTGCGTGGAATCGTTATCACCGATAGTGCGTGTCTGTGTCAATATTTTGCCTTTTTTATCTCTTAATATGATACGCCACGGATATTTCTGTATTTCTATTGTTCCGTATTCACTACTGTAAACGATTGATTTGGCAGTCTGTGTCATCCGCCATGTATTGTCAGTCTTGGGTACCCCGTTCAACATGATATCCTGTGCATCATCATTTTTCGGTTCTATAGCTGTTGTAAGCATCTTGATACGAACCGTTCGTGGTGACACGAATTGTATCGAGAACTTCAGTTCAGGGTCGTTGTCGTAAGCTGTCTCTGGGAAATCAAGCATTCTCAGGCGTTGAGGCCAATATACATTCGTATTAAATGCTTGGCGCGGAGCTAGGCGATAACGTTTCCATTGAACTTTTCCCTGTCCTGTGGAAGCATTATATTGGGCAAGACTGTCTGCAAAGAAATAGGTATTTGACAAATCACAGAAGTCTGTACTCATATCTTTGGGTTGTGACATCAGATACTGTACACCGTTGTTGGTCTGTATCTGTGCATTCATATCGCAGCAAGCTGCAATCAACAATGAGAATAATATTGTTTTCTTCATGGCTTGGTATTCGTTCTCTTATTTATTTGTTAGTAATATTTCTCCTGCTTTCAGATCGGCACTTTTTGCTTTCAATGTAATCGTACCGACTGTTTTTGTCGACTTCAATACGACAAGACATTTACCAAAGAACGCCTTGCGGTTATCAGCTTTAAATCGTTCCATAGAGAACTGGCTTCCATTATCAACACCTGCAATCTCTGCCTGTCCGTCCACATCAAAGAATATATGATTATCGGCATTGGGACAAACATTTCCGTCTTTATCCACCACTTCTACGGTAACGAAAGCCAAACTCGTTCCATCTGCCCTAAGTGATGTACGGTCGGATGTCAGTCGGATATGGTCGGGTGCTCCAGCAGTTTTGATGATCTGTCGAGCTATCTCTTTACCGTTCTTACGTGCTACCGCACAAACTTCACCAGGTTCGAACACAGTAGACCATGAAACATGATACTGATGCTCGTTCTCTTTCTTGCGTATCCCTTGTGATTTTCCATTAATGAATAGTTCCACTTCATCAGCATTGTTATAATAGCACCACATATCTATCTTCTGTCCGGGTATCCAATTCCAATGCGGAAATAAATGAAGCACTTGTTTGTCTGTCCATTCACTTTGATACATATAATAGATATCTTTAGGAAATCCTGCCAGATCGATTATTCCGAAGTAACTGCTACGTGCCGGAAATCCGTATGGTGTTGGTTCACCGATATAATCCCACCCTGTCCATATAAACTGACCGCTCACAAACGGGTTGTGCTTTACCAAATCCCAAGTTTCTTCATGCAGATTACCCCATGATGCTCGGCAATTATCATAACTGCTGCACATAAACGAGGGATCAGTATATGGTATCCACCATTCCCTAGGTGCCTGTATCACAGAATCACTCGGCATCCTGTAATAGCCTGTAGTCTCGAAAGCAGACACTGATTCGGTAATAATGAATGGTTTTCCAGGGAAATTGACAGGTACGTCTTTGATATCTTTATTGTGATAATTGTATCCGATAATGTCCAATGCTCCACTTTTGAACAAATGGTTATTGGGATTAGGTTCATTACATCCAGCCGTAACAGGGCGTGATGTATCCAGACCCTTTACGATCTCAGCAAGTCGTCTGGTCAGCAATGAGTTTACACTCATCTTTCCATCATTGGCCAATGAAGAAGCAGAATGTCCAAAGTTTAGTATAAGATTTGCCTGTTCGATGCTCAGTGTATCAGCTGCAGCATCAGACCACTGTTCAAGCACTTCATTGCCGATACTCCAGATAAAGATAGAAGGGTGATTACGGTCGCGTTCTATCATATCTGAAAGATCGCGCTCAAACCACTTGTCAAAATACTGTGAATAATCATATTGGGTTTTCTTCCTACGCCACATGTCAAAGGCCTCGTCCATTACAATGAGGCCCATCGTATCGCACATATTCAACAGTTCTGGTGCCGGTGGATTATGGGAACATCGTATGGCGTTACATCCCATTTCCTTCAACATTCGCAACTGGCGATGCAGGGCATCTTCATGAAGTGCCGCCCCTAGACATCCTAGATCATGATGGTTGCATACACCATTGATCTTCATTGATTTCCCATTGAGTGAGAAACCTGTCTTCACATCAAAGGCGAATGTCCGCACACCAATATTGGTTATATATGAATCTACAGTTTTACCTCCTACAGATATTTCGGTTTTCACCTTATATATATAAGGATTATCTACAGACCATAATACAGGTTTTTCAAGTGTGATAGACTGTTGTGAAAAAGTTCTAGAGGAAGAACCCGGGACCATCACGGTTGCAGAATTCCTCCCAAGAACTTTCCCGTCAGCATCAAGCAAGAAATTAGTTATTCTTGCACTGACGGACTTACTAACACTACTTTCTAATCTTACATTGATTCTTATATTTGCTTTCTCTTTGGTTATATCTTCTGTCTGCACATAGGTGCCCCAATGGGCGATGCGCACATTCTGAGTTTTTAACATATATACATGACGGTATATACCACAACCGCTATACCATCGACAGTTGGGTTGCTGACTGTTATCTACTCTTACAGCTATTACATTATCACCTTTATGATTAAGATATGGAGTCATATCATACTCAAAAGAACTGAAACCATAAGGTCTGTGACCTAATTCGTGACCGTTAAGATAAACGGTGGAATTCATATAGACGCCGTCAAACTGTATATAATAACGTGTATTCTTGTCTTTGTTATTGATTATGATATGTTTACGATACCATCCCACTCCACCTGGCAAAGCTCCGCCACTGGCACCAGAAGGGTTACTTGCACTGAAATCACCCTCTATGGCCCAATCGTGCGGCAAATTGAGACGACGCCATCCTTGATCATTATATACAGGGGATGACATCTGTACACTGTCGGCTAATATAAAATGCCAATCATTATCTATGTTCTGCTTGTCACGGGCATAAATTCCGGTGAAACAAGCCAATAATAATATAAGTGGCAGGTACCTTCTCATTCTTTACTTAAAGTTTAATAGTTACAGATTTGCCCGAATACTTAACGAGTTTTCCTTGAGGATTTTCAACATTAAGAGGTTGCTGTTTTGATTTGGAAACGACGACGATATTGAAACGGCGATCTTTGAGCATTCCATCAAACGAACCTTTGCGCTGACCGATAGTGAGAGTCTTTGCATTCTCGTTATATTTGATGTCGATTGTAGCATATTTCCCCTTTTCATAATTGTAGTTAGTTCCTTCATCTTCATAAAGCATAAAGTCAGCATTACCTCCTTCATATACATAAAGGTTGATTAGTTCTGGTTTCTTTTCATCGCTCCATTCCATCGAAGGACCGAATGGTATGATAGAACCTTCGCGTACAAATACAGGTATCCGCTCGTATGGAGCATCTACAATAAGATTCTGCCCACCATTGATGTGACGGCCTGTATATAGGTCATACCATCCGCATTGTTCGGGGAAATATACTTCTCGGTTGCGAGCCTTGTAATATTCTACAGGACATGCCATCAATGCAGGACCAAACATCCACTGGTTCCCAATATTATTGACCTTAGCATCACTTGAGAAATCCATGACAAGTCCACGTAGCATTGTGTAATCTTTAAGATTAACCCATCCAGCCATAGAATAAAGATATGGCATTAGATTATAACGCAGTTTGTCGTAATAAACGATACTCTTATATGCAGGATGGTTATCTGGTGCTATGTTCCATACTTCGCGCAACGGCCACTGTCCGTGCGTACGGTAAAGTGGGATGAAACAACCAAACTGGTTCCAACGAGTCTGCAACTCGCGCCATTCTTTAAGGTCGTCAGTTTCGATACCTGATTTATCAAACAACTGCTGCGCTGCCACATACCTGTTCTCTACACAGAAACCACCCTGATCCATTCCCCAGAATGGCAGTCCACACATAGAATAGTTGATTCCAGCCGTCATCTGAGCACGCATATCCTCCCAACGAGTACCGATATCGCCACTCCACGTAGCTGTACTAAAGCGTTGTTCACCAGCAAAACCACTTCGGGTAAGCAAGAACACACGTTTATTGGGTTGTACTGAACGCTGACCATTATATATGGCATCAGCATTGACAATAGAATATGCATTGAAATACTCTGTACTTGAACCTAAAGCTGTCGGTCCACTGAGAGCCTTACGATAGCCGATAGGTGTACAGTCGCGCACATTCGGTTCGCTGGCATCCATCCACCAGGCATCTACACCTGCTTTATATTTTGAATATAGATTTTCGTCCATTTGTCTCCAGAACATCTTACGTGCCCCTGCTGAATATGCGTCATAAAAAGAGCCCATATATCCAAGCCAGTCATAAATACTGTCTTTTACAGCCTGATGGTACATCCATCCGTGCTTGTCCAGTTCTTTATAATTATCGGTATTGCAATAAAACTTAGGCCAGACTGATATCATAAAACGACCATGCATGGCATGAACGCTGTCTAACATCGCCTGAGGATTATGATAGCGTTGGGGATCAAACTGATGACTACCCCACTGGTCATCTTTCCAATAATTCCAATCTTGTACTATGTTATCAACAGGGATATGACGTTTACGGAATTCAGACATTGTTTCTTCTATATCAGCAGATGTCTTATAACGTTCGCGACTCTGCCAGAAGCCTAAAGCCCATTTGGGATACACAGGCGATTTGCCTGTCAACGTACGATAACCGCTTACTACCTGATCCATATTGTCACCGGCTATAAAGTAATAATCCATATCGCGGCTCATCTCACTCCATATTGAAACCATATTCTGTTCTGCATCAGTAATGGATTTTGCGGCACGTAGTCCACAATACGACACGTCTCCATCCGGTTGCCATTCTATGCGGACTTGTGTTTTCTCACCTTTGTTAAGATGACATGTGAATTTATAAGCATTTGGATTCCAAGCGGTACGCCAACGCTCGGCTACCACTTCCTTACCGCCTATATACACTTTCACATAACCGGCATAATAAAGTATGAAACGAAAATCGTTACTTTCCGGTGCTTCCAAATATCCCTCGTACACAACATTTGAACCATTTAATTTAAAATTCTTTGGAAGATTAACAATCTCTCTTGAATTCTCAAAATACAGAGAATCCTCACCTCTCACAATCTGTTTTCCATCGGCAGCCGTATACGTGCCTGTCAATTTCCCGGCATTCCCTTCTTTATCATATATTCTGAATGCCTTCCCCAACTGTTGATATTCATTAGGATTGCCCCAACGGCAAAGCGAATAACTATCCCACAACAGTCCATAATTTTTGTTACTCATTATAAAAGGTACTGATACCTTGGTGTTATATTGGAACAACTCCTCATTTTTTCCTTTATAATTAAATTCTTCGGACTGATGCTGACCTAGTCCATAGAAGGCCTCATCGGCAGGACTTTCAAACAAAGCTCTCCATGACCAACCGTTTTTTTGTGCGTCAGTCAGGGTTCCTATTCCTATATTTTCCTCGGGAACAGTATAACGGGTAAACGATTTCCCATTGTTCGCTTCCTTTAATAAGACCTTGCCACTTTTATCATAAAAAGTGATACGTCCTGTCTGCTTGTCTACACAAGCCTTGACATTTTTTGCATTTACTTCTACAATAGCACCATGATCATTTACCGTGTACTGCGGTTTAGAAGTCTGTGGTATGATTATTAGACTTGATTTTACAGGAAACTGTTTTTCTGCTGTAGCCTCTACACGTATAATATTGTCATTTACAACTTGTAAACGTAGCAGTTTAGCCCCATTCTCACTCTGATTAATGTTTATAACAACATTATTCCCATCTCTCACAAAATCTGCAGCTGACAATGCAGTCGTGCATGCCAGCAGAATAGCTGAAATTAATATCTTTGCGCTCTTCATAAAAAGTTAGTTTTTATTGTGCAAAGATAACTATTATATTTGGATAATATTAATACGAGATGTTTCTAATATATGTATATTTTGTTATTTTCTCTATCATTTCCCATTTTTTTCTTTATAATGTGAGGGCATTTCGCCATACATCTCCTTAAAATACTTTGAGAAATAACGTGGATTGTTAAACCCTACCTGATAAGAAATCTCACTGATACTCAGTTGACTCTTCTTCAGCAACTGTTCAGCATGGCGTAAACGTATGATTCGGATAAATTCCGACGGAGTGTTACCCGTCAACGAAAGCATCTTCTTGTACAAGTGCACTCGCGACATATTCAGAGCCCCACTCATCTGTTCTACAGACAAATCACCGTCAGACAAATTCTGTTCCACATAATCTGTCGCTCTCTGTATCAACTGTTCATCAAGAGATGTGATATGAACTTCTTTGATATGAGGTTGCAGAAAACCTTTCTGTTCACCTTGGTTGTTATGCCACTTTATAAGATTCGAAATTCTCAGATTCAACAGATCCAGATTGAACGGTTTTGTGATATAATCATCGGCACCGTTCTCAAGCCCTTCCATCTTATGCTCTTCCGCAAGTCGGGCAGTAAGCATGACAAATGGAATATCCTTCGTTTCAGGATTCCCTTTTAATGCTTTACATAGTTCGTTGCCGTTCATTTCGGGCATCATGACATCACTGAGAATAATATCAGGTTTATGTTTTTCGACTTCCGCTAACGCCTGTTTACCATCTCTTGCAAGACGAACATTATAAAACTTATTAAGTTCTTCGTCCATGAATTCCAAGAAATCATCACTATCATCAACGATCAAAACTTCATATTCTTTTTCTTTGACTTCCGATTCCGTATTGTCAGTATCCGAAAACATTTCTTTATTCTCCATGTTGCTGTTTATGGATATCATAGGCAATTCATTTGACAATTCCTTCAGATTCGTATCATGACGTATCGGTATCTTTACAATAAAGATACTTCCTCCTGCCGGATTATCTTCGGCGTGAACATTTCCACCATGCAACTCAACAAAATCTTTAACCAAATTCAGACCGACGCCACTTCCACCATAAGGACTTTCATGATTGCCCTCGACCTGATAGAAACGGTCGAAAATATGTTTCTTGTCTTCATCGTTTATTCCGACTCCATTGTCGATAACCTTTATTTCCAGTATATTTTCTTGCTTATCATCCATCGTCTGTACAGACTTTACATCCAAATCAACAGACACATTGCCACCTTCAGGCGTAAACTTAAATGCATTGGACAACAGATTATTCAAAATTTTGGATATCTTGTCATCGTCAAATGACATCCTTAACGAAGGAATTGCAGTATTAAAGGATAACGTTATTTTCTTTTCAGCAAGCATTAAAAATGAATTGCATATATTCTTTATGTAATTGACTATATCACCGGTAAGCAGATTCAACTGCATCTTATTCATGTCTGATTTACGGAAATCGAGCAACTGATTGACAAGCGTCAACAGCCTTTCTGAATTCCGATGAATCATCATCAGTTTATTACGCTTGTTTTCATCTTTCTCATCTTTAATCATTGATATGATAGGCGAAATAATCAATGTCAACGGTGTACGCAACTCATGACTTACATTCGTAAAGAAACGCAGTTTCATATCATCTATCTCATGCTTTTTTTCAGCTTCCTGACGTATTCTTTTTAGTTTCTCTTCATTTTCATTTTTTCTGATTCTTATTCTGCGTACATACCATATTACTAAAAATAATAGCACAGTATAAATAATAAATGCCCATATTGATGCATACATCGGAGGATTAATAGTAATGTCGAGTGTACTTATTTCCTTGTTTACGTATCCGTCGCCATTAATAACCTTAACCAACAATTTATAATGTCCTGATGAAAGATTTGTGAACGAAACTCCGGCCTGAGAAGGGGCTGTCTCCATCCACTTGTCATTAAACCCTTCCAGTTTATACAGAAATTTTGTATTCTCAGGCGTTGTACAATTGTTTGAAGCCAATTGTATAGTAAAAGCTTTTTCATCAGAATTTAATTCTAATTTATTACTCTCATTTAATGACTCTTTAAGAATAACATGTCCATTGAATGTTTCTCCTACTGCTACAGGGTGGTCGAAAATAATCAAACCGCAGAATATCGTTTTGGCTTTAATTCTGCCAAGTCCCAATACTTTCGGTGAAACAACATTTATTCCATCCTGACCTCCTATATATATATCGCCGTTACGCGCCAACAAGATAGATCTCTGGTTAAACTGCCTTGTCTGTAAGCCGTCTATTTCATTAAAACTGTAAACTGTAAAACGCCATTTGTGGTTATCTTTATCCTTGTATACCTTGATATTTGATACGCCTTTATCTGTGGACAGCCATATTTCTTTCGCCTTATCCTCTGTCACTGAACATATTTCAGAGCCACTCAGTCCCGCATTCATATCTAAAATCGTCAACTGGTCTGTAACAGGATCGTATACATTCATACCTGATGACGTACCGTTCCATATAAGTCCTCTGTCATCAACATAAATCTGATTGACAAAACCACTGGAGAACTCTTCTTTACTGCGAGTCGACGAATAATTCTGTATCTTATGGGATTGAAGGTCCATTATCGAGTAATTTACCGAATGTCCTATGACAAGATTACCTTTTTTATCAAAACACAAAGAAGATAGATAATCTGATGGCAATCCGGAATTTTGCTTATTATAGGTTTTAAATATACCTGTCTTCAGGTTCAAGCATTGCAAGCCTGAGCCCAAGGTTCCTATCCAGATATTCCCTTTTGTGTCCTCTTCGAGCGGCCAAACGCTCTTGTTCGCCAATCCATCCGATTTTCCTGAACACATATATGGAGTAAAAACGCCTGCCTTGTAACGCGTCATACCACCGTTGTATGTACCGAACCATACGGATCCGTCCCTAGCTGCTTTACAACAAACGACCACATCCGACTGTAATTTATTCTCATTACGTCCGTAATGCTTTATGACTCCAGAGATAGGATTATAAGACATGATACCATTGTCATTACTTCCACACCAGATGATGCCATCTTGATCTTGTGTCATTGAGGTTATATCACCAATCGGAATCAGTTGGAACTTTTTGAGCAAGTCAGAATAATAAGCTACGCCATTCTTATATGTTCCTATCCATACGGTGGAATTATTATCTATAAATATAGATTGTTGCGTATTATCCGGTATACTGTTGACATTATTCTTATCATAGTAGAATGATTGCAGTTCTTTACTTTCCAAATTTACTACAATAACACCTTTGTGGTCTGTCGCTATCCAAAGATTACCATGAGCATCCTGCTTGATGTTCTTGACCATTATATTATCAGCTGGTGGTACGATATCAAACCCTCTCAACATATCAGACAAAGACAGATACCAACGTTTCGTCTTTTGCATATATGCATAGAAGTTCCCATCCGTACTTATAAAATAATCTGATTTTTTATCTGTGAATAAAAAATATCCACGTTGTTTATTTGTTATTCTATTAATAAATTTGTTAATCCACTGAAGTCTCTGTTCGTAACCATTAAGAGACACAATACTTCCATTGTCGTACATGAACAACAAGCTCTTGCCATATTCAGAAACAGACGTAATCGTGCCACTAGGCATCATTCCTTTCTTTTTTCCATACTTAAAAAGGAACACTTTTCCTGTTGAATGGTTAACGAAGAAACAACCGCGCCCATAGATAGTCACCCATAGATTTTTGGCCTTATCTATATAGATATTATTAATATTGATATTACCTTGTATTCCATATAATTTCAGGACCTTATTCATATCCCGATCAAAAGTTTCTGTTTTGGGATCAAAGACACAATATCCACGTGAAGAGTGAATCCATAGTTTCCCTTCAGCATCTTCATTAATATTATCTACATTGTTGTCAAGAAGCGATGTCTTGTTATTCTGTTGAGTATAGAATGTCTTAAATCTAAAACCGTCATACCTATCTAGGCCTGACGCCGTGCCAAACCACATAAATCCTTTGGAATCTTTAAATACATAATTAACCTGACTGTTTGACAATCCGTCTGTTGTCTCCAGTCTTCTGAATTTTATATCACTTATATTTGCATTAGCATTACATATAACAGTGAAAAGTATTATTAGAGTTAGCAAGTCTTTAAAGCATTTCATAATATACGTGTTGTCAGTTAGTAAGTGCAAATATAAAACAAAAGTGTGATAAAAAAAAGTTTTTTATTATTTTTTACCGATATTCAAACTAAAAGAGACAACCTGATTAACAGATTGTCTCTTTTCGGATAGAATAAATATTGTTATTTCAAATACCATTCTATATATACTAATCTATATGAACTTATTTCCAAGAACCTGCTTTAGTTCCTTGTATAATACCGTCCAGCGCAAACTGATTGAAAACAGAAAGATTTGAACGGTTAATGATTGTCATAGTTCCTTTTTTACCATTTTTATTGGTGGAATTGATGTCCCATGCGAATGTGACGATCCCGTTATTTACTGCCTGACGGTTCACTTCATAATAGTAAGACTTAATAGACGCATTATGTTTATCCTGGTCTGCGCCGCTGATACTGCTTACGTCTCTCCAGTTTGCACCATATTCACCTATAATAACCGGATATCCTTTATCCACAAAGTTCGTCTTCATACTTTCAAACTGAGACTTAATCCAACTTTCTTCGCCCCATGTCGCATTATAACTGGTTCCATGATTAGCACTACTCCAGTACAATATAGAGCCGTCTTCACTACCACAGAAATCCCATGGTTCATAATAATGTACTTCGCACATCATTCTGCCTGTTACGACATCAGTAGGCATTGAGAAATACTTAACTGTAGAAGTGATACTAGTTGAAGGTCCTTGAACGACCAACGTACGTGTAGCATTATTTCCACCAGTAGCTCTCACTGCATCAATAAAAGCCTGATTGTAACGTTTCAATATAGGAGTAAGCGCTTCATGATGACTATTAAACAGATTATACTCTTGGAAAGGTTCGTTCATTCCTGCGAATAAGACATGCTCATCGTACCCTTTAAATTCAGTTGCTATCTGTGTCCATATTTTCTTAAGCACAGCTATTTTGGCTGTAATTGTAGCCTCATCCACTAGAGAATAACTGCTACTGCTGGAACTAAAACCGTTTACTTCAATCCATCCACCATCCCAGTGATCATTCAGTACAACGTAGAGCCCCGCATTGATACAGTAGTCTACGATTTCTTTTACGCGTGCCATCCATGTTGCATCAATAGTACTATTGTTAGCATCGGAAATATGACCCATAATCCATGAACATGGTATGCGGACAGATTTGAAACCTTGCTGTTTCACATAGTCAATGATAGCTTGTGTGGTTTTTGTATTCTGCCAAGCAGTTTCTGCGTCGATACCACCTTTATTTGTGTAGTTATTATCACTGCTTCCGCCTTCCAATGTATTGCCAAGATTCCATCCAGGATACATCAGTGCTGACAATTCACTGGCACTATGACTCATTCCTGCCACATCACCCTTTGCCTGATTAACAGTCACACTCTCCGTTTTGTTTCCTAGAACGAAACTGATTGTAGCTGTTCGGGCTTCGCCTGTATTAGGATAGACCGTAAAAGAACGGGAATACTCTGTCAAAGCTGCACGCGTAGTATTGTCTACCACCCAATTAGCACTAGGTGTCACAGTGAAATCAGAACCGTTGGCTTTAAGTTTAACCGTTACTGTTCCGCCTGCAGCATCCACACTTATTGTTTTATCAGATGTAACAAACAGTCCATATTCTGGTGTCTGAGTCACATTTATTGTAGCTGTGTTAGCGCCTTGTGTCACTGTCAATGTGGCTGTACGGTCTTCATAACCGGTCATACTACTGCTATTACCAGTATATGCGGCTGCTGTAATATCAAATACATATACCAGCGTACCTTTATTCTTAAATGTAGCAGTCAGCCACGAAGGGTCACTACTAGTTACGGTAGGTTGCTCATCCGCTTGCACAGCAAGACTGTTTGTCCCTCCGTTATTAGTAAAAGTAAGGTCCGTTACATTTACTTTAAACTGTCCCGAAGGAGAACTACTATTGTCGTCACTACTTCCGCAGGAGCCAAAAACAATGACTGTGGCAAGAGCCACAATCATTGTTAGAATGTTTCTTTTAAAATTCATATATCATTTTATATTTACCAAGGTAACGTGTATAGATTGCTGGAGAAGTTTCCAATGGTATAAACAGAAGATGTGGTAAATCCGAGCGATGTAACACAACTATTATTTTCAACTATTGTAACTCCACCAAATGCAGGATCCTTTACAGTTGTACCCCATATATTATGGAGTTCTACACGGAAGTTTCCATTGTTTTCTATATCACCGTATTTAATCTTTGAAGCTGTAAAAGGTATATTGGCACCATCATTAACAACAGACTTGAGTTCTGCTGAAAATCCGGGGAAATATTTTCTTATACCAACTACATCAACAAGATTTACAGCACCGTTAGAAGGTGGTGTGTTACTACAATCGGCAGCAGTCATAGTTAATGATAAATCTGCTGAATTTTGCAATACATATTTGTGCGTATCCTTATTGTATTTCACACTTATCGCAGCCGGAGTCTCTTTGCCCCAGTTACCAGGCATCGCCCAAGGAGAATTCAGTCCTACTGTTGATTGTTTAGCACTGAAATCAAGATCGGCATCAATTGATACAATCGTAAAAGTCACAGAGAACGTTGATGTAAACGCCAAGGCTGTTTCGTTGGTCGTTTCACCTCCTCCCTGATGGAATGGTGTGTCTTTCAGACCGTTCCATCCATCATTGTGTCCGCATCCCCAGATATTAGCCATTTCGATACGATAATTGCCATTGCCTTCGATATCACCGAAATAGAATTTATTCTGATCAAACTTCACTTCGTTTCCATCAGCCAATATTTTATCAACACGCACAAATGCATTAGGATTAGCGGCTGCGAAACCTACCAAGTCAAGCACGAAAACCTTTCCGTTTGTACGTGCCTCTGACGTATTGAATGTCAGCGTGTAAGTTCCGACTCCACTTCCAGGTATCGTCATAGTGGCGGAAGACCATTCATCACTCTGTTGACCACCATCGTAACAAGTGAGTTTTGCGGTATAACCATATTTCTCCAACTGAGGTATATAGTTGACCGACAATGTAGCAGGTTCTGAATCGCGATAGAAACCAAGTTGTAGCGTCTTTGAACTCTGAGACAGAATCTTAATATTGGTCTTTTTGTTCTTAACCATAGGGTCTACAAAGTTTGTTGGCGCGAGTAAATCCACATCCGATGTAAGAGTCTTCGTCTTCTCATCTATTGTAAGAGCTCCCTTCAAGGTTGTTGACAAACCTGCTTTGTCTACCTTTGTGACACTAATCGAGTCTTTACCACCATTATTCCATATAGTCATAGCTCCCTTACAGCCAGCGGTGCCATCAAAAGCCCACGTTTGTGTAGCGTCTGCCAACCACGACCAACTACTGCCTACAACAGGTTGATTATTGGTTACAGATGCCCAAGAATCGTCTGTACCATAGAAATAAACAGGACCGGCAAACGTAGTGCTCTTACCATCATCCTTGATGTCTATTTCCCATGTATTATAGAGCATTGACTTGTCCAGAGCGATGTTGCGTGCAGTGGAAACAGCTCTTACGGACAAAGCCTGGTAAACTGGAGTTGTTGTCTTTGCGCCTGTAGCACTGTTGAATATATAACTCATGGCATATTTACTGGCATTCGCATTTATACTACCTGTCAGATACCTACCTTCTGTTCCTTCACCACTGATTGTGTTCTCCACACGACTACCGGCAGCCGGTAAGAATATACTATTTCCATTCGGACCTGTCAGTTTATAACCAGCGACACCATCAACCGTTGTCCATTCTTTTTTACATAGTGAGAACAATTCTTCAAATTCAGCAATTGTAGGCATCGTTGCAATTCCGCCATAAGCCTTATAGGCTATATCATTAGCTGTTTTATATACATCTGCCGAACTATAGCTTGCTGGATCGATAGAATTCTTACAGCCAGTCATATCTCCAAAAGCGAACAGTCCACCTAAGTCTGTTGACTTTTCTGCACCGATATTCACTTTTGCCCATTTTACAGAAAGTCCGAGGTCTACAAAGTCGTCATCTACATTATATTCATGAGAAGATGTTGTGAATGACTTAACATCACCATATATGATACCTGAACCTAAGTCAAGGTATGTCGCATAATAATATGTAGTGTTTGGCAACAGTCCAGCTTTCGTTATTTCAAAATTATCTGCTAATTGTGATGCTGTAATCTTTAGACCCGAGCGTACGTCTTCAACTGCAGAACTGGTTGACATCACGATACCACTAGTCACACCCGAAGGGTACTTGCTTATACTACCAGCAATAGTAGCCTCTGTCCAATTCTTAACCGTAGCCTCGCCAGTAGTGGCTGTAGCATTGGTTGTTACAAGGCTTTTAACTTCACCTTTATATGTAACTTTTCCCTGCAAGGTTACATAAGCCTGATAATATATAGTAGTATTACTCAACTGACTAGATAAAGTTGCTGAAAACGATGCAGCACTATTGGCTGAAAGGTCTTTAGTCAAAGCATCTGCTGAAGATCCATAATAGAAACCTGTACTATAAGAAGAAGTACTAGCATTTTCCAAACCTTCAACTGTTCCATACATTGTCGCTGTAGTTGCAGTAACGTCAGATGAACCTGTAACTACAGAACCATCTTTAAGCATTGCCTCCGTGGCTATTGAGTAGTCATCGTTGTCACTACAAGACGTAGCAAACAAACCCATTAGGAGAGTCAATATTCCGAATATTATTTTATTTTTCATATTCTGTTCTGTTTATTGTTATTGAATAGTACAAGATGTAACTTCCATTTTTATTCCAGAGAAGTCATCTTTTCCATCTGCAGTTTTTCCTGCATCTATAGTACCATAACCATCTAATTGTATAGATAGGTCAAGACAAGTTGCTGTAAATGTCTGTGTAGACTCCGTGTTATTTGTCAATGTGACGGTGGTTTCGCCACTTGTATTCACAGTAACCGCATCACTTAAGTCAAAACAACCCTGTTCCCATGTCGTCTTAATATTATTGTCAATCAGAGCACACTTCGGTGTTCCCGTCCATGTAATACCACTTGTAATTTTGAATTTTACAGTAATAGTTTGACCTTTTTTCAGTTTGACCTTCGAGACATCATTGAAAATGCCGGAACCATCGGAACCATAATGCCAGAAACCTAATCGGAGACATTTATTTTCTATCCATAGATGTTTATTGATTGTTGAATTATCTACGTTTACTGTTGTAGGACCACTCGCACTGCTTATTGCCTTGAAATTCAAATTGGCTACAAGATATGAATTTACATATCCTTTTTCATCTTTTGATGCTGGTATACCGATTGTCAGATGATCTCCTGACTCGCATTCAAGAACAGTCCATTCTTTGCCAGTTAATTCTACTTTACGATAATCATTAGATGCTGTCAGTATCGTAATCTCTTTATCAAAAGTAAGGACATTGCCATTGATAGTAAAGGTTCCACTTGTACTGCCTGATGTATATGTATACGTACCGTCTGACTTTTTACCGAGTACTAGTTCATAATCGCTTACATCGCCCCACTTCGGAGTCCATGTTCTTGTGTAGTCGCCTTTAACGACACTATCCCATGATTTATTGGCACCATTCCACCATTTCCAGTCATACGCTGCATCATCATTTACAGTAAATGTCATCTGGTCACCTGTGTATATAACACCGTTAGACTCAGTAGTAAACATCTTTGTCGCCAAATTGTCAATCGTTGGAAGTGTAGGTACTGTCGTCGTCAGATAACCAGGATCTGTTGTAGGAATAGTGACAGCACCACTCTGTACATCTGCTGCTACAAAATTCCATATAATCCACCAAGAACCTTCACTATTGGTACGCATCGTTGCCAATTGCATAATATACGGTGTGAGTTCAATCACCTTTATCTCTGATGAATAATTGGCGCAAACTGCATCAAATCCGAGATTATGCATAGCATAACAATTCGTAAATGTCAATGTAGGATGTTTTGCATCAGAAAGATTTAAATTCCATTTTCCATATCTTTCAGAACCAGTGGAACTACCCTTTGCACCACTTTCTCCACGATATTCATATAATGAGCATCCGCTTGTATTATCAAGTGTAAAGGTCATATTTGAATCCATATATGGATCTGTGTCAGGTATCAACCAACTTTGGAATCCCGGATCCCAGTTTGGAGCCCATTTTTCAAAGGCTAGATCTGTAATTTTTGTTCCGTCATTTAATACATCACTAGGATTACAATACATGACAGGACCTGTACATTGACCTACACCATAGTTTTTATCAACAGGGACCCATTTCTTCGATTGGCCTACACCTCCTGTAAGATATGTATATAACTGATCTTTCAACAGATCCATATTATTGGTGGTAAGTTTGAATTTACATGTATCACCATAAATCACACCACCACGTGTATCTACTCCAAACTGCACGCCATATTCACCTGCAAAAGGCAATTTGAGTACCACTTCTTTCCCTGTGGCATTGCCATTGGGTGTACGCCAAAAACACTGATAGCTGTCTGCCAAAAGACTCTTCAGAGTCACTGTATTGGTAGTATTATCAACGGTAACAGAAAAAGCAATACCTTCCTGAAGGTCTTCTGCTGTATATTCTTTGTTACCCATATTATAATCATCTGGTGAACAGCCGACGAACAACAATAGCAACGTCGCCGTTAACGCATATATTAAATTCTTTATTTTCATTTTCGTTTAAATTTAAAATTAAACTCTTAATTTCCCCATCCGGCATTCTGTTTGTATACACCGCCCGAAAGAGTAATCTGATTCGTAGGTATTTGCCAGAAGCCACGAGTTGTACGGAAAGTGGAAGCATTGTATTTATCTGCAATATCTGTCTTCACACTATTGTTATAAACACTGATATCCGCATTGTCATTCTTTCCTTGGTTGGCTAATGTAGAGGTAAATGTATCAAGTCCTTGACGCATTAAGTCAAAATAGCGTACTGCTTCTCCTAGAAATTCTTTACGGCGCTCTAACAAGATTTGTGCTTTTGTAGGAGCTGTTGTAAGATCAGCATCAGTACTTCCATAAGCACGTTCACGTACCATGTTGAAATACTTCATTGAGTTCGAGCTGCCAAGTTCAGCTGCCATAAGCAGTACATCTGCATAACGCATAAGCACCCAATTCTCGTCTTGTGCCAATTGGAAGTCACCGGCCTTGTCATTACCTACAACAACAATTGAATTGCCATCGGTGTAGCAAAGTGGACAATATTTCTTATTGATATAACCTGTATAATACATACAGTCACCACCTGCCTGAGCCTCATAAATACCCAATGCATTTGCATCAATGATAGATGCATCGCGACGTGTATCAGAAGAACTGTATAAATCGTATGCAGCTGGTGAAATAGGACACTGTCCCCAACCTTGTGAATAAGGTGCGGCAGAACCGTCGGATATGCCACGTAATCCTAAGTCGACAACAAAACGGTTTCCGTCTATTTGAGTACCGTCATTATAATTTTGGTCTTTATTAAACTTAATAGCAAATATAAATTCTTTACTTGCTTCATCGTAGTCGGCAAGAACAACAGATTCCTGATCTGTTTTGTTGTTTACTACTTTTTTGGCACAAGCTGCAGGCCATAGTTTCTTGAAATCACTTTCCAGTTTATATTTTCCACTACTGATAACATCTTCACAATATGCAAGAGCCTGTGCTTTGGTAAGGCCACCAGGCATTTCGCCACCTGCATTATTATTATATACTCCATCATAGAATAAATATACACGCGCTAACATTGCTTCTGCTGCATATTTGGTAATTCTGCCATAACTGGCTGAATCAAGGTTTGCATTCGAATTAATATTTTCAGCCGCAAACTTCAAATCAGTAACAATCAGTTTATATACACTGTCGGGATTGGACTGCGGCACAATATCAGTTGTAGCAGTTGTCAGTAAAGGTATGTTTTCAAACATCTTTACCAAATCAAAATATTCAATACCACGCAAGGCACGAACCTGACCGGCGATATTGCCCTTTACGGAATCAGAGCTGAAAGTAATGTTATCCAAAGATGCTATCAACTGGTTGTCATTGTAAATAGCATCATAATAAGTTGTCCACGTCGTTTCAAACGTATTCTCCTTATCCGTTGATATCGTTGCATCCATCTTATCAAAACGATCGCAACCATCTGTTGGGGAACCTCCTCCGAATGCATCATCACTACCCATTTCGGCAGCAATGAAAATACCAGGCCAAGCACCTTCGCTTACTGTACGCTGATACTGATCATAACAACCTGTAAGAGCATAAGTGGCTTGCACCTGATTCTTATAGAAAGAACCAGAATTCAATTCGGTCTTTGATGATGTATCAAGCCAACTATCTGTACAAGATACGATGCCCATAGCTATCAGACCGATTGAAGCATATTTTAATATATTATTTTTCATGTCTGTAAATGCTTTAAATTAGAATTTGAGATTTACGCCGAACAATATTGTACGGGCATGTGGATAAGAACCGGCATCAATACCAGAAACCCATGATTCACCACCGAAACCGACTTCAGGATCCATACCGCTATATTTTGTGAAAGTGTATAGGTTCTGAACCTGAGCGTACAAACGAGCTTGAGAGATATACTTGCACTTGATAATTTTAGAGAAGTCGTAACCGAGCGTGACGTTAGATATTCTCAGATAATCTCCATCCTCGAGCCATAAGTCGGAAAAACTAGTCCAGTTATGGTCGTCTGATGTAAGACGTGGGATAGAATTAGAGGTACCCTCACCTGTCCAGCGCTGCAGAAAATAAGTGGTGTAATTTGCCTTGCCCTGATTATTACCCCAGTTACGGTACTGTCCGTTTGCGACCTTGAATTTGGCTGCGCCCTGGAATACTACAGAGAAATCAAAATTCTTGTATGAACAACCTAGATTAAAACCGAAGTTCCACTTTGGTATACCATTACCAAGATCCACTTTATCGTTATCATTGATAACACCATCGTGGTTTACGTCTATCACTTTGATATCACCAGGTTCCGTATTGGCCAAGATACCATTACCGGCTGCTACCCAATCTGAGATTTCCTGCTCATTCTGGAACAGACCTGCTGTCTTGTAGCCCCAGAAGTATCCCATTGCATGACCATCCGAACAACGATAATATTCGCCCATATTATCACGCAATGCTGATGCCGATGTACTGCCATGGATTATTCCGTCAGAAGTAGGAATGGCACCTACGGTATTCTTGTTGTAGGCAAAGTTACCACCTATATTATATGAGAAGTCTTTACCAATGTTATCATTCCATGTAAGATTAACTTCCACACCTTTATTAGTTACATCTCCACCATTAATATAAGGTGCGCTTGCGCCTGCTGTACCGATGATAGGAGCCTGTACCAACCAGTCTTTGGTCTTCTTGATATAATAATCGAAGTTCAATCCCAGGCGACTGCCTATGAATCTTGCATCGAAACCTAAGTCTGTCTGCTCGGATGTTTCCCATTTCAGGTTTTCATTACCAAAACGAACCGTATATGCTCCCGTCGTGTTTACGTCTGTTCCCTTGCCTGTACCGAAATTATAACCAGTACTTGCAAGTGTTATACTTGAAGCATAGAGATACGAACCGATATTATTGTTACCAACCTGTCCCCAACTACCGCGGATTTTCAGGAAGTCCAGCCATGAAGCTGTTGATTTCATAAATTTTTCACTTGTTATTACCCAACCTGCACTAACAGATGGGAACCATCCCCAACGATTGCCTGCTGCGAAACGCGAACTACCGTCACAACGTAAAGTTGCATTTATCATATATGTTTCTTTCCAGTTCCATCCGAGACGACCAAAGTATGAAATTCTACGATAATCGTCTGAAGGATAACCTAAAGCGGTAGCAGCACCGGTATTGCTGGCATTACTCAAATAAGCTGTCTCCCAGTCGGCATATAAATCAAGTAGAGAATTGGAGCCATTCATATTCTCACCAGAGAAATCCTCTGTTTCCATACCGATCATTGCATTGAAAGCATGGTCTTGTATTTTCCAGTCATAAGCAGCTGTATTCGTCCAAGTAATGGTATGTCCTTTATACATACTCTGACTGACTTTATCTAGCGTCTGACTTGTTTGAGTAGTAGCTACGTACGAAGGACTATAACTACGATACTGACTGTTAGTAAGATTATATCCTATCTGTGTCTTAATTTTCAGATTCTTGATTGGTTGTATCTCAGCGAACACATTGGCTACAAAGTTCTGATTTGTACTTACGCTATTACCACGCATCATGCTGGCATAAGCATTATAGTCGTACTGGTTCCAGTCGCCTGTCTGTGAATAACTGTATCCGTTATTCTGATCGGCACGTCCGTCACTCTGCAGATATACAGGCATCAGAGGAGATGTGGAATAAGCACCTCGCAAAGCACTGCTATACATATTTCCGCTATTTACGCCTTTACTCTTTACATAAGCAAAACTCAAGTTCTCGCCTACTTTCAAGAAATCTCCGTATAGCTTCTGTTCGAATACGCCACGGATATTATATCGGTCATAATAACTGGCATCTCTTCCACCTACTACACCTTCCTGATCATAATAGCCTCCCGATACCGAATATGTGTTATTCTGACTACCTCCGCTAAGACCTACGACATAACTCTGCTGAACCGTATTGTCCTTGAACATCTGATTCATCCAGTTAGTATCATTGATATTGCCATTAGCGTCATATATTGACTTGTATGAGGTCCAGTCGTTTACAGACCCACCACTGTTTAACGACTGTTCATCCATAAGAGTCATATAATCACTGGCATTACATAGTTTGATTTTTCGGGTAGGATTCTGCCATCCATAATATCCGTCGAATGTAACTTTTGCACTACCCTCTTTACCAGTCTTTGTCGTAACGAGGACGACACCGTTGGCGGCCTGAGCACCATAAATAGCTGCAGAAGCTGCATCTTTCAGTACATCTATACTTTGAATATCACTTGGGTTAATGTTTGTTATCGAACCTGGCACACCGTCTATAATATAAAGAGGTGAGTTGTTGGTATTGGAACCTTGACCACGAATGATAACTTTCATACTTGCACCCGGCTGACCATTCTCACTGATGATATTTACACCAGCAGTCTGTCCTTGCATAGCTTGCAGCGCATTATTGGTATTCAGTTTAGCCAGTTCGTCACCTTTCAACTGTACAGTTGCTCCGGTTACCAACTTTTTCTTCTGCACACCGTAACCTACGACTACGACCTCTTCGAGGGATTTATTATCCTCGCTAAGCACAGCGTTAATTACATTTTCACCTCCTACCTTAACAGTTTTAGACAAGAAGCCTACATAAGAGAATTGTAGAGACTGTCCTGATTCAACGTTGATAGAATACTTTCCATCAAAATCTGTTACTGAACCAGTATTAGCTCCTAACACTTTTACTGTGACACCTATCAGCGGTTCATGATCGGTAGCCGACGTTACAGTACCTGTAATCGTTTTCGCTACCAAAGAACCTGCCTCTAGCACAGTAGTTGCCGGAAATAGCAAGAATGCTATCAACGCAACATTGCAGAGTAATGAACTCTTGCATAACCTAAGAAATGTTTTTCTCATAGTTACTTTTTTATTGGTTAAATTAATAATGTAAATAGTTCTTCACGACAATAAGTGAATGTTCTTCATTTAGTCGATGGCAAAGGTATTTAAAA
>NZ_CALMHT010000173.1 GCF_937863835.1 uncultured Prevotella sp.
GACGAAGGCCGGAAGTATTACACTGAAAGCATCCGCCACAGGATTCGCAGACGTAGCTCTGCCAATCACGTCAACTTATGTCCCTGTGAAGAACGGTTTCTATACTGATGCTCAGGGTAAGGCTGTATGTGCCGACTGGGGCGCGGAACTCCCTTGTATATTGAAACGTGGCGAAACGCCATCCACTCCTTCTTACACACAGAAAAAGCATACCATAGAAATAAAATATGCTGAGGCTGCGTCAGACAGTGCTAATGTCAAAGCAGCTTTTGACGACAATGAAGCGACCAGTTGGAAGAGCGACGGTATGCTCGAGAATGCGCATATCACGTTCCATCTGGCAAAGAAAGCCATGGTGGATGAAATGGTCATCAAACTGGTCGGTTTCAGAAGCACCAGTTATCCTTTGGAAATCTACTCCGGGAATACACTGGTGGGCAAAGGTTATACCCCCAAAGGACTAGGATATACCCATTTTGCGCTGAAACCCACGAAGAGTGATACCTTCACTGTCAAAATGGTAGGTGAAACATCGGTCAAAGAGGCGTTTGCCGATATGGTGGAACTTGCTGACAAAGCGAAGAAACAGACCAAACCGTCTAATAACACCAAACTTCAGATTATGGAGGTGGAATTTAACGGAAACGAAGAACCGGTGCCTGTCATCATCACGGCAGGACAGAGCAATACCGACGGCAGGGTATTTAACACTCAACTTCCTGAATACATCAAGACCAACAAGTACAAATACTGTTATTGGAGATATGGTTCCAACGATAAAGAACTGACGAACGGTTTCGAACTGTTTTGGCCTAAGATGAATAATGACCGTGAACCGAACCGATGGGCCTATGATGCAGTGACATACTATTGGCTAGAACAACAACTACAAAAGAAATTCTATGTTATCAAATGGTCGCTCGGTGGTACGGCGATAGATACGATGTATGCCAGTACGAGTCATAAATACTGGTTCGCGGATAAAGATTGGCTTCGTCAAAACAAGTCTACATGGCAAGGTGGGGCATCTCTTTTGAAGTCATTCACCGAACTGATAGACAACAGTATTGATACGGAACTGAGCAAACTGCCTGAAGGTTATGATATTAAAGCATTCTTATGGCATCAGGGCGAGAGTGACAGTCACGGACATTCCCCTTATTACTATAGGGACTTGAAAAATGTAATCGCTTATGTGAGAGACTATCTTGTGAAAAAGACAGGTGATAAGAAATATAAGGAATTACCGTTTATCTTCGGTTCAATATCTCATGATAACAAGAGATTCTCACCTGATGTGGAAAAGGCGATGCAGAGAATTGCAGCCGAAGATAAGAATTGCTATCTGATAGATATGTCACACGCAGAACTCCAAAAGGATAAGATGCATTTTACTGCGGTATCTGCAGAAGAATTAGGTAAGAAAATGTATGAAGAATTAATGAATATATCAAAATAATCGAAATGAAAAAGATATCACTTTTTTTGTTATTGACCCTCATCGTGTCAAATCATCTCTGTGCAAAGACTTATTATGTTGCTACCAATGGCAGCGACAGTAATACAGGAACAATTTCAGCCCCGTTCGCAACATTAAAAACTGCGCAAGACATCGTTTCTGCCGGTGATACTGTATATTTCCGCGGTGGCACTTATCACATCACGGAAGATCAGATTATGGGATATGAAGCGAACAGCCTTTACGCATGTGTATTCGACCTGAAGAAAAGTGGAACTGTTGATAATCCTATCTGTTATTTCGGTTATCCGGGTGAACGTCCTGTATTCGACCTTTCGAATGTAAAACCGGCAGATAAGCGTATCAGTGTATTTTATCTATATGGCAGTTATTTGCACTTTAAGAATTTTGATGTTATCGGTACGCAGGTTACAATCACCACACATACCCAGTCGGAATGTTTCAGTGGTCGCAACGGCAGCAACAATATCATAGAAGACATAGCGATACATGACGGTATGGCTATCGGTGTATATATAGTCAAAGGTGGTAATAACCTCGTGCTCAACTGTGACGCTTACAACAACTACGATTCTGTCTCGGAAGGCGGAAAAGGCGGTAATGTAGACGGTTTCGGATGTCATGTGGCATCACAATATACGGGCAATGTGTTCAGAGGTTGCCGCTCTTGGTGCAACAGCGATGACGGGTTCGACCTGATCAACAATTATGCATCTGTCACATTCGACCATTGTTGGGCATTCTACAATGGATATAAGGACTTTTCTACTAGTACGCCTGGTGACGGGAACGGTTTTAAAGCAGGCGGTTACGGTCTTAAAGTGCAGTCGGAAGTCGTTGATGCTCCCCGTAATACGATAGAAAACTGTATTGCGTATCACAACAAGGCTAATGGATTTTATGCCAACCATCATCTGGGAGGCGACAACTGGTACAACAATAGTGCCTATCTTAATAAGTACAACTATCAGATGGTTAATCAGCAGTCGTGGGATGTCGCAAAGGATGTAGGCGGCTATGATCATGTGTTGAAGAACAACCTGTCGTTTACGTCAGTCAAGGGTGACACACTTTATATCAACCAAGACAAATGTACATTGACCAATAATTCTTTCCAATTGTCATCATACACCGTATCATCAACCGATTTCGAAAGTACCGATTATAGCCAGTTGACAGCAGCGCGACAAGAAGACGGCAGTTTACCTGAAGTGACATTCCTGAAGTTGAAGTCAACGAGTGAATTGTATACAGCTAAAATGGGATATCAGTTTACTACAGAGACTACAGGAATAGAATGCACCCAAGCACAGAAATCAGTACGTGCTTCCGTATACGATAACAAGTATTACAACTTAAATGGAATAGAGGTGCAGAATCCGGGGAAAGGAATCTATATTTATAACGGCAATCTTTTGCTGTTATAAAGCTTTT
>NZ_CALMHT010000174.1 GCF_937863835.1 uncultured Prevotella sp.
GAAGCAGGAATGGCAGAGAATGTCAGTTTAGAATTATCCATAACAGCTGTACTTCCGTCCGAATAAGTGGCTGTCACCTGCATGCCTGTAGGATCAAATGCCAAGGTACGGTCGGTCATACTACTGGTCGCTCCCGACTCATAGAAGTAATAATGACTTCGGGCAGCTGCACTTGTCACCTTTATAGATGCAATACTGTTCACCACATTGAATTTGGCGTAAGCTACAATAGGTTGGGTGGCATTTTCACCCTTGAAGGTCTTGTTGTATATCACTACCAGATTCTTTTCACCGACAACGTTCATGTCATTAATAGCCGAGAAATAGAGTTCGGAAGCCGGTATGGTCTTCGTCACGCCCTCCTCGTAAGTAACTACAGCTGATACGTTAGCCATTGCGTCTTCAAGTTTAGCACCACGTTGTACTTCGTCAGGTACGTTCTGAAGAACCATAGATACAGGTGCCTTATCCTTTGCAGATGTGAGTCCACCGATAGGAACGATATTAGTCTGAAGGAAATCGATGTACGAACCTTCTGGCACGAGGAAGCAACGAATGTTCGTGTCCGAAGCGTCTGAGTTCAGGTTCTTCAGTTTATAAGGCTGTGTATAAGTTTTCGTCACAGTACCGTTTGTCATCTTGACAACAAACGAATCGGTACGCGAACGATCAACGGTCAACGTCACCTTACCACCTAGTTTCTGTACATTTTCATCTTTATTGTCGGCATCTGGCGCGAGTAGCTGAGTGCTGGTCGTATACTTGAAGGGGAGATAAGTACCCCACTGAGAGTTATACTTGGCAGTATCGCCAGTAGCATCGAAACGGATGGCTCCGTACTCGGTATACCCTGTACCGCCACGGTCTACATCATTGGTGATGATAAGAGCGAAGTTCTTATAATAAGTGTTATCGCTCGAATTGAGATTGAGGTTGAACACTGCGTTCCATTTTTGTCCGTCGGGCACTACATAATATTTAGAAAAGCTCGACCACCATCCTGAGGTAAAGTCGGTAGAACCGATGGTATACACATCTTCCTGCATACCTGTCAACACCTCTTCCGATGATGTCTTTGATTTATTAATTGAGTCTATCTTCTCCGAAATCCAATCGGGTGCGTTCACATTGTACAGGTCGCCGCCCTCACAACTGGTAAGAGCTAACAGTCCCAATGCGGCACCGCAGAAGATGGATGCTATTTTATTTAGATGTCTCATAGTCTTTTTTATATAAATGTGATATTCTATTATTATTTACTAAGGTCAACTACTGGATGTACTGTCCAACCATTCGTAGTGAAATAGCTTGAGTTGTCGCTTCCTTCATTGGCAGAATTTCCTTTCAAGTTAGGATTAGAGTTCAGAAGACCCTGATAGATCGGCAGAAACTCATGTCCCTTCGTGTATGTGTCATAAGAACTCTTCAGTTCTGAATCTACACCTACATTAGCATAGCTTACCGGTTCCTTGGCCTTGTGGACAGAGCGACGGAATGTACCATGTTGCTTCAATTGCTGCATACGGTCTGTATTATAGAAGAATCCCCAACGGATGAGGTCTAAACCACGACCGTACTCACAACCGAATTCTTTCGGACGTTCCACGTTGGCAATCTGCTCGAAGAGTTTGTCGGCTGTTGAGAAGTTGGCCAGTTTCAGGTCAGCTAGACTGGCACGTTCACGAACCTGGTTAATCCAGTCGATAGCCTGCTGCGTTGGACCGCTTACCTCATTTTCACATTCAGCAGCACGGAGCAGAACATCAGAGTAGCGCATCATACGCAAGTTGATACCGTCGTGCAGACCGGTTACCACCTTACTATATAGTCCTGTGCGGAGGTTTGTAAACTTAGCAATAGGCAGACCACCGTTATTGTTGTTTGTCACAACAGTATCTGTAGCGGTAAGTGTCGTGGTATAACATGTATTTCCATATTCGAAACCTTCCCAGTCGGTCTCATAAGTACCGATTGTCCAATAGAGACGTGGATCGAGTTTACCGGCTGTTGTACGTTCACTCTTAAAGAGTTGATACAGCCAAGGTGAAGCTGATATATCAGCCCAACCACCATAGTTGCCCGGACCGAAGTTACTCTCAATGGCAGATCCCTGTGTAGCATAAGCACTGGTGTTTACGGGTGTCCACTCATCGTCTGTACCCTGTGAACCATAGTCAAGGAACTGTATCTCGAACAGACTCTCGTCATTGTTCTCATAAGCGGAAGTTTCTCGGAAGTTATCACCATAATTGGCCATCAACTTGTATGTTCCATATTTCTTATTGATGATATCCTTCAGTACGGCAAGTGCATCGCTGTACTTATGACGCTGCATCAGTGCACGGGCATAATATCCAGCAGCAGCACCGCAAGTGGCACGACCGCCTGACCATTCACCACCGATGTCACGTGAAGGAAGTAGAGTCATCGCCTCTTTCAGGTCTTTTTCCACCTGGTCGAACACCTCATCATAAGTATTGTTAGCACCATATAGACCGTCGAGTGTGGAATAATCAGCATAGTCGGTAATCAGTGGTACATTCTGATAATATCCGGCAAGGTTATAATAAGCCAATCCGCGAAGGAAGAGCACCTGACCCTTGATACGCTGCATATCCTGAGAGAGTTGGGTATCATCGGTACCACAACGGGAGATGACAAAGTTACATACATTGATTGTATAGTACCAGTCACGCCAAGACCATGAACCGATTTCGTCGGTGATAGGTTCGTCCATATCGTCGAAAGGCATATACCATACCTGTGAGGAGTTCCAAGCTTCATCGCCGCGGCACACATCGATTGTGTAACCCACACGGGCATAAGTACCCTCCATACGAATATGGTTATAAGCAGCTATAACGCTTTCCTGCAGGTCTGCGGCTGTATAACCGAAAGTACCTGTCGTTTGCTGGTTGGGGTTCGTCAAATCCAGCTTATCGTTGCACGATGTAAGCGTGCCGAGGCCCAGCAAGAGGGCCAGTGAAATTTTATATAGTTTCATATTGAAAATACATATTATATTAGAATGTAAATTGAACACCGCACATGTAAGTATGTGGAGTCGGGAATGAACAGAAGTTATAACCCGGGGTGAATGTTCCACCTGCATAGTCGACATTGTAACCATGATAGCCGGTAAACGTATAGAGGTTCTGTGCCGAAACATAGAAACGTGCACTGGATACGTAACCACCGAACCATTTGTCGGGGAAGTTGTAACCAAGTTCTACATTGGCAATTTTCCAGTAAGCGGCATTCTGTATCTTGCGTGAACTGAACAGGTCATTCCAAGCCAATGTGGCGTTGTTTGTAACATAAGTACGTGGAACATCAGAGGTATATGTCAGACCGTCAGCTGAGTATTGGTTGGCACCAAGAATAGCTACATCCTTATTTCCCCAGCCGTAACATGAGTTAAGACTGTTGTATATATCGTCGGATACATGATAGTTGAGTGCTCCATAAGTAGCGATAGTCAAATCAAATCCCTTATATTCCATACGGGCACTGATACCGAAGTTGATCTTTGGCAGACCGCTACCCAGAACCACCTGGTCGTAAGCGTCGATTTTACCATCAGGCACACCGTCTGCACCACTGACATCCTTGTAGAGGCAGTCGCCTATGTTGGCACCCTGTTGGGTGGCATGATTGTCCAAGTCGGATTGTGTACGGGCGATGCCTTCGTAAACCCATCCGTAGAACTGACCTACTTCCTGACCTACATAAGTGGCATAAGCACCTGTGATATATGAATCGGTACCGAAACCTAACGAAGTAACCTTATTCTTCAGTGTACTCAGGTTGGCACTGATATCATACTTAAATGGATTATCATGGTTACGATAGGTAGCAGAGAATTCGAAACCGCTGTTGTCCATAGATGCGGCATTCATTGTTACCGTCGTGTTGGAAACACCTGCCTGTGAAGGAACAGGAACTGAATAAAGCAGGTCCACAGAACGGTTCTTGTACCATTCGGCTGTAAACTCGATACGGTTATTCAACATAGCCAGATCAAGACCTATATTGGTTGTCTTTTTCTTCTCCCATGCGATATTGTTGTTTACATAAGTAGAGATAGCGGAACCTGTCACGGCTGTGTTGTTGAAACTGTATGTCATGTTGTTACGGGACATGGTAGCCATATACTGGTATTCACCGATATTCTCGTTACCCAGTTCACCGTAACTGGCACGGACCTTGAACATATTGACGATGTCGCGGCTGATCGGGAAGAATTTTTCCTTATCGAAACGCCAACCTACAGATACAGAAGGGAAGGTACCCCAACGGATATTTGAGGAAAGACGTGAGCTACCATCACGACGGATAACAGCTGAGAGAAGATATTTCTCATCATAATCATAATTCAGACGACCGATATAAGATGCCAAAGCATGCTTATATTCGTAAGATGATGAGTATGTTTTCGAAGCATTCTGAAGTTGCAGATAGTACGGTTCGGTGAAGTTGACGCCCCAGCCTGTAAGCAAATGGGTATTTTCCTCCTCATAAGTCTGACCTGCCATCAGGTTGACGTGATGCAGACCGAATGTGCCGTCATAAGTCAACGTATTCTCTATCAAAGCATCTGTATATTTGCGTTCGCCCTTTGTCAGACGTTCATTACTCTTGTCCAGATACACACGGTTACTCTGTATCCATGCTGAAATCCAAGTATTATCATCAGCGTGTGTAACACTGTATGAAAGGTTGATCTTATAATTCAGGTGGTGGTTCTTGCTGTTGACACCGATCATCTTCAGCAAGTCAACGTCTGCAGAACCTGTCCCTACGAAACGGTCTACGATCGTATTACGTTTCAGCAGATTGTTTACCAACAGAGGGTTGGATGCAGAAATATCACCATGGATGGTATCATAGTAGACACCGTAGCCGTAAGCATCGTAATTATAGTTGCTTGCCGAACTGACGCTGCCGTCAAGTACCCATGTAGATGAGTCGTAAGCTTTGATGGTTGGTTGCATGAGTAATGTACCGCGCAGCACATTGGTTACGTCACCGTAAAGACCCTGAACGTACTCTGAAGCATTAGAGAGTCCCATATTGTCCTGATTTGAGTGAGAGTAAACCATACTGGTACGGAACTTGATAAATTTCGTTTCGAAAGTGTTGTTGGCACGGGCGGTATAGCGCTCGTAGTTAGGACCAGCACCTTCGAGTGTACCCTTCTGCTGGAAGTAGTCGAGACCGATATTGTAAGTGCTGTTTGCACTACCGCCGCTGAAGTTAACATTGTGATTCTGGCGGATACCTGTCTTAAACACCTCTTTAAACCAGTCGGTATTGGTGTTATCCATAAATTTGTATTTACCTGTAGTGGCATCGAGACTATAACCGCCAGGTAAAGTTGTACCTGAGTTGGCGCAAGCCTGACCGAGGTAATTACTATACTGATCGGCATCCATCACGTCGTAAACGTTACCGGAAATCTTATCAATACCAAAGTAACCTGAGTAACCCACTTTCAGAGGTTGGTCTTTCTGACCATTCTTGGTTGTGATGATAACGACACCGTTTGCAGCACGTGAACCATAGATAGCACCTGCAGAAGCATCCTTCAACACCTGGATGGTTGCGATATCATTAGGAGAGAAGTCACGGATAGACGTACCCATAGGCACACCATCTATTACATATAGAGGTGCAGTACTTCCGAATGAACCGATACCACGGATTCTCACTGTAGGGTCGGCACCAGGCTGACCATCTGTTGTAATCTGTACACCAGGGACCTTACCTTCAAGCATCGTAGAGATGTTAGAGTTTGACACCTTTTTCATCTCTTCGGCATTTACAATAGATACAGAACCTGTTAAGTCTGCTTTCTTTTGTGTACCATAACCTACGACAACGACCTGGTCGAGTGTCAGGTTATCGGCAGAGAGTTGAATCTGATCAATGATAGCACGTCCACGGACTGCGATATCACGATCTTTACAACCTACATAGCTCACTACTAGAGTAGCATTAGCCGGAACTTCTAATTGGAAGTTACCGTCAAGATCTGTCACAGTTCCACCTGTGGAACCTTTCACCTTGATGGTTGCACCAACGAGCGGCTGTCCATCCTGGTCAACGACACTACTCTTAACCAAGATTTTCTGTGTCTGCGTTACTGAAGCATTCATGGGGACAGGACTGATTGTAAGACCTCCCATGACACCCAGAACAAGCATCACTGAGAATAAACATTTTCTCATCTTAATTGTTTTTAGTTTATTAATGTTAATAGATATGATAAAAATTATGTTGCAAAAATATAAATTTGTGTATAATTCATGGTGGACAAAATAGTTTTTGGGGTGGACAAAACAATTTAAAGTGTGTTTTTTACAATATTTCTGTATCCTATCTCCGGCTGTGTGCGAAAACACAATAAAAAGTTATCAAAAAAAGAGATTTTTGATAGCTGAATCTTGATTTACATCAATTATCGACCAATTTGCTTGGAGGGAATCCATATTCCTTGGTAAAGCAACGAGTGAAGTATTTAGGGTCATTAAAACCGACCTTGAATGCGACATTGGCCACATTCAGGGTCATTAAAACCGACCTTGAATGCGACATTGGCCACATTCTTACCACTTTCTTCGTGGGTTAACAATTTATATGCTATGTCCAGGCGATAATGGCGCAGGAATTGTGCAGCCGCCATACCTGTCTCTTCATTCAAGCGCTTGCCTAACACACTGCGGCTCGTACCAAGTTCGGAGATCATCTCGTTGACACCAAAATCGCTGTTCTGATAATTTTTCTCAAGCACAGCCGTTACCCGTTCCATAAAAGAAACGTCCGGTTCCGGTTTGGCATCGGCGGCGGCACTCTCGGTACTGGCTTCCACACGGCGGCGGGCATTGATAATACCCTGAATCTGTTTTTGGAGCCTTTCGGGTGCATTACTCTCGGCCATTGCTTCCTTGATCGGTTTGTAAAGCTCTTCCACCGTACGCTCATGTAGCATCTGCACACGTTTGTTATAAAGAAAGATGACGATAGCCGCAAGAATAGTCGCCACAACGGTTATGAACCACCAACTGTGCCAGAAATAGGGCGTTACACTCAGGTGGACAGACAATATCTGACTTTCATCCACTTCGTCTACGGGATTATTGGGTGATATATAACGGACCTGTATCGTGTAGTCGCCTGCAGGGAGATGTGTAAAACGAATACTGTGCTCTCCCGGAGCCAACTTGATCCAGTCTTCATCGATACCCTTCATCCGATAACAATAGATACCTTTACCAGTACTTTCATAATTCAGGGCCGAGAAGGAAATGGCGAAAGAACGGTCACTCTCATGGAGATTGATATCACCGCCGTCGCTGATGTTCTCTTCTATATAACTGGAACCCGGCAACACCATTTCTCCGTTGACTTCCAGCGATGTAAAGTGCATATTGACCTTACCTGATTGACGGGCATATTCCCCCTTCAGTTGTATCATTCCTTCTTCGGTACCCAGATAAATGATGCCGTTTCCGGAACGGATGGCACTGTTCCAGTAGAAATGCTGCGAACAGAGTCCGTCGCTGACATCATAATTGGTAAAGACCTCCGTTTTAGGATTAAATCGTGACAGACCGTTGACGGTGGTAATCCACAGCACACCCTTCTGATCCTCAACGATACCCTTGATAGCATTGTTGGACAGACCATTCTTCGTGGTATAACATACGTAAGAAGAATGACCGTTGGCATCCACGACTCGCTTATACAGACCATATTCGTTGCTACCTAACCAGAGCGTGCCGTCTTTGGTTTGATAGAAGCACGTTATCTTCTCGATGATGCGACTACCAGGGGCATCCAGTTTGTAAGTATGAAAGACCGGTTTACGTGTACGGAGATTAATTTCGACCATACCCCGCATGTGTCCGATGAAGAGAGATCCCTCACGGGTGATGATAGAACCTATGCATCCCCGGATATCTCGGTTTCCTCTGAACGGATCCGAGACACGGCGACTGCGCAAATCGTAGAAATAGATACCATTATTGGCACCAATCCACAGACCGTGATTGATTGAGTCGAAAGAGATTGAACCCACAAATAAAGTAAGTGTCTTATAGGGTTCAGCCAACTGTAAAGGAGTGATTGTACCAGGATTATTTACATCTATCGAGTAAACACCGCCTCCCCATGTACCTATCCATAGTCTACTGTCCGAACCACGGGCAAGGACGGATACTGTGTTTTCAACGAACGAACTGTTAGCTCTGGTCCAATGCTGAAAGACGCTGGAATCTGGAGCCTTTCGGTTTAATCCGCAGTTGACAGTCCCCACCCACACCGTACCGTTATCTTCGGCATACATGGCATTGACAGGTCCGGCACTCAGACTTCCGGGACCGGAATGAATGAAATTCGTAATTTGCAGTTGACGAGGCAGCAGACGGTCTATACCGCCATTGTCTGTACCGACCCATATCTGGTCGGCTGTGACCATAATACAATTAACGAAATTGCTGGTAAGCGGATTGACAGGCGAATCGGTGGTCCAATGTTCAAACCGGCCGTCATCGAGATGGATATCCACTCCGCATAGTGTAGCTACCAGTAGTTTTCCTTTGGGTGTGACCGCCAGGTCGGATACATAATTCTGATTCAGCGACAAGACATCTGCAGGGAGATGACCATAATGAGTTATCTTCCGGGTTTTCGGTTCATACCTGAAGAGACCGTTATTGGATCCTATCCACACGTTACCACCTTGGCGAGCTATACTGGTGATGTAGGGTGCCGGCATCTTTGTAAGAGCCTGTGCCACAGGTGTACTGATGATTCTACCGCCTTGGCAGGACAGTCTGGACACGGTACCGTTGATGCCTGTCCATACAGAACCGTCTCCATCAATGTCAGTCAGGTAGACATCAGGCTGACTGGTGGCATAAGACATCCGGGCAATATCCCGTATGCCTCCATCGGCATCGAAACTGAATGCATAGATATGCGATGTGGTCACAAGCCACATCTTTCCCACCCTGTCGCGGTATACACGGAGAGCTGGTTCTTTAAGAATCTTCTTCGCGCGAACATTATTATATAGAACCGTAGCAGGCGACATCGTGCTCAAGTCTATCACTTGCGTGAATTCGTCATATACGGCCCACAGCCGATGAAACTTATCCTCACTGACCGACAGACACGAATTACTGCCCATCGTCCAACTGTTTCCGCTAGGTACATGACTGAAATTGGCCACAGTGTAACCGTCATAACGCAACAGTCCGGCACCGTAAGTGGCTATCCACACGAAACCGTTGCTGTCTTTATAGATATCGTTTACATGATTACTGGGCATACCATTACTGATGTTAAGCTTGATAGAATTATATTGCTCAACATTGCCACTTCGTGCAGGTATTATCAGATTGGTAAGCAGAAGTAGTGTTATGAATAGATAGCGCAGTTTAGTTGTCATTGCCTATTATTTAGGCAAAGGTAAATAAAAAAACTTAGAAACCAAATTTAAAAGCCCATTAAAAAAAGAAAATTATCAAATCATTTGTTTTTCAGATAATTATTCTTATTTTTGCAGAAAACTACAACTGATGATAAACATACCACGCTGGGAACAACGGCCCGGAGATTCGATTCTAAGAAATGCAGGCGTTATGATACGAAAAGGATATGTCTAAATATTTCTTCGAACCTTACAAAGGGAATCAATACGAAGATGGTTATCTCGGATGCAAGACGCTCATTGTAGGTGCCCATCACTATTGCAATCATTCCGAACTGCAATGTTATAAGCAATGTGTGGAAGAAGGCCATAGCAGACTCTATGACAAGAGTTGCCCCATCAATCAGCAGTTGGTCGAAAAGCATGGTGAGCAATGGCGCGATTATTATGATTTGTCGAATGAGAACACCTTGGAGTTAGACTGTTATCTCGACGATTGCCCATATCCTGCGTATTCCGCCTTTACAAAGTACATGCTGCACATTCCCGACTATCTTTCAGAAAAGCAGAAAAGAGATTTTTGGAACCGTGTGGCATTTTACAATTATGTACAGCATTATCTTCCCGACGGATTCACGCCCGACTACGATGAAGCCAACAAAGACATGTACGATGATGATTACGAGGCCTTCGCCGAAGTCGTTGATGAACTGAAACCGGACATCATCTATGTTTGGAATCCCGCCGTCAAGAAATGTTTATGCAAGCAAGGAAGTAACCTTATATATAAAGGAAGGACCGACATGCAGTCGCTGTCGGTATATCTGTTTGTACGGAAACGGGAATATCCCGAATCCCGTGCTATACTGAATACATACCTGTCATTGTTCCCTGGCGAAAGTATTAAAGCGATGATCAGCACGCTGCATCACCTGCAACTCAGGGAGCATAGCGGCATAGAAGACAGCAACTCTGGTCAATGGCTCGCCAAATACACATGGGATAGAGACTTGGCGTGCTATCTCATCAGATCCCTTTTAGTCAACTGCAAGTTGTTCAACGATGAGTCAAGAACATATTTCATAGAAAGAATCACGTCCGAACTGAAAGACATCAGCACCGTCTATACCACATTTTATTGGAACGAACTGGAAACAGAAATAAACAAGTCGGGTATGGAGATGAAGCCATACAACGGATACGTGCCACCGATGGAATGGTCATGGTTCGACTATCCTGCAAACCAGGAACAGATTCAGTATTCCTCTGCCTGTCTGATGTATCTCAAGCAAGGGAGCGACCTCTACGGAGCCTACATCGACTCTGCCATCACTGCCGAACGGTTTAAGAGGCTCTTTATTCTCTGCGATTATTCACATATCGACAGTTATCTGGATCTGTTAACCAAGAATGAACATCGTTACGGCATCAAATATATCTATCAGTTTCAGAACAGTAAGGAGAAGAAAGATCTCATTCTGGTCGAGATGGAACATGATTACACGAAGCATGCGAAACTGTTCATCGCCGACCAAGAGATAAACACCTTCATTTTTAAAAGCGAGATAAAATCCCTGTGTCCCTCTTCTTACCTTAATAAACAGGACGAAAATTGGTACAAAGAGAGAATCATCTCTTTTATCGGTCAGGATATAAAAATTCCTCTAAAAGCATGGTTTAAGAAACAATATAAATCGTCGCTCGGCATACCAATCAGTAAACTATCGCAGCTCATGAAAGAAACTGTGGATAAAGGACTGGCAGACTGCACTCCGGACGGATTTGCGAAACCCGCCAATTGGAAAAATCATCATTGGGTATACTTAAAAGATTGGTTTGTCGTGATTTTCAGTAGCAAGTCTCAATATGACGGATATAAATTTTCGGTTGCACAATTAATCCAGCTTTTCGGTTCGAAGGATATATGCAAGAACAAGCCGCCCCAAAAGAGTGACCCGACAACGGAAAAAATCGATAACTTCTTTCATGAGCTTTTGGACGAACAAGATTTCAACATTTTACATGAAGAAGTAAGAAATCTGCATCAGAAGAAAAAACATTAAGCAAAATAGGTTCGGAAAAAGTTCGGAAACATTACGCAATGTGTAATTTTATAATCATCTCATTATAAGGTTATTATAGAATGCAATACTTGCTATTTTTAATTATTATTTTACTGCGATGTCACTATTCTTGATTTCATATCAGGAACGCATTATCTTTGCAGCAGATTCTTATACAGAGTGTGCACTAATAGAAAGAGACTGCTTAAAAATAGGAATCAACATAAAAATGAAACAACATGCAGCAAAGGATCTGGATCCCGAAGATTTTAAAGAAATTGTGAAGAGAATCATTAAAATTATTAAGGACTGGGGAAAGTAACAAAACAATGTTCCAAATGAATGATCTCAGAAAGCAAGAGAGTATCTTGCAGAAATTGTGGCTCGACCGCTCCATCGCCAATGGTGATGGAGACGAGCTGGTCAAGGACGGACTTCTCTATCGAGGAAAGATCTATTTTGAAAACAGATATTGGCATCGCGACAGTGGGAACGAGGTGGCACAATGGAATGAGGCCGCGACCAAGTTGCTCATTCTGACCAAAGACCTCAACGACACCGAAGCATGGGACATCTGTGAGGAAACAGGCCGGAGAAACTGTGTCGCGTTCGACTATGGCAAAGCCATCCCCTTCTACAAGAATCTGAGGATGTGGTCTTACGGACTACAGACCCTCAAAGACGGTAAGGCGGCAGACTTCGAAAGAGCCTCAGACATGAACATCAGCGGTCCACATTACGAGCAAGCCCCCATCGCACGGATCAATTGTAAGAAACAATGCGGCTCGTCCTCTATCAGCGACAAAGCATTAAATGAGAACATCTCCCGTTATGCCGACCTGCTTCAGAGACAGATAGCACTCTACGATGCCGACATTCTGCTCTGTTGCGGTTGCAAATCAGGAAAGAATGTCCTGCTCAACTTTGTAAGAAACACTTACCTTACCGATTTAGAATGTGTGGAAGGAACTGGCAACTGGATTTACTACTCCCCGTCCACCCGAAAAATCGCAATCAACAGTTATCATCCCAGCAGTCGCATCAGTTATCAAGACAATTACAACGGAATGATGAGTGCATACGAATATTTTATCAACAATGTAAAAAAAGAATTAATATGAAAAAGAATATGGAATCGTATCAGAAGGAATATTCCGAAAAGAAATTTTGGAATAAGATAAAGAAATGTGCCAACATAGCCGGTCTCAAGGTCACTTATGTAGCTCTGCTATTATATTATGTGCTCTCCGATCCGGATGTGCCCACCATCGACAAAGCAAAAATATATGGAGCGCTGGGCTATTTCATATTGCCCCTCGACCTGATACCTGATTTCATCCCCTTCGTAGGTTATTCCGACGACCTGGCAGCATTGGCGTGGGCCACACATGCCGTCTGGTCTAACATCACCCCGCAAATGAAGGAAAGGGCGAAAGAGCAACTGCATACATGGTTCGGGGATGTGGAAACAGAAGA
>NZ_CALMHT010000175.1 GCF_937863835.1 uncultured Prevotella sp.
AATTAATTGCAGTATCAAAAAAATATATATAAATTTGTGCTTTGAAAGATAACATGATGATTACTTCTGTGTAGTTTTTTACCCTGCCTAAGAGAGTCTATTGTATAATGTGATTTTATAAGATAATTATAGGCGGTGAAATAAAAATTTCATTGAAAGACGATAGATATTCACAATTATTATGTATCTTTGCAAAAATATATCATAAGTTTAAGCCAATGGTAGTAATGTATCTTACATTCGGTGATAGGCTTGATATTTATATTCAAGCTTATTTTTCGATGCTCAGTTTCTATAGACAACTGGGGGAATATGATCATATTGTTATGGTAACTACTGACCCTAAATTCTACAAGCGTGCATCTTTTGCTGATGTGATATGCATCGACAATGCTACAGTTGAAGAGTGGAAGGGTAAGCATCATTTTTTTTGGCGTTCCAAGATAAAAGCCATAGAAATGGTGGCACAGAAATACAACGACAGTGACCTGATATATGTTGACTGCGACACGTTTTTGTATGGTGATTTGTCCAAACTGAAAGAGGGGTTGCTGGGTGGTCAAGGATACATGGATATGGATGATGGTCACCCCAAATATCGTAAGTTCAAGCCGATGCACATGTGGGAAAAGATAGGTGGTCATACGTATGCGGGTATCACTTTAGGTATGCAGCATCACATGTGGGTGGCTGGCGTATTGGGTATTCCCAATGCATACAAGCAGATCGTGATACAAACGGCAATCCAGCTTTGTGACGAAATACTGGACGACAAGCCAGAAGATATTGTGGTGGAGCAATATGCACTAAGCATAGCCATGTACGAGAAAGCCAGTTTAGCAAGCACGAAGGACTTCATCGGCCATTATTGGTCTAATAAGGATGAATGGATCAAGACGATCAATACCTTCATGATAAAGTCCTATATGAGTAATGCCTCACTAAAAGAAGACCTCGAGGAATATCAGTTGTTGCCTATATCTGTAATACCTATCCGTCTGCACAAGCGCAATACAGCCAGGCGGCTGAAGAAGCTGATAGACAAACTATTTAAGCCAAACAATTATATTTTCATTGAGAAAGACAAAATTCATTGAATGATTCATTTAATAGCATGAGAGAAAACAAAATTTCGGTTGTTATCAATACATACAATGCACAAACCTATCTAGACCAGGTATTGGAGTCCGTGAGACAATTTGATGAAATCGTCATTTGCGACATGGAAAGTACGGATGCAACCATCAGTATAGCGGAGAAACATCATTGTAAGATAGTCAACTTCCCCAAGGCTAACCATAAGAGTGCCGAACCGGCAAGAACCTTTGCTATACAGTCGGCATCATATCCTTGGATATTAGTGGTAGATGCCGATGAAATCGTATCTGAGAAACTTCGTGTCACTCTCTATCGTCATATCTCACAGGAGCATGCGGCAGAAGGAGTGTACATACCCCGCACCAATCTCTTTATGGGAAAATATATGAATTGCGCTTTCCCCGACTATCAATTGCGCTTTTTCATCCGTGAAGACACCACTTGGCCGCCCTACGTACACACAATCCCCAAGATTAAAGGGTTAACAAAGCGCTTACCCAAGGACAAGTCGCTTGCATTCGCACATCTAGCAAACGACAATATCCACTCTATCATCGAAAAGGATAACAGATACAGTGACGATGATGTAGAAAAAAAAGCAAAAAAGAATTATGGTTTGGGAGCGCTGATTGGGCGTCCCTTTTGGAGAATCTTCAAATGTTATATCTTAGAAGGTGGATTCAAGGATGGTACTAGAGGACTAATCTATGCTCTCCTAAAAGGGCAATACCAGTTCTTTTTGGTTTCCAAAATAATAGAAAAAAGATTAACGCAACCTAAAATCCGCAATGTTTAAAATCGATATTTTACTTATGTAAAGAACGCCAAAGACGTATTATACGATTCATAACCATTTAAATAAGGCTGGGCTACCCTCTAATCCACAAAGCGTGTCTGGACTCTACGCAATATTTTAATGATATTTTGCCTATTACCGAATACTCGGTATAAATGAATAAATTATTTTCCAACAACACGCCTAATTATAAAAAAATGATAAAAAAAAGATTTATTGACAATATTCGATTATTTTTTCATACATTTGCAATATTATTGTTCAGATTAATAGATCGTATTAATCTTCGAAATTAAGATAATTGAAATTTATAATAAATTAATATGATAGAATTTAAAACAAAATTTATAAGAATGATTAATATTAGGACATTCTTTGTAATATTTTTCTCAGCGATCTCGTTTCTAGGAGCTTCTGCTCAAAACTTTGATGAGCGTGATTTGATTGGAAAATGGATAACAACCGATTCTATTGGTCAATTTTATACGAATACGGAATCTTATGCATTCAAAACGGATAGAATAGATTCACTTGAACTATATGGAAACAGATGTCATACTGATGACAGTACAGGGATAGTAAAATGTACAATAATTGATACATACTATGATTATTCCAATAATCAGAAAGTTACAGGGAAAGTGATTGGAATAGGAAATATATCTCAGTGGTTTATTACCAATGAAAATAAGCTACATATAATAATCAAAGCACGTGCAGACCTTCGGTATGTTATACATAAACTAGATGATACATCTTTGGAACTTGAAACATATGATGGAAAAGGTAAATTGACATTAAAGAAAATTTCGTCAAAAACATCAAATATTGGGAGTGCAAAAAGAGAAGTCGCAAACAAAGACTCTTCTTTGTATCTTGTCGATGGTAAAAAAATAGATAATGTACCGCATAATACCATTTATATAAGGAAGGGAGCTAAATTTGTAGCTAAGTAATGATGGATTTTGTATGAATCCCCGCGCTTTTATGTAATATCACTAAGTGTGCCATAACCTTAGTACTTATGCATTGTACAAATGAGAATGGAAACGTTATACTCTACACTTAAATAATATAATAAATACGAATTAATTCAAAACCATGAAAAAGAAAAAAATTTTGTTATTCTTAATGCTATTCATTTCTACTAGACTATTAGCAGTGGAATATTTGGTTTTGTCACAAAGCGACGGGATTGTAATAAATATAAAGTTGGCGGATAATCCTAAAATAACTATACGAAGTAATACATTGTTTGTAACAACAGCCAAGCAGGAAATAAAAGTACCCATTGAAACATTAAAGGAATACAAACTTTCGAACACCCCGACAGCAATAAAAACGCCTACTACAACTGAAGCAGGCTATCAGATATTAGGCATCTATTCTATTGATGGGAAAAAAGTGTCTGCAGGTACCTCGTCAACAATAGATTTATCCTCTCAACCCAAAGGAATCTATATTATTAAGACAAAACAAAAAAAGTATAAAGTTATAAACAAATAAAATCATGAAGAGAATCATTACTTTGTTAACGTGTATATCGGTTTGTGTAATTAGCATTTATGCGCAGGTAGCGACAAAATATAGAATGAATGTAATAACATTGGATGGCAATGTTATTTCTCTAAATGCCGATAGTGTTGTAAGCGTCAACTTTACTACTGACAGCAAACCGAGCGACCTTACAAACTATTCTCTATCCGGTCATATAGAAAAAGGTCCTTTCGTTTCCGGTTCATCTGTCGTCATACAACCAGTAGACGAACAGTTGTATTCTCTTGGAGGCAGTTATTCGGTGTCTACCAAAGACAATTTAGGCTCATACGAAATAAATATTGCGAAAATGAGCACTCCCTATGTGAAAATTTCAGCCACAGGATATTACTTCGACGAATGTTATAGTGCATCGTCCACCTCAAAGAATCAAATAACATTAATTGGTTTCGCGGATTTAAGCAAAGGATGTACGGTAAATATCAATATGTTTACTCATTTGAAGTATTATCGTATGGAAAATCTCGTCAAGACAGGCATGTCATTATCTGAAGCGGATGCGCAGGCTCAAAAAGAACTTCTGACGGTCTTCGGACTACAACGATTTAATGATGCTAATGTTAATACCTTTTCTATCATTGACGGAGGAGACAAAGCAAGCATACTGATTGTCCAGGGAATGATGGCGCTCCATAACAGGCATTCCGATTCTCAGCTTTCCAGTTATCTCTCTGCATTGGCAAATGATTTTGCTGATGACGGGAAATTCACAGATGTCAATATTCAGCAGATAAAAAATGATAAAGACAATATTCTAAACAGCATTGATTATTACAGTGAAAATCTGACTAAATATTACGCGAATCAAGGAAAAACTATAACATACCCATCATTATACAAGTATATGGATTGGGATAACAACGGCACTGCAGGTGATGAAATTTACGATGGCACTCAGTCGTTTTCTACAGACAAGACTGAAATAGATGCGCCTAAGGACGGTGGTACATATGCCATTCATATCAGTTCATCCGTCCCAGTTTACACCTACGATCATTCAAACAACAATAGCATGAGTACTTCTGGATTCAATCTTATTAATAATTCCATTATTTACACTACATCAATATCCAATAGCATTTTAACCGTGACCATCAATCCAACAACCTCTAACACGTTAAATGATGGTGTTATAACACTATATGACATTGCAGGTAATAAGTTAGGAGGCATAACACTTAAACAGAAAGCGGACCCGAATGGAACTGTATTGACAAATGAGGGTAAATCCATAATAAGTGATTTGGGAACCTCTGCATACAATATGACCTGTAATATGAATTATATGGACAGCAGATACACGGGTATAGACCTCTCTACAAAATACACGCTACCTTTAAATGCAGACGACACTAACATATCTTCCATATGGACGTATGCTTATCAATTTAACGCAAAGCTACTAAACATTAAGAACAGATACGAGAATTCAGAAACGTCAGCCAAAGGAATATTGGAACCGATGATAAAAGTATATAATGTATTGTTGTACACCCGCATGATTAATTTATGGGGAGATGTGCCATATGTTACTGATTTAAATATGTATGAACAGCCACGAACATCAGCTTCCACCATTCTCAATACACTATCCACAGAACTATCTGCTGTTATGCCTTCATTATATGAAGCCTATCACGGAAATGATTCCATCGTTTTTCCTTGCAAAGATGTAGCTCGAGATCTCATGGCTGATATAGACATGACGCAAGGTGACTATAACAATGCCATGAGCTATCTGAAACAGATTGAAACAAGTGACAGATACAACCTGGCAAACGATAACAGCATTGTCATTCTTTCGTTCAGTAACAACAATACGAGAGCTAAAACCAATTCCGTAATTAGTTTTTTGCCCAATGCTGCCATCACGTACACGGATGTTATATTGAAGCTAGCTGAATGCGAGCATCATACAGGAGATGATACAAATGCCCAGAAACATATCGAACAGGTGGCTGCAGCTCATGGCATTACATTGTCTTCTGACAATATATTAACCAATATCAAGACATTAAGAAGTAATCTTTTGATTGATATGGGCGGTTATTTTGCATTCCTAAAACGGAACAACATGGCACAATCAGAACTTGACATTAAAGACTATGAACTCTTATTACCTATACCTATGGGAGAACTGCTGAGAAATTCATACATCACACAAAACCCCGGATATTAAATGTTTTGAACGTTATTTTTCTATATGTTCAAGTATTCTCCAAGATGATATTCCACAGTCTCTTCATGGTATATTGTATCTGTAACCTCCACGATGACTCTCTCCCTGACTTTGTCATAGTCTACATATAGACGTATGGCATCGTAACTGAGAGATATTGCTTGCCGTCGGTTTCATCCATGTTCACATCGAGAAACGGATTCCGCAGGGCGCAGGACTCGGTGGCGGCAGTT
>NZ_CALMHT010000176.1 GCF_937863835.1 uncultured Prevotella sp.
CCTATTTCTTACCGTGCAGGCGATCAGCCAAACAACGCTGTGTCTCTGAATGTGTTTAACCCGGGAGAGATCGCTTCCACTGCAGGAACATCCGGCGTGGTTTACGGCGTGCTCGGCGAAGTCAATTACGATAAGAAAAGTCGCGTAAATACCTTTGCACATGTAAATTACAGCAAAGAACAGACTCGCCTCGGCGTACTGCTGTGTATCAACGGAACCGGTATTCTGAATGCTTGGATTCGTAGAAACGTAGCTCCCGAAGGTATCAGTTATGCTGATATGAACAAAATGATAGCTGATGTGCCAATCGGTTCTGACGGTGTGGTTGCCATACCATTCGGAAATGGTGCTGAACGAGTGCTCGAAAATAGAGAAATCGGTTGCTCTCTGCATGGTATCAACTTCAATAAACACAGTAAGGCTCATCTGATGAGAGCTGCTCAGGAAGGTATCGTATTCAGCTTCTGTTACGGTATGGAAATTATGCAACAAATGGGCATGGATATCCATAAGATACATGCAGGTAAGGCTAATATGTTCCTGAGCGATATGTTCAGAGATACACTGGCAGGCGTATCGGGCGCGACAATCGAACTGTATGACACAGACGGTAGTGTAGGTGCTGCCAAAGGTGCCGGCATCGGTGCCGGTATATACAAGGATCATGATGAGGCTTTTGCCACATTGGAGAAATTGCAGGTGATAGAACCGGACGAGAAACACCGTACAGAATATTTGCACGCTTATGCAGAATGGAAAGAAAGACTGCAGCAGGCGATAAAATAAGTGAAAGACAGAAATGTTAATAATATAATTTAAATTTTAAAACTATGGCTAAAGAGTATTTTCCACAAGTAGGAAAAATCAAATTTGAAGGTAAAGAAAGTAAAAACCCTATGGCATATCATTACTATGATGCCAATAAGGTAATTATGGGTAAAAAAATGGAGGACTGGTTGAAGTTCGCAATGGCTTGGTGGCATACACTGGGCGCAGCCAGTGGTGACCAGTTTGGTGGCGGTACACGCACTTATGCATGGGATGCAGCTACAGATGCAGTACAGCGTGCAAAGGATAAGATGGATGCCGGTTTCGAAATCATGGAGAAGTTAGGTATCAAATACTTCTGTTTCCACGATGCTGACCTGGTAGACCCGGATGATGACATCGCAAAGTATGAGGCTAATATGAAGGCTATTACTGACTATGCTCTGGAGAAAATGAAAGGTACAGACATCAAGTTGCTATGGGGTACAGCTAACGTATTCGGTCACAAACGCTATATGAACGGTGCTGCTACAAATCCTGATTTCAACGTAGTGGCCCGTGCAGCTGTTCAGATTAAGAACGCTATCGATGCTACTATCAAACTGGGTGGTACCAACTACGTATTCTGGGGCGGACGTGAAGGTTACATGAGTCTGCTGAATACACAGATGCAGCGTGAGAAAGATCATCTGGCTAAGATGTTGACAGCAGCGCGCGATTATGCACGTGCCAATGGATTCAAAGGTACATTCCTTATCGAACCAAAACCAATGGAGCCATCTAAACATCAGTATGATGTTGATACAGAAACTGTCATCGGTTTCTTGAAAGCGAACGGTCTGGATAAAGACTTTAAGGTAAATATCGAGGTTAACCATGCTACATTGGCTCATCACACATTCGAACACGAACTGGCAGTCGCTGTTGATAACGGTATGCTCGGAAGTATCGATGCTAACCGTGGTGACTATCAGAATGGTTGGGATACAGACCAGTTCCCTATCGACAACTGGGAGTTGATTCAGGCTATGATGCAGATTATCCGCAACGGTGGTCTTGGCAACGGTGGTAGTAACTTCGATGCTAAACTTCGTCGTAACTCTACGGATCCTGAAGATATCTTCATCGCTCATATCAGTGGTATGGATGCTATGGCCCGCGCATTAGAGAATGCTGCTGATCTGCTCGAGAATTCTCCTATCCAGAAAATGGTCAAAGAGCGTTATGCTTCATTCGATGCAGGAGAAGGTAAGAAGTTTGAAGAAGGCAAGATGAGTCTTGAAGAACTTGTAGCTTATGCTAAGAAGGCTGGTGAACCAAAACAGACCAGTGGTAAACAGGAACTTTATGAGGCTATCGTAAATATGTACTGCAAATAATAAGCAAACACGACGGTTGCAAAGCCGTGTTTCATCTATTATAATCGTCAGACACATCAATTAAATGATGTGTTTGGCGATTTTTTTATTAATTTATACATCATTACAATTATTTTTTTATAACTTTGCCACTTACTATTCAAAGAGATTAAGAAGTTATGACCCGAATAAATAATCACGTTGTTATAATGGCCGGCGGTGTAGGAAGTCGTTTCTGGCCTATGAGTACAGAAGAACATCCAAAGCAGTTTATTGACGTGCTGGGATGTGGGCGAACCTTGTTACAGCTTACGGCAGACAGGTTTGAGAGTGTATGTGATAAGGACAAAATATGGGTAGTCACAAATAAAAAATATATTGATATAGTAAAAGAGCAATTACCAGAGATACCTGTCAATAATATATTATGTGAACCTTGTAGGAGAAATACTGCACCTTGCATTTGTTATGTCAGTTGGAGAATTAAGGCAATCGACCCTAAGGCCAATGTTGTGGTAACACCGAGTGATCATATCGTTACCAATCCCGTAGAGTTCAGACGTGTAGTTTCAGACTGTTTGAAATTTACTGCAGAGACAGATTCAATTGTAACACTTGGTATGCGTCCGTTCCGTCCCGAGACAGGTTACGGATATATTCAGGCAGACCTTACTTCCAGTTCATTGAGAAACAAAGAGATATATAGAGTGTTCTCATTCCGCGAAAAACCGGATTTAGAGACGGCACAGCAATATGTCAAGAAGTCAAACTATTTTTGGAATGCCGGCATCTTTGTATGGAAAGTAAGTACAATCGTCAACGCGTTCCGTGTATATCAGCCAGCTATGTCGAAGATATTTGAGCAGATGCTACCTATATATGGTACTGATAAAGAGCAGGATGAGATAGACAGACGATTCCCGGAATGTGATAGTATTTCTGTGGATTATGCAATCATGGAGAAAGCGGAGGAAATTTTTGTCTGTCCTTCAGATTTTGGATGGAGCGATTTGGGTACATGGGGTTCCTTGCTTAACCTGACATCAAAAGACTTATATGGCAACGGTTGTATCGGGAATAACATCTCTCTTTATGAGACGCGCAACTGTGTTGTGCATACCACTCAGGAAAAGAGAGTCGTGATACAAGGACTTGATGGATATATAGTGGCTGAGAAAGATAACACTTTACTTATTTGTAAAATGTCTGATGAACAGAGAATAAAACAATTCTCAGAAAACAAATAAATGACAATTAACGATATTGACTATTTGTAATTTAAAATAATATGGATAAAAAAGTTGCACTAATAACGGGAATTACCGGTCAGGATGGTTCATATCTGGCTGAATTTCTGATAGAAAAAGGTTATGAGGTACATGGTACATTACGTCGGTCTTCTTCCTTTAACACAGGCCGTATAGAACATTTATATCTGGACGAATGGGTAAGGGATATGAAAAAGACACGTCTTGTCAATCTGCACTGGGCAGATATGACAGATTCATCATCTCTTGTCAGAATTATCAGTGAAATAAAACCTTCTGAAATATATAATTTAGCTGCTCAAAGTCACGTAAAGGTTTCTTTCGATGTTCCTGAATATAGTGCTGAGGCTGATGCAGTCGGAGTATTACGACTGTTGGAGGCTGTACGTATTTGTGGACTGGAAAAGACGTGCCATATCTATCAGGCTTCGACATCTGAACTTTTCGGTAAGGTACAGGAAGTTCCACAAAAGGAGACGACTCCGTTCTATCCGCGCAGTCCGTATTCGGTCGCAAAATTGTATGGATTCTGGATCATGAAGAATTATCGTGAGAGTTATGACATGTATTGCTGTAACGGAATCCTGTTCAATCATGAAAGTGAGCGAAGAGGTGAAAACTTCGTTACCCGTAAGATCACACTGGCTGCTTGCCGTATAGCTCAGGGATATCAGGATAAGTTGTATCTAGGTAATATGGATGCCCGTCGTGACTGGGGATATGCCAAGGATTATGTGGAATGTATGTGGCTGATTCTGCAACAACCGAAACCTGATGATTTCGTTATCGCAACAGGCGAGATGCATACGGTAAGAGAATTCTGTACACTCGCTTTTAAGGAAGCCGGCATGGAACTTCGTTGGGAGGGAAAAGGTGCTGATGAGAAAGGTATTGATGTGAAGTCGGGAAAAACAGTGGTTGAGGTAGACCGTAAATATTTCCGTCCATGTGAAGTGGAACAGTTGCTTGGAGATCCGACAAAGGCAAGAACAACGCTTGGCTGGAATCCTACGAAGACAGCGTTCCCTGAACTGGTAAAGATTATGGTAGAACATGATATGAAGTTTGTCAAGAAACTGTATATGAAAGCTCAATTACCTGAATAATAAATTTGAAAGTGAAAGGCGGACATTATTGTCCGCCTAAAATTTCTATATATAATGGCATTAGAAAAAAATACAAAGATTTTTGTAGCAGGGCATCATGGATTAGTGGGTTCGGCTATATGGAATAATTTGAAACAACGGGGTTATAACAACCTGGTAGGTCGTGGTCATCAAGAATTGGATTTACTGGACCCTGTCGCTGTAAAGAAATTCTTTGATGAAGAGCAACCGGAAGCCGTGGTCTTGGCGGCTGCACATGTAGGTGGTATCATGGCCAACTTGCATTTCCGTGCCGATTTCATCTATCAGAATTTACAGATACAACAGAATGTGATAGGTGAAAGTTTCCGTCACGGTGTGAAAAAACTACTGTTTTTGGGCAGCACTTGTATTTACCCCCGCATGGCTCATCAACCCATGAAAGAAGATGCCCTGCTGACATCGGAACTGGAGTATACAAACGAACCTTATGCTATAGCTAAGATTGCCGGTCTTAAGATGTGCGAGAGTTTCGATTTGCAATATGGCTGTAACTATATAGCCGTGATGCCTACCAATCTATATGGTCCGAATGATAATTTTCATCTGGAGAACAGTCATGTGCTGCCAGCCATGATTCGTAAGATCTACTTGGCAAAATGTCTTAATGAGGGAAATTGGGATGCTGTGCGGAAGGATATTAATTTACGTCCTGTAGAAGGTGTAGACGGTAATAATACGGATCAGGAGATAATAGCAGAACTGGCTAAGTTTGGTATCGCTGCAGATGCCGTAACACTTTGGGGAACAGGAAAACCCTTGCGCGAATTTTTGTGGAGCGAGGAAATGGCAGACGCGAGTGTGCATGTATTGCTGAATGTCGATTTCAAAGACACTTATCAGGAAGGTGATAAGGAGATTCGTAACTGCCATATCAATGTAGGTACTGGAAAAGAACTTACGATTAAGGAAGTGGCTGAGAAGATAATGAAAGAGATTGACTTCAAAGGCGAACTGAGATGGGACAGTACAAAACCAGACGGAACACCGAGAAAACTTATCGATGTTACCAAATTGCACAATCTGGGTTGGCATCATAAGGTTGAGATAGATGAAGGTATACATAGATTATACGAATGGTATAAACTTGGTATATGTATCAATCATCAGACAAAATAACAATAAAGCCTCGCATTATAGCGAGGCTTTATTGTTATTTCTATGAATGATATTGTTTGTATCTCTTTACAAGGAATTTCACCATATAGTATCCGAGTACAATGGCTACCAAAAGAATAATAAACCCTTTGATATATTCAGAATATTCACTTATCTTGTCATCCAATTGTTCTTCGGGAACCACAGAGTGAAGGTACCATCCCAGTGTGGCCAGAATAGAGTGCCAGGCACCGGCACCGATAGTGGTATACAATATAAATTTCCAGAAGTGCATTTTTGCCAGTCCGGCAGGAATGGAAATCAAATGACGAATGCCGGGAATGAGACGGCCTGTCAGAGTAGCTGTAATACCATGCTTGTCGAAAAACTTTTCACTCTTTTCCACTTTCTTTTGATTTAACATGCAAGCGCGTCCCCATTTACTGTTGGCAAAACGATATATGATCGGTCGTCCAAGATAATAAGATACAGTGTAATTGATTGTCGCACCAAGGTCTGCACCAATGGTAGCAAATAAGACTACAAGAAAAACATTCAGGTTACCGCCTGCGGCATGATATGCGGCAGGAGCAACGACGAGTTCGGATGGAACTGGAATGACAGTACTTTCGAGTAACATCAGGAATAGAATAGTTCCATAATTCAGATTTCCAAGTAGACCGGATAGCCAGTTCATTTATTTTCGGAGTTTAATTTGTTATACATGTAATTATAATAGTCTTTCGGTTCTGTATTCTCGGGAAACAAATCACCAAGAACATCTTTCGCTTCATCAGGATTCTTTTCTGTCGCTATTTTCAAGTATTCCAAAAATTCTTTATTCATACCTAATTCTTTGCAACAGAGAGCCATGTGTGAATATCCCTTCTTCCACCTTGGACCACCTATGTTGAATAACATCTTTAATATGTCATAGGCTTTCTTCATGAATCTGTTGTCGAGTACCGACACAGCAATATGAAGGATAACATCGGGGGATGAACCGGAATCGATAATGGCTTTCTTAAATACGTTCAGAGCGTCATCCAACTTATCTTGTGTCAACAGAAAATGACCTTTTAGTACTTGCATCTCTATGTGATCGCAATCCCAATCATCCATTTTATCTATGTATGATATCGCTTCTTCGTGTTGCCCACACTCATTAAGAGAAAATGCAAGTTCCTGATATATCTGGATCATATTGGTTGACCCGGCTTCTGTCAGTTGTTCTGCCTTTTTGAGGTGCGTTATGGCATCTTTGTATTTCTGAAGATTAAAAGAACATATTCCGATCATCATTTCTCCTGAATCGTCTAGTGGACATAGGTCTACAAAACGTTGATAATACTTTATCGCCTCTTCGTAATTGTCAAGTTTGAACAGTCCTTCAGCCTTGGTTCGAATGGCATCGGAGTCGGTCGGATCAATAGCTATCGCATATTCGGTACTGATAATAGAGTCTTTCAGTTCTCCATTGAGCTGTTGGGCGAGCGATAACGCTTTCCAATACTTGGCCGAATAGGGGTCGTGGTCTATCAGTTCATTGAAGATGGTCTTGCTTTCCTCAAAATTACCTGTCTGTAAAAGTGTACGTGCCATCAGTTCCTTATACTCGATAGACTTAATATCTGTTTTAGACTTAGACAACCATTCCCGTATTTTGTCAAATTGCTCATAATCCTCATACATATTGGCTACATCGAATACAAAATCCTCGTAATCCATCTGTTCTATATGGTCAAGACAATCAAGTAGGTATTCGTCAGCTTCTTCCACCTTATCCTGTGCGAGAAGAATCTCTGCTTTGATATAATAGTAGTCCAGATCATTCTTGTCATCTATCGTATCAGCTATCTTTTCCGCTTTCTTAGGATCGTTGTCTCTTAGAAGTATCATGCGTGCCTTGAATGCTATAGGAGGTACCGAACCAGGATGGATGCTAATGGCATAATCAACGGTATCGCTAGCTTGATTCCAATCACCGAGCATGGAATAATATTGCGCAATGTCAGTCAGATCATCCGCTTCCATAAAGAGCGGACGACCGGATTTGACAGATTCTTCATATTTTCGTAATATTTCTCTGAACTCATTACTGTCCAGATAACCGTCATTCGTTTTTATCATTTATTGATTTTCTTCCAAGTGTCTTTTAAACTTACCGTACGGTTGAATATCAACTTGTCTGGTGTGGAGTCAAGATCCGGTGTGAAATAGCCAATACGCTGGAACTGTAAGAATTCACCCGGTTTCTTTTCTGCGAGATAATTTTCTACGTAACAGTTTGTCAAAACTTTAAGAGAATCCTGATTCAGCAGTTCTCGGAAGTCTCTTTCGTCTGCTCCGGGATTTTCCACATTGAACAGACGGTCGTAGATACGTACTTCAGCCGGCAGGCAGTGGTTGACTGCAACCCAATGGAGCGTTCCTTTTACTTTGCGGTTAGCACCTTCCATTCCGCTACGGCTGTCAGGGTCGTATTCGGCTTGAATCTCAGTAATATTCCCTTTTTCATCCTTGGTACAACCTGTACACTTTATAATATATGCATTTTTTAGACGAACTTCTTTGCCTGGTGTCATTCTAAAGAATTTGCTGGGAGCGTCTTCCATAAAATCTTCACGTTCAATCCACAATTCACGCGCGAAGGTAATCGTGTGACTTCCATCTGCTTCGTTCTCCGGATTGTTGATGGCTTCCATTTCTTCCGATTTATCTTCCGGATAATTGGTAATGACTAATTTTACAGGATTCAGTACAGCTGATACACGACATGATTTTGCATTAAGGTCATCTCGAACGGCTGATTCTAACAAGGCATAGTCATTCAAGGCATCAAATTTAGTGTATCCGATGCTATTGATAAAATTGCGAATACTCTGTGCAGAATAACCACGACGGCGCATTCCACAGATTGTCGGCATGCGGGGATCGTCCCATCCGGCAACAAGATGCTCGTCGACCAATGTGTGCAACTTGCGCTTACTCATTACCGTGTATGTGATGTTCAGACGATTGAATTCAATCTGTCTTGGACGGTTGTCGTGTATGTCAGTCGTCTCACCTTTATATTCCTTCAGCAGGTCTATGTAATAATCATACAGAGGACGGTGAGGTACAAATTCAAGGGTACAGATAGAATGGGTCACACCTTCGAAAAAGTCGCTCTGACCGTGAGCAAAGTCGTACATGGGATATGCATTCCATTTCGTTCCGGTACGATGATGCGGCGTATGTATGATACGGTACATGATAGGATCACGGAAGTGCATGTTGGCATTAGCCATGTCTATTTTAGCACGTAGTACCATTGAACCTTCTTCCACATCCGGAGTGTTCATCTTTTCAAACAATGCCAGATTTTCCTCAATAGGACGGTCACGGTAAGGACTGGCCTTACCTGGTTCGGTAGGTGTTCCTTTCTGTTCAGCTATCTGCTCGGATGTTTGTTCGTCTATATATGCGCGACCCTGTTTTATCATCCATAAGGCAAAGTCCCATAGTTGCTGGAAATAGTCGGAGGCGTAATATACATTTCCCCAATTAAATCCCAACCATTTGATGTCATGAAGGATAGAATCTACGTATTCCGTGTCTTCCTTGGATGGATTCGTGTCATCAAAACGAAGATTGCATATACCATTATATTTATTGGCTACACCGAAGTCCATACAGATGGCTTTGGCATGACCAATGTGAATATATCCGTTTGGTTCCGGTGGAAATCGTGTTTGTATTCTGCCGCCATTTTTACCTGCGGCAAGGTCTTCTTCTACAAATTGCTCCACGAAGCTAAGACTTTTCTTCTCTTCGTTATTAGTTTCATTCTTCTCAACCATATTATACGTTATTGTTTTCAACGGGCAAAGTTACTAGTTTTTTTGTCAATACTTGGATATATTAAGATAAAATTTTAAGGAAAATATAAAAATATGTTTTCTAACATAAAAAAATATTTGCAAGGGTGTAAAAAAGCGTGTACCTTTGCCAACGTTATCCTGAATACAATCTTTTTACCTTAAAAAAGCTAATACCTATTGAGATAGAAATGTCCGCTCTGTGAAGAGAGGACATTTCGTTTTTTATAAGCCTTTATTTTGTTTATTTGATACCTCTCTCATTCAATGCTTTACTGTATTTGTGCGCATTCTGCATGTGCTCCTCATAAGTACGTGCAAAGTTATGGGTACCGCTGAAGTCTTCTTTAGCGCACATATATAAATAATCATGGTGTACATGATTCAGTACGGCATCTATGCCTGCTACACTCGGAACACGGATAGGTCCGGGAGGAAGTCCGATATTCTTATATGTATTGTATGGGCTCTTTACGAATAGCAGATTATTGTAGATTCGTTTGAGTTCAAATCTTTTCAGGGCGAACTTGATGGTAGGGTCGGCCTGCAGAGGCATACCAGCTTTGTAACGGTTATAATACATACCTGCTATCATAGGCTTTTCTGTGTCATTGGCAGTCTCTTCATCGACGATACTGGCCAGTGTTATTACCTGATTAGGGGTGAATCCCATTTGCTTGGCTTTTTCCGTACGTTCAAAATTCCAGAATTTCTTATTCTCTTTCTGCATCCTCGCAAACAGTTTGTCAAGTGTCACATTCCAGTAAATATCATAGGTGTTTGGAATAAACAGACATGCTATGGTGGTTGTGTCGTAACCGTATTTTTGGCAGTGAGCCTCGTCCTTAAGAGCATTGTCTATTGTTGTACTGTCGAGCATTAACTTTTTTGATAATGCGCCGGCTAAGTCGTCAACGGTCCTGACAGACGGAACGGTGAGATTGACGGATGTCTGTAATCCGTTCTTCAGATGGCGGAATATCTTGAAGGCTCCTTCGCCCGGTCTGATAGCATACCTTCCGCTACGGATGTGCTGGCTATAAGAACTGTGGCGTACGAGGGTTCTAAAACCTTTCATCGCATGACCGGCAGCTATTGGCTCCAGTTTTGTATAGACGGAATCAATATTGTCATCATTGTCAATGTAGATGTACTTCGTTTCACTTTTTATTGAAAAAGATGAGAAAAAATAATAGTAAATTACTCCTATTATTATCAGCAAACAAGCACCTGCTGACAATAGATAACGCTTAGAATTAATAGGTTTCATTTGAAATGTCCTTTAAAATTTCGCGCAAAGATACATCAATTTTTGAAAACAGAGAAACGAAATACGATATTTTTATTACCTTTGCGTTGATTAAGTTATATATTAACAAAAATGAAACTGAAATTCAATATCAAATATAATACGCAATGGGGCGAAAGTGTTATTCTCAACCTCGTCAGTACTAATAATGACGGTGGAGAAAAAACTCAAAAATTACAGATGACTACTATCGATGGTCGTTTCTGGACAATTGAAACAGCTGTGATGGATAACCGTCAACATCCTTTGGAATCAATCAGCTATTCTTATCATATAGAAGACAATGAGGGATGTATATTACGTACAGAATGGAATTTGGTGAAACGTGTATATTCCATTGATTCCGGACACGATTACGTCTTTCACGATATGTGGAGGGAAATCCCTTTGCAGTTGCATTTGTATTCTAACGCCTATATTACCACGATGGGTAGAGAACACGATGAAACCGTATCAGCCCAACGTATCCCTACTTTCAGAAAGACAATATTATTCAGAGTGTCGGCACCGCAGTTGAAAGAAGATGAGGCGATAGCCGTCATCGGCAATCATCCGGCAATCGGTTCCTGGAGTCAGGCAAGATATACAATGATGACATATTGCGGTGAATATGAATGGATGTTGTCTGTAAATGTGGACGGGATATCATTACCTTTAGAATATAAATATGTAATAGTCAATAAAAAGAATAATTCGTTCGTGGCTTGGGAAGAAGGTGATAACCGTACCACCGAAGTGGACCATATCACCGATGGACAGGTGCTTGTACTTTATGGTGAAGTATTGAGAGTGAGGGAAACTATATGGAAGGTTGCCGGTGTGGTTATTCCTGTCTTTTCTCTTCGCAGTAAATATTCGTATGGTGTCGGTGATTTCGGAGATTTAAAAAGAATGGTCGACTGGGCGGTAAAGACAGGTATGAAGGTTATACAGATACTGCCTGTCAATGATACCACATCCACACATGGTTGGTCTGACTCCTATCCATACAATTCTATTTCTATCTATGCACTGCATCCACATTATATAGATTTGGAACAATTAGGTAAATTGAAAGACAAAAATCTCGCTACTTCATTCAATCGCCAACGGCAAGAACTCAATGCCCTTTCGTATAGTGATTATGAAGCGGTGGAACGAGTGAAGAGTTCTTACATACATACTTCATATTCTGAAAGAGGTGAATCTGTTGTTAGATCGGATGGCTTTAAATTATTCTATGAGAATAACAAAGAGTGGCTCAAACCATACGCTGCTTTTTGTGTCTTGCGTGACAGGTATCATACAGCCCATTATGCAGATTGGGGGGAATATAGTGTGTATAGCGAAAAGATAATTGACGATTTGTGTGATTCGGAACATCATGCTTTATATTATATATATTATGTGCAGTATAATCTCTATATGCAGTTAAAATCTGCGTGTGAATATGCTCGAAATCATCATATAGTGATAAAAGGCGACTTGCCGATAGGAGTTAACCGAGACAGTGTGGAAACTTGGATGTCGCCGAAGTTCTTTAATCTTGATTCGCAGACTGGTGCTCCTCCCGACGCCTTTGCCCGAAACGGACAAAATTGGGGTTTTCCTACTTATAACTGGACTTCTTTTGCAGAAGACGGATATACTTGGTGGAGGAAACGTTTCCGTTATATGGAGAATTTCTTCGATGCATTCAGAATAGACCATGTTCTGGGCTTTTTCCGTATATGGGAAATACCATCAGATGCATTGTTTGGTACACTGGGACATTTTTCACCATCATTGCCTCTTACTGTAGAAGAGATTGGTTATTTCGGATTACAATTTCGAAAGGACTTTTTTACACGTCCTTTTATTAATGATAAGATACTCGATAAGATATTCGGGATACATGCGCAATATGTAAAAGAACAATTTCTTATTAAAAAGGCATATAATCTTTATGAATTGAAGTCGGACTATGCGACGCAAATACAAGTGCGCAATTTCTTTGATGGGAAAAACGATGAAAATAGTATTTGGATAAGAGATGGACTCTATAGATTAATCGCAAATGTACTTTTTGTGGCTGATCCCTATCAGGAAGAGATGTATCATCCCCGCATCAGTGCATATACAGAACCTGTGTTTGATATGCTCAGTGATGAAGAGAAAGATGCTTTTATGCGACTGTATAATAATTACTTTTACCGTCGTCATGATGCGTACTGGGGACAGAACGCCCTCCGTAAGTTGCCTAAAATTTTAGGCAACACACGAATGCTCGTATGTGCCGAAGATCTAGGTATGTTGCCTAGTTGTGTCGAATCAGTACTGGACAGTCTTCGTATCCTGTCGTTACAGATTCAGACAATGCCAAAAGAAAGTGGTGTGGAGTTTTCTCATATCGGAGGATATCCATACAGAAGTGTTGCTACCATATCTACTCATGATATGTCGCCCATGCGTCTATGGTGGGAGGAAAATCCCGAACAGACTCAACGTTATTATACAACAATGATGCAGAAAGAGGGGAGGGCTCCTGTTCATCTTTCTGCCATGCTCGCCGAGGAAATAATCGCCCGACACTTGTATTCTCCGTCAATGGTTTGCCTTCTTTCTTTTCAGGATCTGATGGCCATGGATACGGAGATGCGAAGCAAAAATGTAAGAGAGGAAAGAATTAATGTACCATCTGACAATTATAACCATTGGCAGTATCGTATGCATGTTAATATAGAAGAGTTGTTGAATGCTGATTTGTTAAATCGTAAACTGAAAACGATGATCGGCAGAAGTCAAAGATAAAATGAAAGAATATAATACTTATATATTTGATTTGGACGGAACCTTATTGAATACGCTTGGAGATCTTGCAGCAAGCACTAATTATGCCTTGAGATGGGCCGGTATGCCGGAACATACGACTGATGATGTACGTAGGTTTGTTGGGAACGGTGTTAAAAAGCTGATGGAACGTGCTATACCCGACGGTCTTGACAATCCGCTTTTTGAAGAAACTTATGCGGTGTTCCGGGATCATTACCTGGCACACAGTCTTGACACTACCTGTCCTTATCCAGGTATCATCGAGACGATTGCCCAACTGCAGCAAAGAGGTAAAAGAATGGCGGTAGTAAGCAATAAGTTCTATGCAGCCACGCAGGAGCTATGTCATCATTTCTTTGGCAAATATATAAATGTGGCCATAGGTGAAAAAGAGAATATACGTAAGAAACCTGCGCCGGATACTGTGTATGAAGCACTGAAAGCATTGAACGTGGAAAAAGAAACAGCTGTATATATAGGCGACAGTGATGTAGATATAAATACTGCTAAAAATAGTGGACTGCCTTGTATCAGTGTCTTATGGGGATTCAGAGACAAGGATTTCCTTATCGGAAATGGAGCCACTACTTTTATCAGTAAACCTATTGAATTACTTGATTATTAATTAAGCAAGCGTATGTTTCTCAAAATACATCTGAACCTTATCTTTATAACTGTCGGATATAGGTAGATATTCTTCATCAAATACGATACGGAAATGATCAACGGAGTTAACCTTACTCATGTGAACTATATACGAACGGTGCGTACGCATGAATTCAGGATAGGGGAGATAATCCTCCAACTTTTTCATATTCATCAGTGACATCAATTTGGTACCGTCTGACAAGTAGAAACGCACATAGTCTTTCAGTCCTTCTATATAAAGGATATCATCAAGTGCCACACGTATCAGTTTGTAATCGCTTTTGACGAACATAAAACGGTCTTTTTTGTAAGTTTCCTGTTTACGAACAATGGAAAAGTAATCCACCGCTTTGCTTACCGACTTCATAAAATCCTCATAACTTATAGGTTTTAACAGGTAGTCGAGAGCATTTACGCGATAACCCTCAATAGCATATTGATTGAAGGCTGTGGTAAAAATGACACGTGTTTCTTTCGGGAGAATCTTTGCAAATTCAATGCCACTCAGTTCCGGCATCTGAATATCGAGAAAAATGATATCTACAGGATTCTCTTTCAGATCCTTAATGGCTGTTATAGCACTGTTATAACTTCCGATAAGATTCAGAAAAGGGGTTTTCTCTACATAGCTCTTAAGCAGTTCGGCTGCTAAAGGCTCATCATCAATTATTGCACAATTTAGTATCATAAATAATTATTTTAGATTTATATTTTGTTTTATCTTCACTAACACCCTTTGTCCATTCATATTTTTCGTGATATGATAATTCCAGCCTTTTCTCCACTTGTTTCAGACCGATACCATGTCCACTCTTATCTGCATCCACTTTCGGGAAATTGCTGTTTTCTATATTACAAACAATCATTTCATCATTGGCTGAAATATTGATATTGATGAAACTGGATAAGGTAGGACTGATTCCATGTTTGAATGCATTTTCTATTAGCGATATGATGATCATCGGGGCAATCTTGTAATTTTTGTTGTCCGGTATGTCTATATTCATATTTACCTTGATATTGTCTGTAAGACGTATCTTCATTAAATTTACATAGTTGGTTAGGAACCTGGCTTCCTCCTTCAGATCAATGTTCGCTTTCTGATTGTCGTATAGGATGTGTCTTAGCATTTTGCTCAATTCCTGTATGGCATATTGAGCCTTGACAGCATCAAATGCTGTAAGTGCGTAAATGTTGTTCAGAGTGTTAAGTAGAAAATGCGGATTAATCTGATTTCTAAGATTTCTCAACTCCGCTTCTGTCCTTGCTTTTTCCGATTCTTTCAATATGTTCTCAGACTTATGCCAACGCTCAGATAATACAAGCATGGTGGCCACGGCTGCGGCAATAAACAGATTGAACGTATCTCTAAGAATGAAGAATATGGACTGGGGATGATCGTTGGGGTTGGGATGCGGTGGTCTATATATGCTATGCACGTCAAATCCATGGGCATATTCCATCCAGAAATGTAATCCGATGGCCATCGCAGTGATAAATATGATATTGACAATGAAATATGTTTTTTTGTTTCCTTTTATGTAATATTTAGGCGTAAGGAAGAAATAATTGATATAGAATACAATGAATATTGCTAGTGGAGCGAAACTTAATCTTAAATATCTGAGCATGTTCAGTTCTTCACCATGATTGAAAAACATCAAAGGCGATGCGAATAATACTATCCATATTGCTATATGAATTAAATACTGAGCAACGTCAGTTCGGTTCAAATATTTATGAATTGAGAATCGTTCCATTTCTTATATTAATTATTTGTTTTTACTCGTAACGCAAAGCATCTATTGGATCCAGTTGTGCTGCTTTTTTTGCCGGATACCATCCGAAGAATACACCAGTGAATGTACATACCGCAAAACTCATGATGATGCTCCATGGCTGAATATATATCGGCCAATGGGCCAGAAACTTGATGGCATACGATGAACCTACACCCAGCAATACACCAATGATACCGCCTGTTACACTAAGCATAATGGCTTCGATAAGAAACTGATTCAGAATATCAATTCCTCTGGCACCAACACTCATACGCAGACCTATTTCACGGGTACGTTCAGTGACACTTACATACATGATGTTCATGATACCGATACCTCCTACAATGAGGGATATACCGGCCACACATCCTAGTAGGATGGTCATCATGTCTGTGGTTGAGTTCATCATAGATGAAAGTTCTTCCTGAGAGCGGATGTTGAAATCATCACTGTCACCGTTGCCGTCGGCTGTGGCATCCTTGAGTTTGTGATTGCGTCTGAGGATAGTTGATATCTCATCTGTCGCCTTGTCCGTCAGTTCTTCAGTGATTGCGGAACAGTTGATACTTCCAAGATATGTCTGTGCGAGAATTCGTTTCATCACAGCTGTATAAGGTGCCAGAACGAGGTCGTCCTGGTCCATACCCATCGTGTTATATCCCTTCTTTTTCAGGACACCGATAACCCGGAAAGGTATAGAATTGAATCTGACAACCTTACCGATAGGGTCGCTGCCGTCTGGAAAGAGATTGCTTACTACTGTCTGTCCCAGTATACAGACTTTCGCACTGCTTTTTATATCAGCATCTGTAAACATATCTCCGTCTTCTACAGACAATTGGCGAATGGTGAGATAATCTTCATTTACACCATATATGGAAGATGGAGTGTTGTTGTTGCCATAAATAAACTGGCCACTGCTGTTTACGACAGGACTGATCGCAGATATGTATTTGCATTCATCTTTGAGAGTCTGGTAATCATTCAGTTTCAGCGTTTCCATAGAAGAAGCATCTTGCCTGACACCTCCACGCATGTCTTGTCCTGGGTTTATCATAATCATATTGGAACCCATCTCAGCGATGTTGGCCTGAATACTCTTCTTGGAACCCTGACCGATTGCAAGCATCGCTATAACCGATGCAACACCGATGATGATACCAAGGGCAGTCAGGAAAGAACGCATCTTATTGGCAAATATGGCTCTGAGCGCTATCTTAAATAGATTTGTATAGTTCATATATTCATTTGTTTATTCATCAGAATTATTGGGCAGTTTAGCTAGTCCCTCTTCAGCTGATAGAATGTTGTTGTTATACTCATCACTGATCACCTTACCATCTCTCAACATGATGTTGCGACTGGAATAGTGGGCGATATCTGGGTTGTGAGTTACAAATATGATAGTACGTCCTTCGGCATGCAACTTTTGGAACAATACTAAAATCTCGAAAGATGTACGGGTGTCAAGGTTTCCTGTTGCCTCGTCAGCCAGTATGACGGCAGGATCATTGACAAGAGCACGGGCAATGGCAACACGTTGCATCTGTCCACCGGACATTTGGTTCGACTTATGATACAGACGGTCGCCTAGACCTACGGCTTTTAATGCATTGATGGCTTTTTCCTGACGTTCCTTAGAACCTACGGAGCCATTATACATCAGAGGCAGTTCCACATTCTCTATACTTGTTGTTTTCGGCAACAAGTTATAGTTTTGGAAAATGAATCCAATCTTATGATTACGCAGTACGGCGCGTTGAGCCTTAGACATCTGACGTACTGATACCCCGTCAAGATAAAATTCACCGCTGGATGGAGTGTCAAGGCATCCCAACTGATTAAGAAGCGTGGATTTTCCAGAACCGGACTTACCCATGATGGTGACGAATTCTCCTTCGAAAATTCTGAAGTTTACACCACGCAGAGCATGAACGGTTTCGTCGCCAACTACAAATTCACGTTTTACGTCTTGTAGTTCTATTACTACTTTCTTATTGTCGTTTTCGTTTGACATATTGTCTTATTCTTATTAACGAACTAATTCAATGAATATTATTTCTTAGTAGTTGTAGCTTGCTGATTATTCTTCTTGTTGCTTCCCGGACCCTTAGGCGCAAAAGGACTGCTTTCACTGTCGCTTCCTGAATCAGAAGTCTGTGTTTCTGTCAACGCTTTCACATCAGAGATAACAGTTGTCCCTCTTTCTATACCTCCGAGTATTTCTGTATGCGTGCCATCAGAAAGACCTGTCTGTACGGAATGGGCTTTCAGAATGTTTCCCTCGAGTGTCCACAATTTATTTTTGCCGTCACAGTCTACTATTTTATATCCCTTTACTACATCTTTTGTCGGGGTAAAACGAAGCGCTTTACTTACTACGGTCGTCACGCCTTGTTTTTCAGCTGTGTATATTGTCACATTCGCAGTAAGTCCCGGTTTCAGTTTTAAGTCAGCATTAGGTGCACTGATTACCACCTCGTAGGTTACGACATTGTTTGTTGTTGTCGCTTCCTGTCTGACTTGTGTCACTGTTCCATCGAAAGTATCATCAGGATATGCATCTACGGTGAAGGATACTCTTTCTCCTTTTTTCACATCACCTATATCGGCTTCATCCACATCGGCTACGACTTGCATGTTGGTAAGGTCTTTAGCAATAGTGAACAGGGTAGGTGTACTGAAGCTGGCAGCCACTGTTTGTCCTTCTTCCACCGATTTGGAAAGTACAACACCGTCTATTGGTGATGTAATAGTAGCGTAACCGAGATTCGTCTGTGCCTTGCGCAAAGTTTCTTTAGATTGTGCAACGCTCTCTTTAGCTTGCCGGTAAGTCAATAACGCATTTTCGTAATCATTTGCACTGACAAGTCCTTTATTATATAATGTCTTATACCGGTTGAAATTCGCTGTCTGATAATTGAGTGAACTCTGTGCACTGGCAAGATTCGCTTTCGCCGTATTCAGTTCACTCATCAGATTTGTCTTATCCAGTTCAGCAATCACTTGACCTTTCTTGACAACACTGTTGTAGTCGACATATAATTTGTTTACGATACCGGAAACCTGAGTACCGACGGTAACTGATGTAACAGGTTCGATGGAACCGGTAGCTGTTACACTATTTTGAATATTGCCAGCTTCTACCTTTACTTTATCAAAAGTGATAGCACTTGCTGCCTTCTTTCCTGACAGTAGCCATGCTGCGACGGCGATAATGATGATGACGCCAACGCCAATCCATATTTTACTGATTCTTTTCATATTATTTAGTGATTTTCTTATTTACAATGTTATATTTTCGCCTTTATAGAATTTCAGAAGTTGTAAGTCTAATATTGTCATATACTTACTCTGTAGTTCACTTTGCTGTGCACTGAGCAGGTTTGTCTTACCCGTCATCAGTTCTATGATATTCTTAAGTCCAAGGCGGAATTGCTCACTGAGGAGGTCATAACTGGCTTGTTGACTTTCTACACTGCTCTTTGCAGCGATGAATTTCTGTTGATTTGTATTTGCATCCAACCAATATGTCTCTATTGTACTATATAGAGTCTTCTGTTTATCTTGTAAGTTCAGTATCTGATTGGCCCGTTCTATCTTAGCCTTGTTTACAGCTGTTTTTGTTTTGCGGTTGTCGAATATAGGAATACTTAATGTCGCACCTATACTCCCGTCGAAATTGGTTTTCATCTGACTGCCCCAACTTGTTGTACTCAAAGATGATGTACTGGTTCCCAAACCGCCGGTCAGACTTATGGTAGGAAGAAGTCCGGCTTTTGCTATATTAATACTGAGATCACTGCTTTGTATAGCCAGTTGGGTATTTTTAATCTCAGGACGTGAAGTAAGGGCAGCCTGGTAAACTGATTGCAATGTGGGAATATCCGACTTTGCCTGTTCATCTGATGTCTCTGGTATATCGACATCAAATTCTTGATCATCCGTTATTTCCAGTAATTGTTTGAGTTGAAGTTTATAACTGGCCAAATTACTCTCAGCCTCGACAATGTTATATTTGTCCTGAGCCGTCTGTGCTGTGAGTTGAGCCAGGTCGGCCTTAGCCATCTTACCTACTTTTACCATTTCTTCACCGCGGCTTTCATTCTTTTTACTTACCTCATAACTTTGTTTGTCCACTTTAATGGCTTCATTGAGGTATAAGATCTGTACGTAAACCTGGGCTATCTTTTCTTGAATACTATTTGCAGTTTCGGCAGAATCCAGTTCGGTCTGTTGTTCGGTCAGTTTGTTCAGTTTAATCGTGTTATGATTGATATTGCCGTTCCAGACAGTCCAACTTGCGTTAATACCATAGCTTCCATTATAATAGGTCTTGTTGACACTACTTTGTACCGTTCCGTTGCTTACTGTGGTTTGGGTGGAATTAGTCCACGGCCTGTAAAGTACAGAATGACTGGTAGAGGCATCCAAAGATGGCAATAAAGCTGCTTTGGATTTCAGTACATCTTCTTTCGCCGACTGTGTAGACAGACGGTTCTTCTGTAGCGTAATGTTGTTGGTCAGTGCATAATCAATACATTCTTTCAGCGTCCATTTTTTAGGAGTGGCAGCTGAAACGATATGAACTGCAATCAACATGGCTGTTATTAATACAATACTTTTCTTCATAATTTATTTTGCAAATATATTTTCACGCTGCAAAATTATGAAGAAAATCAATACCGTAAAAATAATATCGATATTATTTCCCGGTTAGTAGAAATTAAAATTCAATTCAACGATAGAATGCTTGAATTTAACATTTATTCCACTTGATGCAATCTCGCGATGTATTTTCCTAAAATATCAAACTCAATATTGACCGTGCTTCCTATCTTTATATCGCAGAAATTGGTATGCTCCAAGGTATATGGGATGATAGCCACTTGAAATGTATTGTCAGTAGGATTGCAGACTGTAAGAGATACACCATTAACGGTGACACTACCTTTATCAACAGTGAAATAACCTCTTCTGACCATTTCTTTATCGGATGCATATTCGAAAGTGAAATATGTAGAACCGTCTGCATCCTTCATGTCTATGCATTTGGCTGTTTCATCTACATGCCCCTGCACAATATGTCCATCCAGTCTACCATTCATAATCATAGACCGCTCGACATTCACTTTATCGCCAACTTTAAGCATACCCAAATTGGAACGGTCGAGCGTTTCTTTCATGGCTGTAACGGTATATACACCATCCTTGATACTTACCACCGTGAGGCATACACCATTATGACTGACACTCTGATCTATCTTCAGTTCATCCACAAATGAGCATTTCAGAGACAAATCAATATTCTCACGATCATGACTTATAGCCATTACTGTAGCAAATTCTTCGATAATTCCAGAAAACATAATAAACAGAAATTGGGTTGTTATTAAAAATGGCCGTATCGATGATGTGATGAAAACTCCGAGTCTAATAAGATTTGAGAGCTCTCCGTCTTTGTAATCCACCGGCCTTACGGCTACCTTAAAGGCGTGGCCCGCCATCGACAAAAGAAGTCATCTCGGTTTTTCGATTTTAATTGATGAGTATCCCAGTCTAATCGATACGACCTTATTCTTTATTCTTTTGTGCAAAGTTAATGCTTTAATCTTAATCTTCCAAATTATTCTCCTCTTTTTGTGTTTTTTCTTTTTGCGTTTTAGTTTTCTTTATCAGTCCCCTCGTTCTTTCCCTATATACAGTCGGAGTAACTTTCATCGTTTCCCTGAATATACGTGTAAAATAAACAGGATCGTTGAATCCGCATTTGTATGCTACCTCTGCCACCGTGCAGTCGTCGTGTTCGAGATACATCATGGCTTTCTTAATCCTGAATTCCTTGATGAACTCTCTCGGAGACATACCTGTGAGTTCTTTCACCTTATTATAATATGAAGTCCTTGATATGGAAAAATGTGCGGCGACATCTTCTATTTTCAGATTGGCGTCGGAATATTTTTCTTCAAGCCATTTTTGTTGTTCGACAACGAAATCGTAATCATCTTTATGTTTGAACGCAATTTCCTGCGGACCTATTTTCAGTACACGCATGTCTTTCAGCTTTCTTGTTCTTATGCGTTTCTTGTGATATACGAATCCCATGATTCCGGTGATGAAAAGTACTAGATATATCCACAATGCCATCGTAGATGCTAACAGATATGGCGGTACTATGACCGTTATCGTTTTAATATCGTATTTATCAGGCGATTCCAGTAAGAAGGCCTTTACCTTGAATGTATATGTACCAGCGGGTACGTCGGAATAAGTGGCAATACGCGATACGTCTGCATTTCTCCATTGTTTATCATATCCTTCGAGTTTGTACTGATAATGTACACGGTGCTGCAGTTGATAATTGAGTGATATAAATTTAAAAGCAAAAACTGAAGTTCTATTTGGTATTTTAACCATTTTACTTTCCGGGATATAATAATTATAGATGTCATTCAGTCTGGGACTTATCAATTCGTCGTTGATAAGGAAATCCGTTATCTGCAGTTTCAACGTAGATCCTTGTTCGTTAACCAATTTGGTCCTGTCTACAATATAGTAGCCATTGAGGGTGCCGAAAAGCATTTTACCGTCTTTCATTGTGATAGCGGCGCCTTCCGAACACATCACATTACCTACACCATCCTGTATGGAGTATATGGTAAAGAGGTGCGTCCGTATATCATAAGAACATAATTGTTGATCAGTCGTAAACCATACATTTCCCAGTTTATCAAATGTTATTCCACGTATTTCATCAGAAGGGAGTCCCTCTTTAGAACCGTACGTCCTGAATTTCCAATCACCATTGTCATCCATTCCGTCAGTACGGCATAATCCTCCACCGTTGGTGGCAATCCATACCACTCCTTTATTATCTTTTTTTATCTGGACGATATCATTGCTGCCCAGTTCTGATCCCTCTTTTTCGGATGACCGTATTTTCTTTATATGAACGATACCGTTTTCATAACGAAATATCAGAATTCCATCAGACGTGCCTGCCCATACATTACCATTATTGTCAGCAGCCAATGTCCTGGCCTTTAGATAAGATTCGTGGGGATATGAATGCATCTTGTTTTTGTAATTGTAGAAAACCGTTTTGCCGTTTTTGTCTTTGCTGATAAGATTTATGCCGCCATCGTATGTAGCCACCCATATATTACCGTATTTATCTTCTTCCGTGATATATACGTTATTGGAACTTAAACTATAATGATTATTGGCATCATACTTATAGTTCGTAAACGTAAGGTCTTCACCGTTCTTTGTTATCAAGTACAGTCCATTTCCTTTCGTGCTCATCCAGTATCTGTTTCTGCTGTCCTTCATTAATCCATAAATACGTCCAAACTTTCTTCCAGTCCCGTCATGATCATATCTTTTTATTTTTCCATGCCTGTTGATACACAACATTCCGGCTTTGTTTCCAGTCCATACGTCACCATTGTCGTCTTGCAGCATAGCGCGGATTTCATTTACACCGTACAGTTTTGAACCAGGTTCGGGAACTTCCAGTTTTATACGTTCTTTAAGGATCTCCAATTTCTCAAGTCCCCGTTTTATGGTTGACATCCATATTACGCCTTCGGGCAATGATAAATAAGTAGGTACTGTGTTAGAGAGGTTCCATGAGTTTTCTGGACTGTTATAGAAATAACTGAATCTGTCTGTCGCACGTTGATAATATCCGAAGCCACCGTGAGTCATACTGGCCCACAAAAGACCGCCGGCTTCTGTAAATCTGCCGCCATGCAAGTCTAATTCCCGCTCATTCACAGTTTGAGCAAAACTTTTTATCTGTCCGGTTTTCGTGTTTAGTCGTGATATTCCCTCTTTTTCTGTAGAAAACCATAGCAAACCGAAATCATCCATATATACAGAGGTGACATCTTTTTCCTGCAATTCTTTGATTGTCTTTTCCACCACACCATTTACGATGACAAGCAATTTCCCGGATTTTGTACCGGCATAGATATGATTCTTTTTATAGGAAACACTCGTGATGTTTTCGCTCATCCAGTGAACCTTTTTTATTTTGCCTGATTTCTCATCCATACAAATCAGTCCATTGTCGGTGGATAACCATAAATTGCCTTTATTGTCGAAAACGATCTGATTAACTGTCCGTCTCTGGATATGAATAAATTTGGATTTGATATTGCCTGCATCAAAATACATTTGAAATATACCCTTGTTCTTGATGATCATATATGATTTGCCACTAGGTGAACAGAATACGGGGCGTTCTGTGATTATGTCGTTCGCTTGATGACCTGTAAATGCATTTACGATTCTGTCTGTTTTCCTTATGAGGACGAATACTCTTCCATCATACATTTCCATCCATATATTACCATATTTATCAGGAGAAAGTTTAAATATACGGTTATGGAGAAATGGTATTCCACTTGCTTTACCGGTCGTATAATTGGTAAAAGAATAGCCGTCATACCTGTTCAGTCCGTTCCATGTGGCAATCCATATATATCCATACTTATCTTGAATAATGTCGGATATGGAATTACTGGTAAGTCCATCTGCTGGAGTATAATGGAATAACTGAGCTTTCAGTTCTTGTGCAGAGACATAAGACTGGAAAGTGCAAATTGAAGAAATAAATATAATAATCAGCGAAAAATACCTTTTCATTCTTTCGTCTTATTACCAAAATCCAGTATACTGCAAGGTATATGAAGAGTGATTTCTGTATTGTGTTCAAAATCGGTGTCAATGTTCATCTGTCCTTCTGTCTTCTCGCAAAGCAGTTGACATAACCGAAGTTCAAGACTGTGCAGACTGTCTTCAAAGTCGGGTTTACTAAAACTGTCGTACATCGCATCTTCTGTTTTTGAAGATAAATCGGCACCGTTATATTTACATGACACTTCCACACCTTCTGTTGTACCGTATACGCCTAGCGATATAGTTCCTGTTGTCGTAACCTTTATAGCATTGTCTATTAAATAGTTTAATATATTTCTCATTTTCTCCTTGTCCCATTCTATTACGAAATGGTCGACGGGGCAATCAGATTCTGTCAGGATGCCTTCCTTGACTCTGGCATCCAATATCGCTTTTGCCGTCTCCAACAGGTCGCAGATGTTAAATGCTTCTTTTTTCAACTGGAAGTATCCGGCTGATAGACTAGAATATTCCAGCAAGTCGTTGATGTACTTCAGCAGATCATCATTGTTCTGGTTCATTGTGTCAAGACAGAGCTGTCGTTCTTCGTCACTGGTACATTGTCCGATAATTTGTCCGAATCCCATAATAGAATTGAGCGGAGTTCTGATATAATGACTGATGTTGGCAACAAACTGTTCTTTTAGTTCCTCGCTCTTTTGAGCTTTTGCCATTGCCTCTTTTAGTATCTTCTTGTCTTTTATCTTTTCTGTAACATCCATCATATATCCGGAGTAGATGTTAACATCCCCATTTTCATCGATCTCGGTAGGCAGACCATATAAGATAACATCATTCCAAATGTTATTTCCTGAAGACACATCTATCCGTATGTCTATATTAAAAGCCTGATTACGTCTTTTCTTGAATAGTTCTGCAAGTGTCTTAACTGTAGGTTTATCCTGCGGGTGAGTCTTGTTAATCAAATCCGATATATATATGGGTCTGTCATCCATACTGAATCCTATATCTGCATAATTGAATTTGCTATCCGCCGTACTGAAGTTCCAAACAGATATGTCCGTAGCCTGAGTTATCATCTCAAGCCATCGGTTATTGGAATCCAATTTATGTTTGTATGTTATCTCGTTATCATTATCTTTGACTGCAAAGACCACTGCTTTTGGTTTAGATTCCTTCTCCTTGAATATGTCATATACGAATTCTGTATATCGGTATTTATCGCTCTTTACATCAAGCATCAGATAATGGGCGGTGGTCTTTGTCATAAAACCTTTTATGAATCTTTCAAGAATAAAATTATATCTGGCTTTATCCTTCTTGTGTATCAGTTTCCCGATATAATCCAACGTGATTTCAGAGTCTTTGAAATAATTACCGGCTAATTCCTGTAATTTGTTTTGTTTTACAATATAACGAAATACACGAACATCTCCTTCGCTTAACGCCAGTTTCAGAATACTATTGCTGTTCTTGTTGAATGCAAAAGTAATTTTATGCCATATCCGGATAATAGTATCTTTCATGTTGTTATTTTGTAATTCAGCCATAGTTATTCTTTAGTAGTTTCTTGATTGCAAATATAGTATTATTTTAAATAAAAAACAAAAATACGATGTATTTTGAGAAAAAAAATATATATTTGCACCTATAAAACGAACATTTAACCATAAAGTTATGAGAAATTTATTATTATCATTGGCATTCATGATGCCATTCTGTGGCTTCGCCCAACAGAAGACAGTAACCGTACCCGCAGCAGGTGGCTTGTCAACAGTCATATCCGTAAATGAAGGAAGAACTGTTAAGTATCTTAAGATAAACGGAGAATTGAACGGAACAGATATAAAGTATATTCACCAGATGACCAATGGTAAGAGTCAGCTCTCCGAACTTGATTTGTCAGATGCAAGTATTATTAAAGGTGGAGAGAGTTATGCCAATGTAGGTGCTCTTGGAGCTATGTATACAGATAATGACGACCTCGCGAGCGGCATCTTTTCTGAATGTTTCTCACTGAAATCGATAGTTATTCCTAATACCGTCAGTTCCATTAACAATAGTGCCTTCTCTTATTGCCCCAGTCTTTCTGAAATCAAAACAGTGGCTAATAAGAACTACACATCCATATCCGGGATACTGTATACGGCTGACAGTACGACCCTGGTACGTTGCCCGCAGGCGAAGAATCTCGTAAAATGCGAGATACCATACTTCGTCAAGCATGTCAATGTCAGTGCTTTCCGTGGTGTCAAGAGTATAACAACCGTCATTTTACCTTCCGGACTACAAGATCTGAACGATTATGCCTTTTATGGTTGCCCTAACATTAAAGAGGTGATTTCTTATGCCGAAAATCCACCCTTTTATGAAAATTCATTCGATGCCAATGTTGTGAGCAAAGTACGTGTTAAAGTCCCAGTCGGAGCAGCCGAAACATACAAGTCTGTAGAAGGTTGGAACGGATTTCACAATATCACGGAATAATTTCTGATATCAGGATATTATATAGTTTTCCTGTAAGTTCTGACACCATATACGATGACTGCTAAAAAACATATCAGTGGTAATACGAATGATATGTTCACAGCAGGGAATCCCCATATACTTTGTGCATCTATGATACTGGCCTGAACAGGGGGAAGTACCGAACCGCCCAGAATGGCCATGATTAATCCGGCTCCACCTAATTTCGCATCATCACCCAGTCCGTGTAATGCAATTCCGTATATGGTCGGGAACATCAGTGACATACATCCTGAAACGGCAACGAGACAATACAGACCGGTACGGTTTTGGAAATAGATGACGCCGCAAGTCAAAATGCTTGCGATGACTGCCATGATGCCCAGAAATTTACATTCATTGATGAATTTCAGAAAATAGGTACAGATGAATCGGCTGCAGCAAAAGATGACCATAGCCAGGATGTTGTATTGTTGAGAAGTTATCTCTGCAGCCTGTTCACTGATTCCTTCCTTCATGAGTATCTGTGTACCATATTGTATGATGAAAGTCCAACACATGATTTGGGCACCGACATAGAAAAATTCTGCGATAACACCCTCTCTGTAACGTTTGATCGAAATAATCCGTTTCAATGTCTCTTTTATGTTCAGATTCTTGTCTGCCTCTCCATTTTCAGGCATTTTTGTCACACTGATAAGAATCAGCATGATGATGATAATCAGGCCGATCGCGATATACGGTGCGCTCAGAATAGACAGATCAGACATCTTCATAATCTCAAAATCGTGTTCTGACAGATGGGCACGGGCTGCAGTGTCCATCGGATTCATCCGGGCTTGTATATAGTTCATCGCTACAAACATACCAAGTAAAGAACCAATGGGGTTGAACGACTGTGCCAGATTCAGTCTACGTGTCGCTGTCTCTTCTGACCCCATGGAGTAAAGATAGGGATTGGAACTTGTTTCCAGGATAGATAACCCGCATGTCAATATGAAGTAGGCCAGCAGAAATGGATAATAATCGCCGATCCAACTTGCCGGTAAGAACAGAATGGCCCCGACGGCATATAATGCCAGTCCTAGTATAATACCTTTTTTATAAGAATACTTCTTGATGAAGATGGCAGCAGGAAATGCCATAGCAAAATATCCGCCATAGAAGGCTAACTGTACCAATGCACCATCTGTCACACTCATTCTGAAAATCTTGGAGAAAGCCTTTACCATAGGATTTGTGATATCGTTGGCGAATCCCCAGAAAGCGAAACACGATGTAACCAAAATAAAGGGTATGATATAACTGACACCATCGTTCGTCAGTAACTTTCCTTTTTTGTTGTTATTCATTTATTTATTACTGTTATTATTAAATCTATTATATATTATACATACATCAAATCACTCATGATGGCATCACTTACAAATAAACCTTCGCGTGTGATTCTTATATTGTCATCAATTAATTCCATCAGGTTGCGGATGAGATATTGATGTGAGTTTTCCAGGAGGAATTTCACGTATTTGTTTCCGAATGTCTCTTTTACGTATGTCATGTTGATGCCATCGCTTGTGCGCAATGATGTTGTTATCATATCGTTGTATCTTGTGGATATATCCAGCACTTCTTTTTCAGCCGGTATGATATCCCTGTTGATATTGTCTATATATTTGCGTACGTCTGATATGTTCCATTGTCTACTTTTCATATCATAAGAATGTGCGGCGGCACCGATGCCTATATAGGGTATCGCATTCCAGTAACTGCTGTTATGGCGCGAACGTTTACCGGGTAGTGCGAAATTGCTTATTTCATAATGTTCATATCCTTTCGCTTCCGTCTGACGGATAAGTTCTTCATACATCGTTCTGCTCAGTTCCTCATCCGCTTCTTCGATCTGCCCCTTTTCTTTCATATTGTACAAGACGGTATTCTCTTCTATCATCAATGAATAAGCTGAGATGTGATCGACGTTCAGTGCCAGGAGGTCCTGTATGTCACTTTCCCAATCTTCCAATGTCTCGTCAGGTAAACCGTACATCAGGTCTACACTGATGTTGTCTATACCTTTTTTCCTGAGTCTGTCCACAGCCGTGCGCACATCTTCGGCGGTATGCCTGCGGTGCAGGAAGTGCAGTCGGTCGTCATTGAAAGTCTGTGCACCCATACTCACGCGGTTTACAGGCAGCGTACTGATGATGTCAGCCATATCCTCTGTGATATCATCCGGATTACACTCCATCGTTATTTCTGTCGGATGGCAACCGCAGTACACCTTATTATATATACAGTCGAAAATCTTCTCCAGTTGGACACCTGATAACGTGCTCGGCGTGCCGCCGCCTAAATAGATTGTATCTATATGCCGGTCAGCGTCTGGAAGGTAATGATGTCTTATCTCCATTTCGTGGCAGACAGCATCCACATAATCATCCTTGAGGGATGAAAGGGTAGTGGAATAGAACCCGCAATAGATGCATCTGCTTTCACAGAAAGGGATATGTATATATAAGCCTGCCATACTTGAAAAACCTCGTTAGTTCAATTTTTATGCAAATTTACTAATATGTTTTAAAATAAGGCGATATTTTTTATAATTGTTTTGTGATTTAATCAAAAAATCACTAACTTAGACGCCGAGAAAACATAATCTAAAACTTTAAATCATAAAGAACATGAGAGTATATCAGACAAATGAAATTAAAAACATCGCTCTGCTTGGCAGTGCGGGTAGCGGCAAGACTACTCTTGCCGAGTCAATGCTTTTCGAAAGTGGCATTATCAAACGTCGTGGTTCTGTAGAAGCTAAGAACACAGTTAGTGATTACTTTCCTGTAGAACAAGAATATGGCTACTCGGTATTCCCTACAGTTTTTCATACAGAGTGGAATAATAAGAAACTGAATATTATTGATTGTCCCGGATCGGACGATTTCGTCGGCGGTGCTATCACTGCTCTTAATGTTACCGATCAGGCGGTGATTCTTATCAATGGACAATATGGACCGGAAGTCGGAACACAGAACAATTTCCGTTATACCGATAAACTGGGTAAACCTGTTATCTTCCTCATCAACCAGTTGGACAGTGATAAGTGCGATTTCGACTCTATCATCAATAATATGCAGGAGATATATGGTTCGAAGTGTGTACAGATTCAGTATCCTATACAGACTGGTCCCGGATTCAATGCTCTTATCGATGTACTGCTGATGAAGAAATATTCATGGCAACCTGAAGGTGGTGCTCCTACTATCGAGGATATTCCTGCCGAAGAGATGGATAAAGCCATGGAACTGCATAAGACTCTCGTTGAGGCTGCTGCCGAGAATGATGAAAGTCTGATGGAAAAATTCTTTGAATCCGAAACGCTTAGTGAAGATGAGATGCGTGAGGGTATCCGCAAGGGTCTGGTCACACGTTCTATCTTCCCTGTGTTCTGCGTATGTGCAGGTAAGGATATGGGCGTACGCCGACTGATGGAGTTCCTAGGCAATGTCGTTCCGTTTGTCAGTGAAATGCCAAAGGTGCATAATACACGTGGAGAAGAGGTCGTACCCGATTCCAACGGACCTGAATCTCTGTATTTCTTCAAGACAGGTATGGAGCCGCATATCGGTGAGGTAAGTTACTTCAAGGTGATGAGCGGTAAGGTAAAATCAGGCGATGACCTGACGAATGCTGACCGCGGTTCGAAAGAGCGTATAGCCCAGATATATGCTTGTGCCGGGGCTACCCGTATACCTGTAGATGAACTGCAGGCCGGAGATATCGGTTGTACTGTGAAACTGAAAGATGTTAAGACCGGCAATGCTCTTGACGGCAAAGGCAGTGAAGACAGATATGACTTTATCAAGTATCCTAATCCTAAATACTCTCGTGCTATCAAGGCTGTTAATGAACAGGAGACGGAGAAGATGATGGCAGCTGTCACACGTATGCGTCAGGAAGATCCGACATGGGTTGTGGAGCAGAGTAAAGAACTGCGTCAGACCATCATTCATGGTCAGGGTGAGTTCCATCTTCGTACTTTGAAATGGCGTATTGAAAATCTGGATAAGATTCAGATCAAGTTTGAAGAACCGCGTATTCCTTATCGTGAGACCATCACAAAGTCGGCTCGTGCTGATTACCGTCATAAGAAACAGTCGGGTGGTGCAGGCCAGTTCGGTGAGGTGCATCTGATTGTCGAACCTTATGCCGACGGTATGCCTGATCCTACTACATTCAAGTTTAACGGACAGGAATTCAAGATGAATATCAAGGGTAAGGAAGTGGTCGACCTTGAGTGGGGCGGCAAACTGGTCTTTATCAATTCTGTTGTCGGTGGAGCCATTGATGCCCGTTTTATGCCGGCAATCCTGAAGGGTGTGATGGAGAGAATGGAGCAGGGACCTCTGACAGGCAGTTATGCCCGCGATGTACGGGTTATCGTCTACGATGGTAAAATGCACCCTGTAGACAGCAATGAACTTTCATTTATGCTTGCTGCGCGTAATGCATTCTCGGAAGCATTCAAAAATGCCGGTCCTAAGATTCTGGAACCTATATATGATCTTGAAGTATATGTACCTTCTGATTATATGGGTGATGTGATGGGTGATCTGCAAGGTCGCCGTGCGATGATTATGGGTATGGACAGTGAAGCAGGATATCAGAAACTGCAGGCTAAGATTCCTCTCAAGGAATTGTCCAATTATTCCATCAGTCTGAGTAGTATCACAGGTGGTCGTGCCAGTTTTACAACTAAGTTTGCCAGTTACGAACTCGTTCCTAACGAAATACAGCAGCAGTTGATACAGGAACACGAGAAAGAATTGGCTGATAAAGAAGAATAATCTGCACTTGATTTTCTTATCGTAAAGAATATATGATTAGACCGGAGTTCATTTTCATGAGCTCCGGTCTCTTTTTATCAGTTGGTCCGTTAGAGTTTTATTTCTTCATATTTCAGTCCCCATACATCGGCGACAGCCTTAAATGTCACTTTACCTTCCACGATATTCAGTCCGCGATACAGAGCTATATCATCCTTGCATGCCTTTCGCCAACCTTTATCTGCCAGATCTATCGCGTATTTGAGTGTGGCATTGGTCAGTGCGATGGTAGAAGTGTTGGGCACGGCACCCGGAATGTTGGCTACGGCGTAATGTACAATACCGTCTATTACATAGATAGGATCGGTATGTGTGGTAGGCCGTGATGTTTCGAAACATCCGCCTTGGTCTATTGCTACGTCCACCAACACTGTGCCGGGTTCCATCTCCTTTAACATGGCACGTGATATCAGATGAGGTGTTTTGTCACCTGGTACCAATACAGAACCGATGACAATATCCACATCACGCAGTTCTTTACGGATATTGTGCTCGGAAGAGTACAGTGT